>NZ_AP027058.1:331129-662259 GCF_027925025.1 Limnohabitans sp. MORI2
ATCTGACATGCTCAGGCCTGGCACACTGGCGTAGAGCACTTGCACGCTGGCCGTGTTGAGGTTCACAGCCGTGCGAGTGGGCAGCAAGGCAATGTGTGGGCTCAGAGCTTGCACGGCTTGAGGCGATAAACCCAACCAGCTCAGTTGGCTCACGCGTTGTGGCATCAGGGGGGAATTACTGGTTTGCTTTTGTGCGGCCAACAAGCCTTGGGCGAGTAGGTTGAGTTGGGCTGGCGGGATGCTCAAGGCGTCAAACAGGCGTTCAAAAGCGAGCATGGCTTTGCCATCGAGTTGCTCGCCCTGGATCAAGTTGGTCACATTGAGCCTGCCTTGCAAGTCGCTCACAGCACCTGATAAAAGCACATGGCGTGCAAACTTTTCGTCATCGATGGTGTTGCCTGTGCCATCGGGCAACGCAGCCAAAAAACTAGACAAACGGGCTTCTTGCAACGGCACAGCCCAAGGCTCAGCCAAGTGATCGGTAGGTGCGCTGGCGTCGCCCGCACGCGCGTCTTCGCGCAAGATGACGCGTGCCCAGTCCAGTGCGCCCGTCAGCAACCAACGTGCTTGCGTGCGTTGGCGCTCCGCGCCTTCCACTTCGATGGATTTCCATTGCTGCCACAAAGCGCCTGCCGCAAACGTAGCCACCAAAGCCACAGTGAGCATGGCGGCGAGTAAAGCTGCGCCACGTTGTGAGGAGCCTGCCATGTGCTTCATGTTTTGGTGTTGCTGAAGTTGGGGCGCACCCAGTCGAGGGTGATGCGGCCTCGCACACTGGTGGTGGCGGGCAGGTCAATTTGTAGGCGAATGGCGTCGGGCATTGCGCCTTGGTTAGGCGTGTTGGTTTGCTGGCTCACGCCCGAGCTGTCGCTCGCGCTCGAGAGTGGGTTGGTCCACGCATTGCCACGAAAGTAGGTGAGCTGCCATGCGTCAAGGGGGATCAATTGGGTCTCAAGCAACGCGTCATCACTGCTCGGGTTTTGGCCCCAGCGTTCGGCATTGGCCCATGCTTGTTGCAAAGCTGCACGCGTTTGCAGGGGCGGCGATTGCCAGCGCAGCCATTGGTTGCCGCGCAATGTCCACGCCACCACCCACAAGCCTGCGTCAGCGCCATCGGCACGCCATGCGGTGGCGCGGCGCGTGATGCGCAGTGTGCGGCCATCCCACAGTACGCCTGCTTCGGAAAGCCTAGGCACGGGTTGCACCGCATTGAGGTCGGCTTGCCATTGCGCGAGCACGGTCTGCAGCACGGCGGTTTGGTCGACCTGCGCTTGCGTGATGTCGCGACTGCGCATGAGGCTGTCGAGCCCACGCCAGCCCAAGCCCGCCAGCACCGCCATGAGCGTGATGGCGATGAGTAGCTCAATGAGCGTGAAGCCGCGTTGATCCTTGGCGTTGGCCATCAGTAACGCCCCAAGACGGTGGTGATGTTGAGCACAGGGGTGGCAGTGTCAAACACTTGTGCGTCCACACGACGAAACGCAGGGTTGGGCGTGGTGCGCACCGTCAGCGCCACTTCAAAGTTGCGCTCGGCCTGCGGACAGGGTAGACGCGAGTCGCCCACGCTGGGCAGTTGTTGCGAGAGGCGTAATTGGTTCAAGGCGTTGTCCGCACAAATTTGCGCAAGCAGCACATCGGCTTGGCGTTGCGCGTTGCGTGTGAGCGCGCCGCTGACCTTGAGCCCACTCATTAGAGCAATCGACACGATGGCGAGCGCCACCAACACCTCGATGAGTGTGAAGCCGCGCTGTTTCATGGCAACACCTGAAAGGGGCGCAGCCCGTCTGTGCCAAGGGTCAGCGCAGGGGCTGCTTTTGCGTTGTTGGCCGTTGCCACGCTGAGTGTGATGCGAGCGGGCGCCAAGATGGGTTCGGGGCCTAGCACCACCAAGTTGGTAGGCGCAACGTTGCTTGGTGAAACATTGACCGTGCTGACCACTGCTTGGGTCCCCGCCGTTAGCCAAGTTTCTGTGCGGGCTGCAATTGGGTTGGGTGCGATTGCAGGCCGAATGACAAAGCCTTCGGGTGTGGCTTGCCAAATTAAGGCAATGCCACTGGTGCGCGATTGCGCACGGGCTGCTTCTAAAACGGCGATCAAGCGTTGTGCTTCACGCTCTAGCTGAGTTTGGCTGCTGTCGCGTAGTGACAAGCTCACACCAGCCACGCTCAAGCCAATGATGGCCAGCACCACCAACAGCTCCAACAAAGTGAGGCCGTGCTGGCGTTGCATGGCTGATGGGCGCGATTGTTTTATTGCCAGCTGCCGATGTCGGCGTTTTTGCCTTCGCCGCCGGGTTGGCCGTCAGCGCCGAGTGACAGCACATCCACTTCACCCTTCACGCCAGGATTCATGTATTGGTAAGGGCGGCCCCAAGGGTCGTTGGGGAGCTTGTCGATGTAGGGCTTCCAGTTCAGCGGCACTTGGCCTGCCGTGGGTTTGACCACCAAGGCGTTCAGACCTTGTTCGGCCGTGGGGTAGTTTTGGTTGTCCAAGCGGTAGAGCTTGAGCGCGTTCATGAGGTTGCCCACATCGGTTTTGGCTGCGGTCACGCGTGCGTCGTCGGCACGGTTGAGCACGTTAGGCACCACCAGTGCAGCCAACACGCCAATGATGGCGAGCACGACCATCAGTTCGATCAGCGTGAAGCCGCGTTGGCGTTTGGCTTTGGGGGCGTTTTGTTGGGCTTGCATATCAGGCATTTCAAAAATTTCCTATCAATGATCAATCATAATCCGCTCATGCTTCGCTACCGCCCTTCATTTGCCACCGCCTTGAGCGCTTCGTCGCGTGTGGTGTTGCCCGCCGCCACCTTGTTGGTGTGGGGCGTTGTGGCGTTCAGTGCGGTGACTTGGGGCTTGCGTTGGTCGGCCACGGGTGCTGCACCCAGCAATGCCACCACTGCTGCGCAGGCCTTGCCTGAGGTAGATGTCTCTGCCGCTGCGCGTAGCCTGGGTGCTGCGCCTGTGCAAGCAGTGGCTGCGCCGACGCTGGCCAGCCGGTTTCAGTTGCAAGGCGTGATGGCAGGTGGGCCCAATGCAGGCGCTGCGCTCATCGCGGTGGACGGCAAAGCCGCCAAGCCCTTCCGCGTGGGCGCTGTGGTGGCGGATGGCTTGGTGTTGCAATCGGCTGAGGGGCGGCGCGTGACGCTAGGTGCTGCGCTGGACGGGCCGCAAACCTTGGCGCTTGAACTGCCCGCTAAGAAATAAGCTGGCTATGAGACAAACAAGCCACCAACCAAGCGTTGATGCAAACTAAAAAGGGGTAGCCAAGCTACCCCTTTTGCTTTTTGCGCTTATCGATTTAACGCTGCAAGAACAAGCGATACGCTGGGTTTTGCGTTTCTTCCACATACGGATAACCCAAGCCATCCAAGAATGCGGTGAACGCTTTGTTGTCGGTCTTTGGCACTTGCAAGCCCATCAAGATGCGACCGTAGTCCGCGCCTTGGTTGCGGTAGTGGAAGAGGCTGATGTTCCAGCCGGGGCGCATGGCCAGCAAGAACTTCATCAGTGCACCGGGGCGCTCGGGGAACTCAAAGCGCAAGATGCGTTCTTCATGCGCGAGCGACGAATGCCCGCCCACCATATGGCGAATGTGCTCTTTGGCCAGCTCGTCGTGGGTGAGATCAATGGCCTCAAAGCCGCTCTTGGTGAAGTGGCTTGCAATCTTGCTGCTTTCGCCTTTGATGCCAGTGGTCAAACCCACAAACACATGGGCTTTGGCTTGGTCGCTCATGCGATAGTTGAACTCGGTCACATTGCGGGGCGATTTGCTGCCGCCAAAGCTAGGCAGCTTGCCAATCAGCTCGCAAAAGCGGCGCAGGCTGCCCGGTTGCTCGGGGATGGTCACAGCGAACAAGGCTTCGCGTTCTTCACCCACCTCGGCGCGCTCGGCCACAAAGCGCAAGCGGTCGAAGTTCATGTTCGCCCCACACAAAATGGCGGCGTAAGTCTCACCCTTGGTTTTGTGCTCAGCCACGTATTGCTTGATCGCGGCCACGGCCAAGGCGCCTGCAGGCTCAACGATGCTTCGGGTGTCCACAAACACATCTTTGATGGCGGCGCACACGGCATCGGTGTCAACCGTGATGTAGCTGTCCACCAAGTTTTTGCTCACGCGGAAGGTTTCTTCACCCACCAGCTTCACGGCTGTGCCATCGGAGAACAAACCCACGTCGTTGAGTGTGACGCGTTTACCTTTTTGCACCGACTGCATCATGGCGGACGAGTCGTCCATTTGCACGCCAATTACTTTGATTTCGGGGCGCACGGCCTTGATGTAGTTGGCCACGCCGCTGATCAGGCCACCGCCGCCAATGGCGACAAACACCGCGTCGAGTTGGTGCAGGTTGAGGCCTTGCAACTGGCGCAGCATTTCCATGGCAATCGTGCCTTGGCCGGCAATCACATCGGGGTCGTCAAACGGGTGGACAAACGTCATGCCGTTTTTCTTTTCCAGCGTGAGGGCGTGGGTGTAGGCGTCCGAGTAGCTATCGCCTGCCAACACCACCTCGCCGCCCAAAGCCTTAACGGCCTCAATCTTCACGCTGGGCGTGGTGGTGGGCATGACGATGATGGCTTTGACACCCAGTCGCTTTGCGCCCAATGCCACTCCTTGGGCGTGGTTGCCAGCTGAGGCGCAAATTACGCCTTTCTTTAGCTGCTCGGGCGTGAGGTGCGCCATCTTGTTGTACGCGCCGCGCAGTTTGAAGCTGTGCACGGGCTGCTGGTCCTCGCGCTTCAAGAGCACGGTATTGTGAATTCGACGGCTGAGGTTTTTCGCCACCTCCAGCGCAGATTCACTCGCCACGTCGTACACACGGGCGGTCAAGATTTTTTTCAAGTAATCGGCGGGCTGCAGCGCGCGCGCTTTGGTGGTGCGGGTAGACATGAGGTGATTGTCTCTTATGAAAAAATCAGCACAGGCGAAAAAAAGCCCCGAGTTTTGCAACTCGGGGCATGAATCCACTTTTGAGGGTGGAGGAGACAAGCCCAAATTGTATGCAAATTTTGTTGCGGTGCAACATTTCGCAGACAATCACGCTAGAAATTTATTGGAGAAACACTCATGGAATGCACCGTCAGCTGGACCGGCAACTCAGGCACCCGTTCAGGCATGGGCTTTATTGCAGAAACAGGCAGCGGCCATGTGGTGGCCATGGATGGCGCGCCCGATGCAGCCAAGCCCGAGAACGGCGGCCAAAACTTGGCGCCTCGCCCCATGGAGATGCTCTTGGCAGGCACAGGTGGCTGCACCGCGTATGACGTGGTGCTCATCTTGAAACGTGGCCGTCACAACGTGCAAGGCTGCAGCGTGAAGATAGTGAGCGAACGCGCCACCGAAGACCCCAAGGTGTTCACCAAGATCAACATGCACTTCACCGTGACGGGCCAAGGCGTGCCAGCCAGCGCGGTGGAGCGCGCCATTGCCATGAGCCACGACAAATACTGCTCGGCCAGCATCATGCTGGGCAAAACCGCAGAAATCACCACCAGCTTTGAGCTGGTAGAGGCTTAAAAGCCGTAAAGCAAAGACTTAGATGCGATGCGCCACGGTGGTCATCACCTTGGCGGCCACTTGCATCATGGCTTTGAAAGGCGCGGGCAGTTCTGCTGCACCTGCGTGTTGCGCGTCCTTCGCGTGTTGCGCCTCGTCCACCTTCATTTGCGCCACGATGGCACGGCTGGGGCCATCGTTGGCGGGCAGTCGCCCAAGGTGGCTTTCTAAGTGCGCTTCCACTTGGCGTTCGGTCTCCACCACAAATCCAAGGCTCATGCGGTCGCCACCCAGTTTGGCGGCGGCGTAGCCAATAGCGAATGCACCTGCGTACCAAAGCGGGTTGAGCCAGCTGGGGCGTCCGCCTAGCTCTTGCAGGCGTTGTTCGCACCAAGCCAAGTGGTCAGTTTCTTCGTCACATGCGGTGGTCAGGTGCTGGCGCAAGGCGTGGTCTTGCGTGGCCAAGGCTTGGGCGGTGTACAGCGCTTGGGCGCACACCTCGCCCACATGGTTCACGCGCATCAGGGCGGCTGCCTCGGTTTTTTCGGCGTCTGTCAATGCTGGCGGTGTAGGGGCCTCGGCAGCCCACATGGGCGTGGGGCGGTTGGCGTGGTGGCGGGCAAACACCGTGCGCAAGGCACTGTCGGCGGCGGTCAATAAACGGTCCATGTGTGGAAGTTTAAGGTGGCGAGTCGGGGTGTTGCATGACGTGCGTCAAAGCCGCATAAATTTGTCAAAACCCACAATTTCCAAGGGTTTGCGCGGGGTTATCCCTAGGGGTTGTTGCATGCATGCAACGGAAAAGACGAGTTTTTGACACCTGTCATAGTTTTATTCAACGGAGTCTGGTTCAATACGTTCAACTTCCCGAAAACGGAGGTTGGCTCTACGAAAAAGTAGGGCCCCTGTTCAAACCTTGGAGAACCTTGAAATGAAAAAAACCCTCGTTGCTATCGCAGCACTCGCAGCCTTCGGCGCACAAGCTCAATCTTCTGTCCAAATCGACGGCTTGATGGACGCTGGCTACCAATCTCTGAACCTCAAAGGTACCAAAGTTAACGGTATCCAAGGCAACGGTTCTGGCACTTCTCAAATCAACTTCCGTGGTACATCTGACCTCGGTGGCGGTTTGAAGGCTGACTTCCGCGTTGAAACCGACTGGAGCGTTGTGTCTAATAAGGCCAACCAAGGTACTGCTTCCAGCACCTCTGGCGACGCTACTAAGTTGGCGCTTGATAAACAAGTGAACGCAACAGCTGGCACATTCGGCAACGGCGAATTGCGCGTTGGTCTGGACCAAGCTGGTATCGGCCGCATCGACTTCGGCGCGATCAACTTCAACACATTGGACACATTGGGCACCGGCCAACCTTACGGTACAGCCATCGGTGGTGGTTACGGTTCAGTGTCTCGCGTTGACGCTGCTGGCACTGCAGTGCGTGACGAAAACCAAGTCCGTTTGTCTTCTGCCACTTTCTCTGGCTTCAAGGCTGTTTTGAACAAATCTGCCAAGCAAACCAAAGCCAACAACGGCGCATCTGCCAGCACATCAACTGGCTTGACAGCTCAACAAACAGCTTTCAGCACCACATTGGGTGCTTACGACAAGCTGGGTTCTACTGAAGTTGGCGTGAACTACGCTAACGGCCCATTGGCAGCTTCTTACAGCACATTGAAGCAAGACAGCGTGAGCGTTGGTACAGGTACTACTGCTACCACAGTGAACACCTTGGGTGCTAACTACACCATGGGTGCTATCAAAGGCATGTTCTTGAACCAAACAGTGAAGACAACAACAGGTACTGTTGCTACTGACACTTCTTACAACGCCTACTCAGTTGTGTACACCATGGGTAACACCGAGTTGATGGCTTCTACAGGTAAGTTGAAGCAAGACGTGGGCACATACGCTGGCAAAGAGTCCAAGTTGACTTCTTTCGGTGCTAACTACAACTTGAGCAAGACAACTAGCTTGTACCTCCGCTCTGAGTCCATCAAAGACGATGCTGCTGTGATCGCTGCTGCTGCTACCACAGACGTGTCTGGCAACACCAAGCGTACACGTACAGCCATCGGCTTGAAAACAAACTTCTAATCCCCCCGCTGGCTTAGCCAGTTAAGGATTTAAAAGTCTTAAAACCCCACGGTGGTAACACGGTGGGGTTTTTTATTTGTCTGTGTGTTTCAAGGGGATGCGAATGTACAAGTTGATCGCTACGTTTTGCTTCGTATTGTTCAGCATGGCGGCCAATTCGCAAGCACTGGATGCCCAATTGATTCAAATCGACTTGGGGCGTGAATACGGCGTGTTCAGCAAATCACCCGCCTTGCTCAGGGCAGTATCCGTTCGTCAAGAAAAGTCTCAGCCTAAAACGGCAGTTCTTTTCTTTGTAGGTTGGCCTAGTCAGCTTTGGATTCCGGAGACAGTCGATGCAGATCGTTTCGCCAATGCCATTACCAAGGCTCAGCTCTATGCTTTGAAACACATTGATTTTTTCCCTGCAAAAGGCCTCACCTTTGTTGTGGTGGACTGTCCGACGGATCAATGGGGTGGCAGTTTTCGCTCACCCACCCCAACGGGTTGTAGCGATGCCTATCGGTCGTCAGAGCAACATGCCGCAGACATTGGGCGACTGATCCGTCATTTGAAAGAACAGCAAGGCATCGAAAAAATCTATATCTTTGGGCATAGCTATGGCAGTGTGTCGTCCAGATGGTTGGCCATTCGTTTGGGTGACCAAATTCAAGGCAGCATCCACTCCGCCTCGATGAGTTTGTTTGCAGGGCCGCGTTTTGCGGATTACGGCAGCTCGATTGCACAGATTGACATCACCAAAGCGTCTGCACCTTGGGTGTTTTTCCATCACCAAAACGATGGGTGTCACACCACGGCATATGCCCCCATTCAGTCTTTGGCTGGTTCTAGGCTAACAACCGTCAGGGGTGGTGTAGCAGAGGGGGACCCCTGTGGTGGTGGGCATTTGCATTCCTACCAAGGACGCGAGCTGGTGGTTTTAGAAGCCATGGCTCACTGGATACTGACGGGCGAGCGCGTGGAGTTCGTGGGGGAGTAGTTCAGATTTTTAATGTGCCATGTGACCTAAGGCTAGATTGCTAAGTAGGTCGCTCAAATGACGGTTGTATTCTGCACTGTTAAAAAGTGGCGAAGTCACTCGCTTTACCTTGACTTGATGACGTAAATTTTGCAGAGACCTTGAGTCGTTACCAAGCCGAATGGCTGTTTCTAAATAAGCTTCTTGGGAGTAGGTAATGAGATCAGGCACATCGAGGGTTGTGAGCATGCTTGCTGCTACGCGAGATGCAAATGTTCTCCCCGCATAAGTAAGCACAGGCAAACCTGCAAAGAGCGCGTCGCTTGCCGTTGTGTGTGCGTTGTAGGGCCAGGTGTCAAGAAATAAGTCGGCAAGCGAAAGTCGCTGCAAATGGTCCTCAAAACTATCCATGCGTGTTGCAAAAATAATTCTATTGGGGTCAATTCCTGCGCGGGTTGCTTCAAATTTAAGTCGGTCTGACACCTGTGCAGATGGTGTTGCGAGCCACAGTACGCTTCCGTCGACTTGGGCCAGTGTTTTCATCCACAAGTCAAACATGTCGGGTGTGAATTTGACGTGATTGTTGAAGCAACAATAAACCATGCCAATCTCGGGTAATCCAAATTGAGCTCGAGTGAAATTGACGCCAGATGGCTTTACACGGGAATCGCGTGGCATGAAGCAGTGGGGCAATCGCACAACGCGCTCTGTGTAGTGAATTTCGTCCTCGTGTGGAATGACCTGGTGATCAGCGATGATGTAGTCGATGAAAGTAGCACCTGTTGTTGCCGGATAGCCCAAGAAACTTACTTGTAGAGGAGCAATGCGCAGCGAAAAAATCTCAGTGCGCGCATTTTGAGTGTGACCACCTAGGTCAATGGCCATGTTGAGACCTATTTCGCGCGCTAAATTAGCGACGGACAAATGCCCCATTGATTCAATATCAATGAAGCGCGAAAAAACGGATTTGAGGTGATGCTGAAGTTCGTCATCCACATTTCGGTAAGAAAAAGCGACGAGCTCAAACCTTTCACGGTCGTGATTTTCAAAGAAGTCAAGTAAAAGTTGAGAGACAGGATGAGTGCGAAAGTCAGCGGAAAAAAGACCAATTCGAATACGGTTTTCAGGAGCTATAAATGCAGGCGTTTCTGAAGCTGTCGGAAGAGTGGCTTTGATCCAGTCTTCCGCAACTTGACGTTGTGTGACTGGATCGTCTAGGTAGTTGATGACATGCATGGGATGAATGACATGCCCACAACCTGATTTGATTAAGTCATGGGTTGAATTAATCAAGTCCTTCCAACCTTCCCAATCGCACAACTGGGCTTTGGTCTGAAGAACGTTGCCGCGTATGTAAGGCATATCTGGCTCATTGGCTAGGACTTGGCTGAATGCTTGCAGCGCTTCAAGCGGCATATGCTGCCCAAGGTAATGATTGCCAAGTTTGCTATTTAGATCTGCATTTCTAGGGTCTAGTTTTAAAGCTGCTTTGTAGTCATCCGCTGCCAAGTCGTGAATGTGCATGCGGTCGAACGCAAGACCTCTATTGGCATAGGCTTGCCAGTAGTGTGGTTCGATTTCAATGGCTTTCGAATAACATGAAGTTGCGAGTGAGAGTTCGCCTAGTTTGGCGAATGCGCACCCTGCGTTGTAAAACGCTTCAGCGTAATCAGGCTTGAGGTTTACAGCTTGTTCGTAAGCAGAAATAGCTTCAGGTATGCGTCCGCAAGTGACGAGGGCATTGCCAAGGTTGTTATGAGCTTGAGCGATGTGTGGGCGTAATTTGATCGCTTGGGCTATGAGCTCTACGCCCCGAATTGATTGCCCACCTTGATAGCAAGCCACGCCTAACATGTGCATGGCATCGAAAAATGATGGACGCATTTTTAGCGCTTTTTCGTATAAAGCGCTCGCTTCTACCAATCTGCCTTCACGATGAAGTGCGAGAGCTTGTTGGAAAAGGTGTTCAGGTGACTTCACGAATTTGAAGAGTTGGTGAGGGGTGAATAATCTGAGCCATGTGTTGCTCGTTTGGTAGTTGAAGATTATTCCACTCCCAGCGAGTGAGCCAATGACAGTTGCAGCAAATCTTGCAGTTTCTCCATTGCGGATTTCTGCATCGATATCATGGCGGAGCAGAGGATGTATCAAAAGTTATTGTGGATTGATTGGGCTTAGGTATTGCTAACCCTAATTGCGCATCACCATAGAGCTTGAATAATCGTTATTCAAAGTAACGAACGATGGATGATTCAATGCCAACTGCTCAATCTCTTTCACGCTTTTATGTGCAAGTGTTCTTAATGGGCGCACTGTCAGGTGCTGCGCATGCTGCTGCACCTGTACCTCAACTGTCACCGGCGATAGGAGGTGTGTTGTCCGAGGATTGCGGCTCCTTAATTTCAAGGGTTACGTCTTTGCCACACACGCAGTTGACGTTGTCTGAAACGATCAAAGACGGTGCATTGCAACAGGGTGGCCAAGCGGTGGCAGAGCATTGCCGAGTGACAGGAAAGATGTACGAAAGAACCAGTCCGATCGATGGCAAGCCCTATGCCATTGGTTTTGAGATGCGGTTGCCCAAAAACTGGAATGGTCGTTTTTTGCATCAAGGCAATGGCGGGATTGATGGCGTTGTCCATCCTGCTGTGGGCGCATTCGGTGGTGGGCCATTGACGAGTGCGTTGCATCAAGGTTTTGCGGTTTTAAGTTCTGATGCAGGGCATGCAGGTGCGAACCCCGCATTTGGTGTGGATCCGCAGGCGCGTTTGGATTACGGGTATCAGGCTGTTGGCAAACTAACGCCTATGGCCAAAGCTTTGATTGAGGCGGCTTACGGTAAAAAGCCGGATCGGTCTTATTTTGCGGGTTGCTCTAACGGTGGGCGACATGCGATGGTGGCTGCCACGCGTTATTTTGAGGACTACGACGGTGTGCTAGCAGGCGCGCCTGGCTACAACTTGCCTCTTGCAGCAACTGCCAACTTGGCCGGGGCACGTTTGTATCAGTCAGTGGCGACGCGTGAGGTGAACAACCACATCGACTTGGCGACTGCATTGACAGACAAAGAGCGTCAGTTGGTGGCTGACAAAGTGGTGGCTCGTTGCGATGCGCTGGATGGCCTTCAAGATGGGATGGTGCAAGATGTGGCGGCCTGCCAAAAAGTGTTTTCACTGAAAAAAGATGTGCCCACCTGTCAGGGCGAGCGTGATGGCATGTGCCTGACGGGCGCGCAAAAAGATGTGTTGGCACAAATTTTTGCGGGCCCCAAAACGCGCAAAGGTGAACGGATTTACGCGTCTTTCCCCTTTGATGGTGGTTTCGGTGGCGGACGCTCAGGCGTTCCATCCGGCGGAAGCCCTGTGGGTTCAGGGGTGGCGTTCTGGGAGTTTTTTGCTTCGACCAATCTCGACAGCGGCGCCACAGGCATTATTTTTAAGGTCCCACCAGAGAGCCCCGTCAATTTCCAAGGGCTTGAGTTTTCTCTGAAAACAGATGTGGATGCACTGTTGAAGGCCATGTATGCCAGCAACGAGTTGTACACCGAGTCAGCCATGTCGTTTATGACGCCACCCCATCCAACGGATATGACTGGGTTGCGCAACAAAGGCGGAAAAATTGTGGTCTACCACGGTGTCAGCGATTCCATTTTCTCTGTGCATGACACCGAGGCTTGGTTTAAAGGGGTTCAAAAACGCACAGGAACCGATATGGCAAAGCTCTACCCAATTCCAGGTATGGGACACTGCTCGGGCGGTCCAGCGACTGACCAGTTTGATTTGCTTACGCCTTTGGTGAAATGGGTAGAGCAAGGCGTGGTGCCCGAGCGTGTGGTGGCTTCTGCACGAGGCGCTGGCAATGCTGGCGGCGCAAACCCTGATTTGCCCAGCACATGGGATGGCGCACGCACACGGCCTTTGTGTCCATCGCCCAAAGTTGCCCGCTACAAGGGATCGGGCGATCCAGAAAAAGCAGAGAGTTTTGTGTGCAAATAAAGCTGTCTGTGGCTTAACTGGGTGAACTGTCGAGTAACGCCAGTTGCACCACATCTTGCGTCAGCTGCATCGCCGCCTTGTGTGTGGATGTCATCGGTCGGCGTGCAGACCACACCAGCATGAGTTGGCTCATGAGCTTGGGTTTTTCTAAGCGGTGTGTGGTGAAGTCTTCGGGCTTGGCAAAGTTGTTGAGTGTGTAGGCGGGCAACACGGCGTAGCCGAGGCCCTCTTTCACTAGCTCCAAGATGGCGTTTAGGCCATCAATCTCCAGCATGATGTTGGGCTTGCAGTTGAGCCGCAGCATTTCCGTGTCAATCAGCAAACGAAATGCATTAGGTCGGCTCGGGGCGATGAGCGGGAGCTTGGCCAAATCGGCCAGTGGCACCACGGCTTTGAGTGGGGCATTGCCTGAGATGGGTTTGCTTTTCTTGCCTGCAATTAGCACCAAGGTGTCTTCGTGGAGCACGGACATTTCTAAATCGGGCGAGGGCGCAGGGTTGTAGAGCACGGCCATGTCTAAGCGACCTGCACGCAAGCTTTCCACCATCAGCACTGAGAAGCCTTCGGTCAACGACAACTGTGCATGAGGGAGAGTTTTGCGAAACGCCATGGTCAATGGCACTGTGACCAGCTTAGACAGGCTAGGTGGCAAACCAATGGACACTCGCCCAGCCAAAGCGCCGCGCACCGAACCGAGTTCTTCCTGTGCCACAGCCACTTGGTGCAAGATGCCTCGTCCGTGTTCGAGCATGACCAAGCCCGCTTCAGTCACGGTCACGCCGCGGCCATTGCGCATGAGCAAGTTTTGATGCAACTCCACTTCGAGTTGGCGCACATGCCGACTGAGCAGCGGTTGAGGAATGCCTAGCGCTAGCGCGGCTTTGGTGAAGCTGCCCAGCTCGGCGACGCGCACGAATGATTCGATTTGCTTGAGTTCCATGTGATTCTCGAATTTGAATAACCAATTGTCCGTTATTTAAAAACGTTATAGCAGCTAGTCCGTCATTTAAGGTCCAGTTTTGGGGTAAATCTCTAGAATTGTTCGCATGCAAACATCTTCTTCATCTCTTGTACTGCGCGGTATTTCGTCCATGGCCACCAAGGCCTTGCTGGCCGATTTGACGCAGGCGTATGCGGCGCAAAGCGGCGTGTCGGTGCAGATTGAATCTGTGGGTGGTGTCGATGCCGCCAAGCGTGTGCAAGCAGGCGAAGCGTTTGACATGGTGCTGTTGGCCTCGGATGCGATTGAGCGTTTGATTGCCTCGGGTCATGTGCAAACCGGCTCGCGCTGCGATTGGGTGCGTTCGCCCGTGGCCATGGCCGTGCAAGCGGGCGCTGCGCGACCTGACTTGAGCAACGAGGCAGCGGTGAAAGCCGCAGTGTTGGCCAGTCCCACGCTGAGTTATTCGACTGGCCCAAGTGGCGTGTATTTAGAAAAACTGTTCGAGCGCTGGGGCATTGCCGACGACGTGAAAGCCCGTATCGTGGTGCCACCGCCAGGCACGCCCGTGGGCGCTTTGGTGGCCAGTGGCAAGGCTGCTTTGGGTTTTCAACAGCTGAGTGAATTGATTGCGTTGCCCGGCATTGACGTGCTGGGCACCCTGCCTGCGGATGTGGCGTTCATCACCACGTTCTCGTCGGGCATTCCTTCTGTCATTGCCAACGATGCAGCACGCATTGCGGCGGTGCAAGCGTTTTTACAGTTCTTGGCTTCGGCTGGCGTGGAAGACGTCAAGCGCAAACAAGGCATGGACTGGCTTTGATTGTTTAATTTTTAGCAAGGGGTATTCATGTCTCTCATCATCGATGTTCACGGTCACTACACCACAGCGCCTAAGGCTTTGGAAGAGTGGCGCAACAAACAAATCGCCGGCATCAAAGACCCAGCGTCTATGCCCAAAGTGTCTGACCTCAAAATCAGCGATGACGAGTTGCGCGAAACCATCGAAACCAACCAACTCGCCAAGATGAAAGAGCGCGGCTCTGACATCACCATCTTCAGCCCCCGCGCGAGCTTCATGGCACACCACATTGGCGACTTCAATGTGTCGTCCACTTGGGCAGCTATTTGCAACGAGCTGTGCTTCCGCGTGTCCGAGCTGTTCCCCAACAACTTCGTGCCTGCGGCCATGTTGCCCCAGTCGCCCGGCGTGGACCCAGCGACTTGCATCCCTGAATTGGTCAAGTGCGTCGAGCAATACGGCAACGTCGGCATCAACTTGAACCCAGACCCATCGGGCGGCCACTGGACATCGCCCCCCTTGAGCGACAAGTCGTGGTACCCCATCTACGAGAAGATGGTCGAGTACGACATCCCCGCCATGATTCACGTGTCGACCAGCTGCAATGGCTGCTTCCACACCACTGGCGCGCATTACCTCAATGCTGACACCACCGCCTTCATGCAGTGCTTGACGTCTGACTTGTTCAAAGACTTCCCCACCTTGAAGTTCCTCATTCCTCACGGCGGTGGTGCGGTGCCTTACCACTGGGGCCGCTTCCGTGGTTTGGCGCAAGAGCTGAAAAAGCCTTTGCTCGACGAACACTTGTTGAACAACATTTACTTTGACACCTGCGTGTACCACCAGCCTGGCATCGACTTGTTGACTAAAGTGATTCCGGTCAAGAACATCATGTTCGCTTCTGAAATGATTGGCGCGGTGCGCGGTATTGACCCAGAAACGGGCCACTACTTTGACGACACCAAGCGCTACATCGAAGCGACGTTGAACCTCAATGCCGAAGAACGCCATCAGGTATACGAAGGCAACGCACGTCGCGTGTTCTCACGCTTGGACACCAAACTCAAGTCTCAAGGTCGCTGATACCCAATCGGGGTCAGAACCTAATTAATTTTTAGGAGAAATCAGATGTACGAACTCGGCGTTGTGTATCGCAACATCAAACGCGCAGACCGCGCAGCTGCAGACGGCTTGGCCGCTTTGGGTTCGGCCACTGTGCACGAAGCCATGGGCCGTGTGGGCTTGCTCAAGCCTTATATGCGTCCCATCTTCCCTGGCGCGCAAGTGTCGGGCACTGCAGTGACCGTGCTTTTACATCCCGGTGACAACTGGATGATGCACGTGGTTGCAGAGCAGATTCAGCCTGGCGACATCGTGGTGGCAGCCATCACCGCTGAGTGCACCGATGGCTACTTTGGTGATTTATTGGCCACGTCTTTCCAAGCACGTGGCGCGCGCGCCCTCATCATCGACGCCGGTGTGCGCGATGTGAAAGAGCTGCAAAAAATGAACTTCCCTGTGTGGAGCAAAGCCATCAGCAGCAAGGGCACCATCAAGGCCACCATCGGCTCTGTCAACATTCCTGTGGTGTGTGCAGGCATGTTGGTCACGCCTGGTGACGTGATCGTGGCCGATGACGACGGCGTGGTGTGCGTGCCCGCGGCACGCGCTGCCGAAACTTTGGCTGCCGCACAAAAACGCGAAAGCTTTGAAGGCGAGAAGCGCGAGAAGTTGGCTTCCGGCGTCTTGGGCCTCGATATGTACAAAATGCGCGAGCCTTTGGCCGCTGCAGGTTTGAAATACATCGATTGATCGGAGAGAGACACATGAGCAAACCGACCGCAGGTGGTTTCACCAAAACCGAAGGCTGGATGGACTGGTACACCGGCCCAGCCAAACCGCAATTCAAACTCCCCGCTGGGGCGGTGGACGCCCACTGCCACGTGTTTGGCCCGGGCGATGAGTTTCCGTACGCACCTGAGCGCAAGTACACCCCATGCGATGCATCCAAGCATCAGCTCTACGCCTTGCGCGACCACTTGGGCTTTGCCCGCAACGTGGTGGTGCAAGCCACGTGCCACGGTGCCGACAACCGCGCCATGGTGGATGCCTTGGTGAGCTCAGGTGGTAAGGCACGTGGTGTGGCCACCGTCAAACGCGATGTGACAGAAGACGAGTTGCAAGCCATGCACGACGCAGGTGTGCGCGGTGTGCGTTTTAACTTCGTCAAGCGCTTGGTCGACTTCACACCCAAAGACGAATTGCTTGAAATTGCCAAACGCGTGCAGATGTACGGCTGGCACGTGGTGATTTATTTTGAAGCTGTGGACTTGCCTGAGTTGTGGGACTTCTTCACTGCTTTGCCCACCAATGTGGTGGTCGATCACATGGGCCGCCCCGATGTGACCAAACCTGTGGATGGCCCCGAGTTTGAGTTGTTTGTGAAGTTCATGCGCGAACACAAAAACGTGTGGAGTAAGGTGACTTGCCCCGAGCGTTTGTCGGTGTCAGGTCCTAAGGCTTTGAACGGTGAACAAAACGCGTACCAAGATGTGATTCCCTTTGCCAAGCGCATCGTGGATGAGTTCCCAGACCGCGTGATTTGGGGCACCGATTGGCCGCACCCTAACCTCAAAGACCACATGCCCGATGACGGCTTGTTGGTCGATTTCATTCCACACATCGCCACCACGCCAGAGTTGCAACAAAAACTCTTGGTGGACAACCCCATGCGTCTGTATTGGCCAGAGGAGACTTTTTAAGATGGCACTCGACAAACCCTACAAAGACGTGCCCGGCACGATCATTTTTGATGCCGAGCAATCGCGCAAAGGCTACTGGCTCAACCAGTTTTGCATGTCGCTGATGAAGGCTGAAAACCGCAGCCGTTTCAAGGCCAACGAGCGGGCCTACCTCGACGAGTGGGCGATGACCGAAGAGCAAAAGCAAGCTGTGTTGGCGCGCGATTTGAACTGGTGTATGCGCACCGGCGGCAATATTTACTTCCTCGCCAAAATCGGCGCGACCGATGGTTTGAGCTTCCAACAAATGGCAGGCTCTATGACCGGCATGACCGAAGAGGAATACCGCAACATGATGTTGAAAGGTGGCCGCTCAGCCGAGGGCAACCGCTACATCGGTGAAGACGGCGACGCTCAAGAAAAAAACCAACCCCAAGGCGCCGCAGGCAAGAAAGGCTAAGCACATGGCACGCATTACCGCATCTGTTTACACCTCGCACGTGCCCGCCATCGGCGCGGCCATGGACTTGGGCAAAACCCACGAAGACTACTGGAAGCCGCTGTTCGCAGGCTACGACTTCTCCAAGCAATGGATGAAGGACAACAAGCCCGACGTGATCTTCTTGGTCTACAACGACCATGCCACGGCGTTCAGCTTGGACATGATTCCCACTTTCGCCATCGGCACAGCGGCTGAGTACAAGCCTGCGGACGAAGGCTACGGTGCACGCCCCGTGCCTGTGGTCAAAGGTCACCCCGAGTTAGCCAGCCACATTGCGCAGGCGGTCATTCAACAAGACTTCGACCTCACCATCGTCAACAAGATGGATGTGGACCACGGCTTGACCGTGCCCCTGTCGTTGATGTGCGGCGAGAAAGACCCCGTCAAAGACGCATGGCCTTGCCCCGTCATTCCATTTGCGGTGAACGTGGTGCAATACCCAGTGCCCAGCGGTCAGCGTTGTTTCAACCTTGGCCAAGCCATTCGCAAAGCGGTGGAGAGCTACGACGAAGACCTGAACATTCACATCTGGGGCACAGGCGGCATGAGCCACCAGTTGCAAGGTGCGCGTGCGGGCTTGATCAACCGCGAGTGGGACAACAACTGGCTCGACTTGATGATCAACGATCCCGTGGCGTGTGCCAATGTGCCCCATATCGACTACGTGCGTGAAGCGGGTAGCGAAGGCATTGAGTTGGTCATGTGGCTCATCGCACGCGGCGCGATGGCCGATGTGAACAACGGCAAGGTCACAGGCCCAGCGCCTAAACTGACGCACCGCTTCTACCATGTGCCTGCTTCGAACACCGCAGTGGGCCACGCTATTCTTGAGAACGCATAAGAGGACCATCATGAGCAAAACCATCAAAGTCGCCTTGGCTGGCGCAGGTGCTTTCGGCATCAAACACTTGGACGGCATCAAAAACATCGACGGCGTGGAAGTCGTCTCATTGATCAGTCGTGATTTGGAAAAAACCAAAGAAGTCGCAGACAAATACGGCATCAAGCACATCACCACCGACCTGGCTGACAGCTTGGCATTGCCAGAAGTCGATGCTGTCATCTTGTGCACACCCACCCAAATGCACGCCGCGCAAAGCTTGGCTTGTTTGAAAGCTGGTAAACACGTGCAAGTGGAAATCCCCTTGGCCGACAGCTGGAAAGACGCGGAAGAAGTGGTGCGCGTGGCCAAAGAAAAAGGCTTGGTGGCGATGTGCGGGCACACCCGCCGCTTCAACCCCAGCCACCAATGGGTGCACAACAAAATCAAAGCAGGCGAATTCAACATCCAACAAATGGATGTGCAAACCTACTTCTTCCGTCGCACCAACATGAACGCCTTGGGCCAGCCCCGCAGCTGGACCGACCACTTGCTGTGGCACCACGCTGCACACACCGTGGACTTGTTTGCTTACCAAGCAGGTAGCCCCATCGTCAAGGCCAACGCCGTGCAAGGCCCCATCCACAAAGACTTGGGCATTGCGATGGACATGAGCATTCAGTTGCAAGCCGCCAACGGTGCAATTTGCACCTTGTCGCTCAGCTTCAACAACGACGGCCCCTTGGGTACTTACTTCCGTTACATCGGTGACACCGGCACTTACTTGGCCCGCTACGACGACTTGTATACAGGCAAAGAAGAGCAAATCGATGTGTCCAAAGTGGCGGTGTCGATGAACGGCATTGAGTTGCAAGACCGTGAATTCTTTGCTGCGATCAAAGAAGGCCGTGAGCCCAACAGCAGCGTGGCGCAGGTGTTGCCTTGCTACAAGGTGTTGCACGAGTTGGAGTTGCAGCTCAACGCTTAAGCCTGGGTGAGTCGATCAAAGCACGCCTTGTTTGGCATCGGCTTATTGCTGATGGCATCGGCGTGCTTTGCTATCTTGGATACCACCACCAAACGCGTCACCATGGTGGTACCTGTGGTGATGGCCATTTGGGCCCGTTATTTTTTTCAAGCCTTACTCACCACAGCTGTGGTGTTGCCGCTCAAAGGGTTGGCTGTTTTTCAAACGCAAAATCCACGGCAGCAACTCACACGTGGCGTTTTGTTGACCTTGGTCACGGGCTTGGCGTTTTTAAGTCTGAAGCTTTTGCCAGTGGCAGAGTTCACGGCCATCGTCATGACGGTGCCGTTGCTCGTTACCTTGTTGGCTGCTCGTACGTTGGGTGAGCATGTGTCGCCGCAGCGTGTGTGGCTGGTGTGCGGTGGCTTTGTGGGCACACTCATCATCGTGCGGCCTGGCACGGCTGTGTTTGGTTGGACCTTGTTGATTCCTTTGGCCTTGGTTCTGGTCAATGCCGCCTTTCAGCTGCTCACCAGCAAAATGGCCCGCACCGAAGATGCCTTCACCACGCAGTTCTACACCACTTGGGTGGGCACGGTGTTGACATCGGTGCCACTGTTTTGGTTTTGGGTACCCGTGACGGAAACGCGCGTGCTGCTGGAGTTGGTGCTCATGGGTGTGTCGGGTGTCACAGGACACTTTTTGCTCATCATGGCGTTTGAGCGTTCGCCTGCGGGGACCTTGATGCCCTATATGTACGCGCAAATTGGCTTTGCCATGTTGGGTGGTTGGCTGGTGTTTGACCATGTCCCTGACCACTTCTCGCTGCTGGGCATTGGTTTGATCGCTTTGTGCGGTACAGCCGGTGGCGTACTCACGGTTTATGAATTACGCAAGAAAATCAGTTAAAAGAAAGTGCTTTCACAATGACCACACCTTCACCTTCACCTTTGCAAATTGCTGTGGCGGGTGCGGGCGCGATTGGCTTGGCGCACATTCAAGCCATCGCGCACAACCCGCGTTGCCTGCTCAGCGGCATTGTGGATCCATCACCCAACGCTGGTGCTGTGGCAAAAATTCATAGCGTTCCATTGTTTGCCACGCTCGATGCCTTGTTGGCACAGCACAAACCCGATGCCATCATCTTGGCCACGCCCAACGCCTTGCATGTGCCGCAGGCCTTGCAGTGCATCGCAGCGGGCGTGCCTGTGCTGCTAGAAAAACCCATCGCCACCACGGTGCAAGAAGCGCAAGCTCTTGTCGACCAAGTAGAGGCTACACATTCCAAGGTGTTGATTGGCCATCACCGCGCGCACAGTGCCATCATGGCGCAAGCCAAGCAGGTAGTCAGCTCTGGCAAATTAGGCGCGTTGGTGTCCGTGATGGGCAGCGCTTTGTTTTTCAAACCCGACAGCTATTTCAACGACGGCCCTTGGCGACGTGAAGTGGGTGGTGGCCCCATACTCATTAATTTGATTCATGAAGTGCACAACCTGCGCATGTTGTGCGGCGACATTGTGGCTGTGCAAGCGTTTGCGTCCAACGCCACACGCGGCTTTGCGGTGGAAGACACGGTGGCCATCAACCTGCGTTTTGCCAGTGGCGTGCTGGGCACGTTCATGTTGTCCGACACCGCGGCTTGCGCACGCAGCTGGGAGCAAACCAGCCAAGAAAACAAGGCCTACGCCAGCTATGACGACGAAGACTGCTATGTCGTTTCAGGCACGCGCGGCAGTTTGTCGGTGCCCACCATGCGACTGAAAACCTATGCTCGCGATGAAGACCGTTCGTGGATGAAGCCGTTTGAAGTCAGCTCGGTGGCGTTGTTGCGTGATGACCCCTTGGTGCGACAAATTGATCACTTGTGCGATGTGGTGCAAGGCCATGCGCAACCCTTGGTGACGGCGCGTGATGGTTTGAATAACTTGCGTGTGACCGAGGCCATTTCGTTGGCTGCCAAAACAGGCGTATTGGTTGATATTCCTCAGTGCTGATTGATCTGCATGAGCTGCTCACGTAGCCAAATGTGCACCGGGTCTTGTTGGTGTCGCACATGCCAAATGGCATACATGGGCATCTCGGGCGTTTCAAACGGGAGTGGCGCATCGGCCAAGCCGCGCAGCAAACTTTGACGCAGCAAACCCGGTAGTGTGGCTAAGCGGTCGGTGCCTGCTACAAATGCCGCTACGCCTGCAAAGCTGCTGAGGGTGGCTGCAAACCGACGGTTCACGCCACGCTTGAGTAACAAGTCGTCAATGTCCAAACTGCGGCGCGGTTGGTGCACCACCGTGATGTGTTCTGCCGCTTCGTAGGCTTTGACAGAGCGCGGCGCCTTGCGCACCTGTGGGTCGTAAAACACGCGGTAGCTGTCGGCAAACAAGCGTTTGTGTTTGATGTCGGTGGCGTCGGGCGGGCGGGGGCTGATGACCAACTGGCAATCTTGTGCACGCAGCATATCCGCGCTGGGTACATCCGAGGGCACCACGCGCAGTGTCACGCCCGGGGCTTGTGCTTGCAAGCGGCTGAGCAAGCGCGGCAACAACAAGTCGCGTTGCAAATCATTGGCGGCGATGGTGAAGCATTGCGTGAGTCGTGCTGGTTCAAACGCCCCGCTGTGGACAAACCCTTGCAGCTGAGTGAGCAGCCCTTGCGCTTGCAAAGCCAATGCTTCGGCCCGTGCCGTGGGCACAATGCCGCGCCCTGATTTGACAAACAAAGCATCGCCCACGATGGCACGCAAGCGGTCAAGCTGGTGGCTCACGGCCGATTGGGTTAGCCCTAAGACGTTGGCCGCAGCCGTGACTGAGCCTTGCTCGATGACGGTGCTCAGTGAATGCAGTAGGTGACCGTCCAAATCCAAATGATTAAATTTTTTCATGGAATATATGAGTATTGCCTTGTTTATTTTATGGGTTGAAAACGACACACTCTGTCTCATTCCAATACTTCTAGCCAAGAGGCGCCCATGACTAACAAGCCTGAACCTATTTTTGGCACCACCTTGTTTGATGGCGAGCAAGCCAAAAAAGGCTACGCCCTCAACAAGATGTGCTACTCCTTCAACTCAGCCGACAACCGCAATGCGTTCAAAGGCGATGAAGAGGCGTACATGAAAGCCTATGGCCTCAACGACGAGCAGGCCACGGCGATTCGCACGCGCAACGTGCTGGGCCTGATTGCTGCGGGCGGCAATGTGTATTACCTCGCCAAGTTCGCGGGCATCTTGGGCTTGGACGTGCAAGACCTCGGTGCTGCCCAAACAGGCATGACCAAAGATGAATTCAAAGCCAAGCTCTTGGCTGCTGCCCACCAATAAATTTCAGGAGACACCTTCATGGCAAACATTGTTGGCGGCTTGGCCGCATCTCACATCCCAGCCATTGGCGGCGCAATTGCCAAAGGCTTGCAGCAAGACCCGTACTGGAAACCATTCTTTGATGGTTTTCCGCCCATCCGTGAATGGCTTGGCCAAGTCAAGCCCACCACGGCGGTGGTGTTTTACAACGACCATGGTTTGAACTTCTTCCTCGACAAAATGCCCACCTTCGCCGTGGGTGCCGCCACCGAATACCGCAACGCCGATGAAGGCTGGGGCATTCCTACCTTGCCGCCCATTCAAGGTTGTGTGGATTTGTCATGGCACCTCATCAACCACTTGATCGAGAAAGAATTCGACATCGTCACTTGCCAAGAAATGTTGGTGGACCATGCTTGCACGATTCCACTCAAACTGTTTTGGCCGCAAGAGATTTGCCCCGTGCGCATCGTGCCTGTGAACTTGAACACCGTGCAGTTCCCCCTGCCCAGTGCCAAGCGCTGCTACGAGTTTGGCAAAACCATTGGCGAAGCGATTCGCAGCTGGGACAGCAACGAGAACGTGGTGGTCATCGGCACGGGTGGCTTGAGCCACCAGCTTGATGGCGAACGCGCAGGCTTCATCAACAAGAAGTTTGACCTCGAGTTCATGCAAAGCTTGAACGACAACCCCGAGTGGGCCACGCAATACAGCATCCACGAGTTGGTGGAGAAAACGGGCACGCAGGGTATCGAGCTGCTCAACTGGCTGGCCATGCGCGGTGCCTTGGGGGCGACCAAAGCCAAGACCGTACACAGCAACTATCACATCCCAATTTCCAACACGGCCACGGGTGTGATGGCGTTGGCGGCCGCTTAAATCATGCGTGCGCGAGCCACGGCATGTTTCGCAGCCAAGTAACCAAACGTCACCCCAGGACCAATGGTGATGCCGGGCGCTGGATAAATACCACCCATGATGGAGTGCATGTCGTTACCCGCCGCATACAAACCATCAATCGCCACACCTTGTGCATTGAGCACACGCGCATCGCCATCGGTGACCAAGCCTGTGGCCGCGCCAATGTCGCCGGGGTAGAGCGCAATCGCGTAGAACGGGCCTTCGCGCAACGCGCCTAAGCAGGGGTTAGGACCGTGCCATGTGGCGTCGCCGTTGGCGCGTTGGTAGTCGGTGGTGCCGCGTTGGAAGTCTTCGTCCACGCCTTTGTCTGCAAATGCATTGAAACGCTCAACGGTGGCTTGCAGCTTGTCTGCGGGCATGTTGAGTTGCTTGGCTAAGTCGGCCAAGGTGTGGCCTTGCTTCAAATAGCCATCGGCCAAGAAAGGTGCAAGGCCCTTGCCACCGGGCCGAATCATGCCAATGCCGTAGCGCTTTAATGCGCCTGCATCACACACCAACCACGAGGGCACGCTGGGCGTGGTGGCGTGGTGGGCTTGCATGGCAATGCCAAACAAGTGGTACGAGGTGGATTCGTTCAAGTAGCGTTGGCCTTGGCTGTCCACGGTGATCATGCCGGGCTTGCCGCGGTCCATCACGAAGTGAGGAAACACGGCGGTGCTGCCATCGGTGCGTTGGCGTGTAGACACAGGTGCCCAAAACGCGTGGCTCAAACCACAGGTGCCGAGTTGACCTCCTGCTTGCAAAGCCAAGTCTTGCGCTTTGCCGGAGTGGCCGGGGCCTGCGGGGCACCAGGCTTCTTGGGCGCCGGGCAACATTTGTGCGCGGCGTGTGGCGTGGCGGTTAAAACCACCGCTGGCCATGACCACGCCGCCTTTGCTGCGTACGGTGCGTTTGACCAAGGTGCCATCTGCAAAGGTTTGTTGCAACACGACACCTTGAATGGTGTTGCCATCTTGCAGCAATTGTGTAGCTTCGGTGTTGGTCACCAACAAGCCTTGGCGTTGGATGTAGCTGTAGAGCATGCGCGCAATCATGGCGTTGCCCATGACCAAGCGCGTGCTGCGTGGGTGCAGTAATTGATCGAGGAAATGACGCACGATGATGCGTGCGCTGTAGCTGAACGACTTCCATGTTTCGGTCAAACGGAGCAAGTGGAAGATGTCATCACGGTCCACCATCATGCCGCCGAGCACGGTGAACTCGGGGATGGGGTTGCGTACGAGCGGGAGGTTCGGGCCGAGCAGTTTGCCATCGAAGGGTTGAGGCTCAATCGCGCGACCACGCAACACCGAGCCTTCGAGCTCCGACAAATAGTCGGGGTGCAACATGCGCACTTGGAATTGCAGGGCGCTGTTGGCTTCGAGTTTGGCAATCGCGTGTGGGCCGTTGTCGATGAACGATTGGCGCAGTTTGGCGTCTGAGCGCTCGCCCACGGCGAGGTTCAAAAACGTGGCCACGCGCTCGGGTGTGTCGTCGGGGTTCACTTCCAAACCGCGCTTGGTGCCAGGCACCCAAGTGGTCGCCGCTGACAGGGCGGT
The DNA here is from genome assembly GCF_027925025.1 of Limnohabitans sp. MORI2. Classification (NCBI taxonomy): domain Bacteria; kingdom Pseudomonadati; phylum Pseudomonadota; class Betaproteobacteria; order Burkholderiales; family Comamonadaceae; genus Limnohabitans; species Limnohabitans sp. MORI2. The sequence goes on from NZ_AP027058.1 coordinate 356,200, forward strand.
GGTGCCACCCACATGGGCCATGCGTTCCACCAGCAACACGCGTGCACCGTCAATGGCGGCATTGAGTGCGGCAGAAAAGCCCGCGCCGCCAGAGCCAATGACCACGAGGTCGACCGTGTGTTGGTCTTTGAATTGGGACAGATCGGTGTTGATGCGCTGGGTCAGCGCTTGCAAGGTGTGGCTCATGGCTCAAATCTCCAGAAGGAAGTTCACCATCAACTCACGCACTTGCGCAAACATGTCGGCACCTGTGACGGTCTTGCAGCCTTTGGCGCGAGCGTCGGCAATCAAGGGGGTGATGGCGGGCGCGGTGATGACGCAGCCGATGAACATGTCGCCGTTGATTTTGGTGACGTCAATCGGTGTGGGATCGCTTTCTTTCATACCGATGGGCGTGGCGTTCACGGCCACATCAAAGCCCGTGGGGTCTGAGCTACCTTGCGTGACTTTGCCCAGCTTCAAGCTGTTGAGGCGGTCGATCAGTGATTGACGGCGTTGGTTGTCGGGGTCGTGAATGGCCAATTCGCTCACGCCTGCCAGCACCAAGCTGTGCGCGATGGCTGAGCCAGCGCCACCTGCGCCCACCAGCAAGGCGCGTTTGTTTTTCAACACGCAGCCGTTGTTCTCCATCGCGCGCACATAGCCCAGGCCGTCAAACATGTCGCCGTGCCAGCGGCCTTGCTTGTCACGGCGCACGGTGTTGACCGTGCCCAAGAAGGCCGCACGCTCAGACAGCTCGTCGCAAAACGCGGTGCAGGCAAATTTGTGCGGCACGGTGACGATGAGGCCGTCGATGTTTTGTGCGCGTTTGGTGCCAGCCCACCAGTCGGTCAAGTCAGCGGGGGCGACATGCGCGGGAACGCAGATGGCGTCACGGCCCTGCGATTCAAACGCTTGGGTCACGCCGTAGGGCGATTTCACTTGGGCAATCGGGTCGCCAACAATGACATGAACACGTGTGGCGCCGCTGTAGTTTTCAAGCATGGAGATGAAGCGTTGAGTGGATGAATGTGGTGCAGTTTATCCAAAAATGGAACGACGTTCAACTTTTGAACAAATTTCAATTTTTGTGCTAAAGTGACGTTCATCTTCACCAACACACACCACCATGAGCGGCGTACTTGAACGAACTTTGGGTATCTTGGAGCTGCTGTCCGAGCAAGGGCAGGGCGTAGAGCTGGCTGTGTTGGCTGACAAGCTGAACATGCCCAAAAGCGCTGCGCACCGTTTGCTGGCGGACCTCATTCGTTTTGGATACGTGCGCCAAACCCGTGACATGGGCGAGTATGTGTTGACCACCAAGCTCGTGTCTTTGGGTTTGAGCTACCTCAGCAAAACCGGTGTCATTGACGTGGCTCAGCCACTGCTGGATCGCTTGGCCGAGCAAACCGGCGAGCTTGTGCGTTTGTCCGTGGTTGATGGCGACCGCCTGACATGGGTGGCCCGCGCACAAGGTGCACGCCAAGGACTGCGCTACGACCCAGACATGGGCAGCATTGCGCGACTGAGTTGTTCATCGTCGGGCTTGGCTTGGTTGTCCACCATGAAGGATGACGATGCTTTGGCGCTCGTGTCGCAACAAGGTTTGGGCTTGCCACAAGACTTCGGCCCCAATGCACCCAAGAGTTTGAAAGCCTTTCTCAAGGTTTTGCATGACACCCGCAAACAAGGCTTTAGCCTGACCGAAGAAACCTACACTGCGGGCCTCAATGCCATCGCCGCCCCTGTGGGCTTGGCGGGGCAGTTGCCCATGGGCACCATCAGTGTGGCGGGTCCATCGGCGCGTTTGACGCGTGAGCGCATGTTGGCTTTGGCGCCTGATTTGTTGTCGTGTGCGGCGCAGTTGGCTGCGGCCAGTGGCGCGTCGCCTATGTTGACGCGTGGTACCAGTCATGTGCGTTTGCAACCCATTTACGCCGCTTGATGGGCGCTGCATGAACTGACACGGACACGTTCATCATGACGCCTCAATCACTCGACACCACCCACAAAGCTTGGGATTGCGATTTGCTCGTGGTGGGCTCCGGTGCGGGCGCGTTGTCCACCGCAGTGACCGCAGCGCATTTAGGTCTCAAAGTCATCGTGGTCGAGAAAGACCCGCACTATGGGGGCACCACCGCGTGGTCGGGCGGCTGGATGTGGATTCCGTGCAACCCACTCGCCATTCAAGCGGGCATCACCGAGCCGATTGAAAAGCCACTCTCGTATTTGCGCCACGAACTCGGTGAGCAGTTTGACGAAACGCGTGCGCGTGCTTTCCTGACTCATGGTCCGCGCATGGTGCGTTTCTTTCAAGAGCACACCGCACTGCAATTCATCGATGGCAACTTGATTCCTGATTTCCACGGCAAGACCGAAGACGCAGCCTTGGGTGGTCGCTCGGTGTGCGCGGCACCTTTCAATGGCCGCTTGCTAGGCAAGCATGTCAAGCAACTCAAGCGTCCCCTGTATGAGATGACTTTCTTGGGCATGGGCATTGCCTCGGGTGCAGACATTCGCCACTTCTTCAATGCCTTGCGTTCATGGGGCTCGTTCTTCCATGTGGCCAAGCGTGTCACGCGTCATTTGTTCGATTTGCTTTTGCATGGGCGCGGCATGCAGTTGGTCAACGGCAATGCCTTGATCGCAGGACTGGCAAAGTCTGCATTCGATGCAGGCGTAGACATTCGCGTGAACAGCCCTGCGGTGCGTTTGCTCACCGAAGGCGACGATGGTTCGCAAAAAGTGTGTGGCGCGGTGGTGATGCACCACGGCGTAGAGCAAACCCTTCGCGCCAAGCGCGGTGTCGTGTTGGCCACTGGCGGCTTCCCGCACGACCCAGAGCGTAAACGTCAACTTTTGCCGCACGACCCCACCGGCGAGCAACATTTTTCTGCCGCTTCAGGCGGCAACACCGGCGATGGTTTGCGCTTAGGCGAATCGGTGGGTGCTGTGGTGGCAACCGATTTGAAGCACGCCGCCGCCATGGCGCCTGTGTCCTTGGTGCCACGATCGGATGGAGGGGTGACGCACTTCCCCCATTTGATCGAACGCGGCAAGCCCGGCTTGATTGCGGTCACACGCTTTGGCAAACGCTTTGTGAACGAAGCCGACTCGTACCACGACTTCATGCAAGGTTTGATCAACGCCCTGCCGGAAGGCGAGCCCGTGCAAGCGTGGCTGGTGGTGGACCACCGCTTCATCCGTCGATGGGGCTTGGGTGCGGTCAAGCCTGCACCCGTGCCCATGCACAGCATGTTGGCCAACGGTTACTTGAAGCGTGGCAACACCTTGGCCGAGTTGGCGCAAGTTTGCGGCATCGACCCCGTGGCCTTGCAAAACACCGTGGCGCGTTACAACACCCAAGCCGACATTGGCTACGACGGTGAATTTGCCAAAGGCCAAACCGCCTACAACCGTGTGCAAGGCGACGCTGCACACGAAGGCCGCAACCCCAATATGGCCCCCATTCAAGATGGTCCGTTTTACGCAGTGCGCATCGTCGCGGGTAGCTTGGGCACGTTTGCGGGTCTGCGTTGCAATGCGCACGCACAAGTGCTCAATGCACAAGGCCAACCCATCGACGGTTTATATGCGGGCGGCAACGATCTTTCTAGCGTGATGGGCGGCAACTACCCGAGTGGCGGCATCACCCTCGGCCCCGCCATGACCTTTGGCTATTTGGCGGCGCATCACGCAGCACGTTTGTCACCCGACTTTGCATCTTCTGAACATCCATTTTTGAAAAGGACTTCCCCCATGTATTACGAACTCGCCACCATGACGCTGCCTTTTGGCACTGCTGCGCAAGCCGCCACCAACGTGCAAACGTTTTGCGCCCAAGGCCAAGGCGAATTGCTGGGCTGCTGGTTCACTGACATTGGCGTGCTCAACCAAATGATTGTGTTGCGCGGTTTTGATGACCTCGCCACGTTGCAAGCCGAACGCAACCGCACACAACAAAACGCCAGTCCCTTTGGTTGCGGCGACATCTTCCAAAGTTTGGAGCAACACAGCTACCAAGGCTTTCCTTGGATGAAGCCCGTGCGCCCCAGCGCAGAGAGTGGCATCAATGGCCCCGTGTATGAAATCCGAACCTATGGCATCAAACCCGGTGGCGTGCAACCCACGATTGATTTGTGGGAGCAAGCCATTCCTGCACGCGAAAAAATTTCACCTTGCGTGGTGGCCATGGTCGCTTTGGATGGCCCCCTGCGTTTCACCAACATCTGGGCTTACCCCACGATTGATGCACGCAGCAAAGCCCGCGCCGATGCGGTGGCTCAAGGCATTTGGCCGCCCAAAGGCGGCCCTGCCAACTTGACCACCAACATGGTCTCCACCATCGCGTTGCCCACGGCGGTTTCTCCACTGAAATAAATCGTCAAGGCAGCACACCATGCGTACCTATTCGCTCGCGTACCTCACGGCCAATGCATCCACTGTCCCGCAAGCCATTGGCATTGCGGCAGAGTTGGGCTATGCCTATGTGGGCTTGCGCGTGCAACCTAACGGACCCGGTGCACCCTTTCAAACCTTGATTGGCAATGCTGCTGTGCTGCGCGAAACCCAAGCGGTGATGCGTGACACCGGTGTGGGTGTGTACGACTTAGAAATCATCCGCATCGGCGAACACTTCAACGTGTGCGATCAAACTGCGTTGATGGACATTGGCCAAACCTTGGGCGCCAAGGCCGTGCTGGTGGCCGCTGACGACACGAACGAACAACGCTTGGCCGACAACTACGCACGTTTGTGCGAGGCCATGCGTCCCTATGGGTTGACTGGCGATTTGGAATTCATGCCGTGGACGGCAGTGAAAGACGCCAAGCAAGCTATGCGCATCATTGAATTAGCTGGTCGCCCCAGCAATTCGGGCATCTTGGTGGATGCTTTGCACTTTGGGCGTTCCGCCACCACGCTGCAAGACATAGCGGCCATCCCACGCGAACTGTTGCACTACGCGCAGATGTGCGATGCCACCGCAGGCTTGAACTTCACGACCGACGAACTCATTCACACCGCACGCCAAGAACGCTTGCTACCCGGCGAAGGCAATATTGACCTGAAAGGTTTGTTTACCACCTTGCCGCAAGACTTGCCGGTGAGCGTGGAAATCGTCAACCTCGAACGCTCGCAGCCCATCGGCGACAAAGCTTGGGCCAAGCTGGCACTGGAGGCGAGCAAAAAACTATTGGGAGACACTTGAGATGCAGGCGACGTCACAGCAGCGGCATCAGCCCTTGCGCGGTTTCGCGCAGCAGGGGCAGCACGCGCTTGACGGCTTGCTCGGAGGTTTCTTGCTGCATGGGCATGCTCACGCTCAGTGCGGCAATGACCGTGCCTTTGTGGTCACGCAAGGGGACCGACACGCCTCGGTAGGCCATGTCGAGTTGTTGCTCGGACAGACACCAGTCTTGTTGACGGATGATTTGCATTTGCTGGCGCATGTAGTTCACATCGGTGATGGTGTGCGAGGTGAAGGTGCGCAGGGGCGAGGTGTCGAGCCACGCATCCACTTCAGCGGGCCCCAACAGCGCAATGAGCAACATGCCCGATGCGGTGGTGTGCGCCGGCACACGCGCACCCAGCGCGAAGCTGGTGTTCATGCTGCGGTTTTGCCCGTTGCGGGCGATGTAGACGATGTCGTAACCGTCGAGCACACCGACAAACGAAATTTCTTGTGTTCCCATCGCCACCCGTTGCAACGAGGGTTGCACCAAACGTGGCAAGCGCGCAGATTCCAAATACGACTGCCCCAAGCGCATGACTTTGGGCGTGAGCCAAAACAATTTGCCATCGCCCGCCACAAAGCCCAAATGTTGCAAGGTCAGCAAGTAACGTCGCGCGGCTGTTCGCGTGAGACCGCAGCGTTGTCCCGCTTGGCTGGCAGTTTGGCGCGAGTGTGCTTCGTCGAAGGTTTGAATCAATGTCAAGCCTTTTTCCAATCCCGCAATCCAGTCGCGTTTGTCGAGTGTGTGGGGCGCTTCGTTTTCGACGCCCTTGTAAGCAGCGGTCATGAGTCTGTCCAGTGGAAACCCTTGGAGGGTTCGATGATCGCGCAAAAATGTTCGTTAATCGCGCAAAACGGAAAAGTTTTTTCGAAAAAACGCTGTTTTCAACCTAAATTCCTGCACCAGACAGGATGGACGAGAACGCGTTGCCCTGTAACCCTAGCCTGACCTTCAGGCCTCACCTTCCTTTAGGAGACAAACCATGACAAAACGTATGACCCTCAAGCTCGTGGCAGCCGCTGCCATCCTCGGCGTAGCTGGCATGGCACAAGCCCAGCAAACCATCAAGATTGCCAACATCGTTGAGCTTTCTGGCCCTGGCACCACGGCTGGTACCGTGTTTAAAAACGGTGTGGAATTGGCGGTGAAAGAGATCAACGAGAACGGCGGTATCTTGGGCAAGAAGATCGAGAACTACACCGTCGACACGCAAACCAACCCCGGCGTGGCCAAAGGCTTGACGCAAAAAGCAGTGGACGATGGCGTGTTCGCCATTTACGGCCCTGTGTACTCAGGCTCCATCATGGTGTCCATGGCCGAATCTAAGCGCGGCGAAGTGCCTAACTTCACCGGTGGCGAAGCAGCTGCCATCACCGCGCAAGGCAACCCCTATGTCTTCCGCACAGCGTTTGGTCAAAGTGTTTCTTTCCCCAAACTCGCTAAGTTCATCAACACCAAGGCCAAAACTTTGGCTGTGATTTATGTGAACAACGACTTCGGCAAAGGCGGTCGCGACACCTTGGCCAAATTGTTGGATGGCAGCTCCACCAAAGTGGTGGCCGACATCTCGACCGATGCTGGCCAAGTGGACTTTTCAGCCGCTGTGTTGAAAGCCAAGCAAAGCAATGCTGACGCGATCTTTGCCTACACCAACGAAGAAGAATCTGCTCGCTTGTTGCGCGAGTTGAAAAAGCAAGGTTGGAACAAGCCTGTGATTGGTGAGACCACCTTGGTTGGTCAAAAAGTGATTGAGTTGGCGGGCGACGCTGCCAACGGCGCGATTGCCCACGTTGGCTTGACCGTGGACGCGCCTAACCCCGAAATGTTGAAGTTCAAGGCCAAGTACTACCAAGCCTACGGCAGCATCTCTGACCACAACGGCATCAAGGGCTACACAGGTGTGTATGTGTTGAAAGCAGCCATTGAAAAAGTGGGCAAGCTCGATCGCAAGGCTGTGGCTCAAGCACTGCACGGCATCCAAATCAGCGCCAAGAAAAATCCTGGCGTCATCATGGATGTGAGCTTTGATGCCAACGGTGACCTCGATCGCGAAAGCTATTTGATCGAAGTGAAAAACGGCCGCCAAGTGGTGACAGCCACCTTGCCCCCGTTGAACGCCAAGAAGTAATTTTTCCTTTTGTCATTGACTCGAACGCATCGGCCAAAAGCCGATGCGATGGGGTTCTTATTTTCAAAAAATCATGACCGACTTCCTCCAACTCTTTTTTAGTGGCCTGGCCACCGGCAGCATTTATGCGCTGGCCGCGCTGGGTTTTACCTTGCTGTGGCAAGCGTCGGGCACCATCAACTTCGCGCAAGGCGAGTTTGTGATGTTGCCTGCCTTCATGATGCTGGGTTTCATGGCTGCGGGCTTTCCTTTGGTGCTGAGCTTTGCAGCCAGCTGTGTGTTGTCGGTCTTTGTGCTGGGCTGGTTGTTCAAGCGCGGTGTGGTGGACCCCTTGTTCAAGTTCGGCATGATGCCCATCGTGGTGGCCACCATTGGTTTGTCCATCGCCATGCGCAATGCCGTGCGTGCGGGCTACAGCGCTGAGCCCCAACCTTTCCCCAACTTGTTCCCTGACGAGGTGTACAACCTAGCAGGGGTGACCATCTCGGCCACCGACATTGGCACCTTTGTGTTTGCCATGATTTTGGTGTTGGCCACACAAGCGTTTTTGGCCAAGACCGTCACTGGCCGTGCCATGCAAGCCGTGGCGCAAAACACCGAGAGCGCTTCAGTGCTCGGCATCAATGTGCCACGCATGATTTTTTACACCTTCGCCATCAACGCGGTGTTGGCAGCGGCAGCAGCTATCTTGGTGACGCCCACTTACTTGGCCAAGTTCGACATGGGGTCGTCTTTGGGTAACAAGGCTTTCTTCGCCGCCATCATCGGTGGTTTCAACAACTCACGTGGTGCGTTGTTGGGCGGCGTGATTGTGGGCGTGTGCGAGAACTTGGCGGCTGCCTATATTTCGCCTGCCTACAAAGACGCCGTGGCGCTGATCATTTTCATGGTCGTGATTTTGTTCAAGCCACAAGGCTTGCTCGGTAAAAAAGTGGAGCGCAAAGTATGAAGAAGCTCGCATTCTTGGCAGGCCTCTTGGGGCTGTTGGCCTGTATTTTTGTGCCCACGCTGCTTAAAAACCACGGCATTTATTTGTTCACCTACTGGCTGATTTACGTCATTGCCACGATGGGGCTGAACCTCACGATTGGCTACGCCGGTCAAAAATCACTCGGTCACGCGGCGTTCTTTGGCATCGGTGCGTACACCGTGGCCATCCTGATGCAAGCAGGCTACAGCTTTTGGTTGGGTATGCCGATTGCCGCATTGGGTTGCTTTGTGGTCGGCTTGGTGCTTGGCTTTCCAGCCCTGCGCGTGCAAACCATTTATTTGGCGTTTGCCACGCTCGGCTTTAACACCGCGGTGTGGTTGGTGATGCGCAACGAAGAGTGGCTGACAGGCGGCACATTTGGCATCAACAACATTGCACGTCCCGAAGCGTTTGGCATCAGCTTGGATGGCAACCTGGCGTACTACTACTTGGTGTTGGCTTTTGCCGTGGTGTTGGGCTTGCTCTTATGGGGCTTGTTGCACTCGCCATGGGGCAAGGCGTTTACTGCCTTGCGTGACAACCCCATCCGTGCCGAAAGTTTGGGTGTGGACATCCGTGGTTACACCCTGCTGAGCTTTGCCATTGGCGCGGCCTATGCAGGCATTGCCGGTGGTTTGTTTGGCTCCTTGGTCCAGTTCATCGATCCCGCACCATTCACGGTAGAGGCGTCCATCATGATGTACCTCATGGTGGTGGTCGGTGGCCCTGGCTATTTCTTGGGCCCGTTGCTGGGTGCGGCTGTGGGTGTGATCTTGCCTGAGTGGCTGCGCTTTGCGCAGGCTTGGTATTTGTTTGTGTTCGGCGCTGCTGTGGTGATGCTGATGATTTACTTGCCCGATGGCCTGTTGAGCATCCCCGATCGTCTGCGTGCCAAGCGCCAGTCGCGTGAAGCATCGGCTGCCCGTGCTGCCGCTGCGCAATCAGGAGTTCAAGCATGACGATGTCTGCCAATCATCCCGTTCTCAAAGTCACTGACTTGAAGAAAGCCTATGGCGCGATTCAAGCGGTGGGTGGCGTGTCGTTCGAGGTGCGTCCTGGTGAAATCTTTGGTGTCATTGGCCCCAACGGTTCGGGCAAGACCACTCTGTTCAACAGCATGTTGGGCCAAATCACGCCCGACACTGGCAAGATTGAACTCAATGGCGAAGACGTCACCCAGTTGGGCCCCTTGGAGCTCAACCGCCGTGGCGTGGGCCGCACCTTTCAAACCTTGCAGGTGTTTGGCAAGATGACTGTGCGTGACAACTTGATCGTGGCCGCGCAAGAGCACCAAGGCACCATGTTCAGCCGCATGTTTGCGCCCAGCGATTCCAACTTGGGCGACAAAGCCGATGCCTTGATTGACCAATTCCACATCAAGCATGTGGCCGACAAGAAAGCGGGCGAGTTGAGCTACGGCCAACAAAAGCTGGTGGACATTGCCATGGCCTTCATGAGTGAACCTGATTTGGTCTTGCTCGACGAACCTTGTGCGGGTGTGAACCCATCACTTGTGGGCGGCATCAGCACCTTGCTCAAGGAACTGAACCAAACCCGCAAGGGCAGCTTTGTGGTGATCGAACACAACATGGACTTTGTGATGGACCTGTGCCATCGCATCATGGTGATGGTCGAGGGCAAGGTGATGGCCATTGGCACGCCCGAAGAAATTCGCGCAAATAAACAAGTGCTGGACGCTTATTTGGGGAACTGACCATGACGCAAGCTTGTATTGAATTTGATGATGTGGTGGCGGGCTACAAAGATTTCATGATCTTGAACAACCTGTCGTTCTCAGTGCCCAAGGGCTCCATCACTTTGCTGATTGGCCCCAACGGCGCGGGCAAGTCCACCGTGCTCAAAACCTTGTTTGGTTTGCTCAATCCACGCCAAGGCAAGATTCGTTTGGATGGTGACGACATCACGGGTGCCACGCAAAAAGATTTGTTGGCGCGTGGCATTGCCTTTGTGCCGCAAGGTCGCAATTTGTTTGGCCAGCTGTCGGTGTACGAAAACCTAGAGCTGGGCGGCATCACGCTGGGCATGAAGACCACACATGAACGCATTCCTGAGGTGCTGGAGTTTTTCCCGCGCGTGAAAGAGCGCATGAATTCCTTGGCATCTTCACTGTCGGGCGGTGAACAAAAGCAACTTGAAATTGGCCGCGCTTTGTTGCTGCGTCCCAAGGTCTTGTTGATTGACGAGCCTTCGATTGGTTTGTCGCCCATGGTGGTGCAAGACGTGTTCAAGCTCTTGCGCAAACTCGCCGACCAAGGCACCACGGTGTTGATGGTGGAACAAAACGTCAAGAGTGCATTGAAGTACTCGGACGATGCGATTGCCTTGGAGTCTGGCCGTTTGGTGCTGCACAAATCAGCCGCTGAAATTTTGGCGGATCCACAAATGGAACGATTGTTCTTGGGTGGGGCGCACACCACCACGGCTGCTGCAACTGTGTAACTCGCGTTGCGCCGACAAACGCCAACTTGCTTTGCAGGCTGACGTTTTTTACGCCTACTTCAGCGTGACGGTTTGCCCTGTCTGTGCGCTGGTACGGATGGCATCTAATGTGGCGGCGATGTCATGGCTCGCGGTTGCCGCGCGTTCAATGGCGGCGATGTCACCCTCGTGCACGACACGCGCAAATGCTTCGGCTGCAAATCGAAAGCCACTGCCAGTGGCTGATTGAATCTCTTCAAACGCAATGCGATTGGCAATGCCTTGGCGCACGCGCAGCTGGCTAGGCAAGTAGCCCCAAGCATGTGTGTGCGAGTCGCTGGTGTGGTTGAGGTACTCGGTCTCGACCGTGCCGTGCGAGCCGACGATGGTGGCGCGGCGATGGTTGGCTGTGTTCATGGCGCATGACATTTGTGCGCTGCGACCATCAGCGTAAAACAATGTGGCCATCATGCTGATGTCCACGCCCGTGTCGGCCCAATTCGCATGCGCCATCACATGTGTGGGCGCGCAGCCCATGACCAAGCGAATCAGACTGAGCGGGTAGCTGCCTGCATCAAGCAATGCGCCACCGCCCAAATCCGGTTTCATGCGGATGTTGGTGTCGACATTGCCCACAGTGAAACCAAAGCTGGCTTGTATGCTGCGCACAGTGCCAATTTTTTCGTGGCTCAAACACGCCAGCAAATCGCGGGTTTGGGGTTGAAACCAATACGGGTAAGACTCCAGCAGCATCACACCGTGTTGGCGCGCCACCTCAAACATGCGTGTGACCTCGGCTAAGTTGAGTGCCAGCGGTTTTTCGCACAGCACATGTTTGCCTGCTTGCATGGCGCGGATGGCCCACTCGGCGTGAAGGCTGTTGGGTAGTGGAATGTAGATGGCGTCTAGCGAGGTATCGGCCAGCAAAGCTTCGTAGCTGCCGTAGGCGCGGGCGACGCCAAAGCTTTGCGCAAAGTGTTGTGCTTTGCTGAGATCACGGCTGCTCACTGCTTGAATCGACACCAGTGGGCTATCAGTCACATCGCGTGCAAACTGCTTGGCAATGTTGGCGCAACCCAGAATACCCATGCGCAAAGGGGCGTGGTGAGAGGTGGTCATAGAACAACATCCGTGATGAGTTTGATGGACACAGCAAACAGGCCCGCTTGTACCAATCGGTAAAACCAAGCGTCTGCGATTTTCTTGGTGATGTATGCGCCTAGCACGGTGCCCACCAACGCAAATGGAATCAAGTCAGCCGCACGCATCAAGTCGTCATACGAATAAGGCTGTAACAGTTGGTACGGCCAAACTTTGGCGGCATTGATGACGGCAAACAACAAGGTGGCTGTGCCTGAAAACTCTACTTTTGGTAAGCGCTGTGGCAACACATAAATTTGAAAAGGGGGCCCACCTGCATGCGAGATGAAGCTGGTAAAGCCCGCCACTGTTCCCCAGAACCAACCTTTTTTTGCATTGACAGGTTGCTTGTCTTGCGGTGTTTTGCGCAGCCAGGTGTTGAGACAAAAGCCCACGCCCAAGCAACCAATCATCAGCTTCACCGCGCTGTCAGAGGTGAACGATGCCGTCAACCAGCCAATGAACACACCCAACACACCAGCGGGAATGAGAATTTTCAAATTGGGTGCGCTGAAGTTTTTGCGGTACAGCCACACACTCACCACATCCGAGATGATGTAAATCGGCAGCAACAGCACGGCGGCTTTGACGGGTGACATGAACAGCGAAAGCAGGGGAACAGCCAACATCCCCACTGTAGGCAAGCCGCCCTTGGATAAGCCCACCAAGAGAGCGGCGAGGCCTGCTAGAACGAAATAGGAATCGAAGGGCATGTGCATAGGGAGATGGTTTACAGAGTTTAAGTAGCCAGCAGCTTCGACTCGGTTCCTAGGGTTCTTCTGGAGACAGTTTGAAAACGATTGGCACCTATACTTTACGAATGAACCAAACAGTACATTCTGTGCGCAAGCCGCCTAAGCGTACCAACGACCCCGAGCGGACGATGGCGGGCATCTTGGCTGTGGCGACGCAAGAGTTTGCGGCTAAGGGTTTGGCGGGTGGTCGCATCGACGCCATTGCCGAGGCCACGCACACCAGCAAACGGATGATCTATTACTACTACGGCAGCAAAGAGGGCTTGTACCTCGCCGTATTGGAAGACGCGTATCGCCGTATCCGAGCCACTGAGGCTGAGTTGCATCTGGCTGATTTGTCTCCCGTCGAGGCGCTCAAAGCCTTGGTAGGTTTCACGTTTGACCACCATCACAGCAACCAAGATTTCATCCGTTTGGTGATGAATGAAAACATTGAGCGTGGTGCCTATTTGGCGCAAAGCAAGCTCATTCAAGAGCTGAACGTGTCTGCCATTCAGTCGATCGAAGAGCTTTACAAGCGCGGCGTGAAAGCAGGTGTGTTTCGCAAAGGGCTGGACCCTATAGACATCCACGCCTCGATTTCGGCGCTCACGTTTTTCAACGTGTCCAACCGTTACACCTTCGATCTGATCTTCAAACGCAATGGCCAAACCGGCAAGGCGCTGGCAGCTCGGCGCCAAAGTGTGGTGGATATGGTTCTGCGGTTTGTCAGTTATTCAAATGTGGCATAGCAGGTAGTTTGCTATGTCATGTGCGAATAAGGGTTTCCACCAATCTTCAATAAAGTAACTAGTTTGTACATTTTGTGTAAACCCCTATTCTTCAAGGATCTTCTTCATGTTTAACCTCATTTTGGATCGCTGCTGCAAAGTGCTCGAAGCAGCGATCGCCTTTTGCCTGGCCTTGATGGTGGTGCTGGTCTTTGGCAACGTGTTTTTGCGCTACGCCATGAACTCTGGCATTACCTTGTCTGAAGAGCTCTCACGTTGGGCATTCGTGTGGATGACCTTCTTGGGTGCGATCGTCGCTTTGAAAGAGCACGGCCATTTGGGCACCGACATGTTGATCGGTCGCCTCGGTCCATTCGGTAAAAAAGTCTGTTTGGGCGCTTCGTACAGCCTGATGTTGTTTGCGTGCTGGCTGTTGTTCAAAGGCGCTTACGACCAAGCGTTGATCAACTTAGACAGCACCAGTGCAGTGATGGAAGCCTCGATGGCATGGATTTATTTGCCAGGCATTTTGTTCGCCGTCTTGGGCGGTTTGATTTTGGCGGCTGAGTTTCTTCGCTTGTTGACAGGCCAGGTACGCGACGAAGACTTGGTGATGATTCAAGAGTCTGAAGAGGCCCCTCACGGCGACAACCACTAAACCCATTTCAGGAATAAGACCATGACGATTGCTGTATTTCTCTTTTCCCTGATGGGTTCCATGGCGTTGGGCATCCCAATCGCTTTCTCTTTGTTGTTGTGCGGTGCTGCGCTGATGTGGCACCTCAATATGTTTGACGCACAAATCTTGGCGCAAAACTTGATTGAGGGCTCCAACAGCTTCCCACTGTTGGCTGTGCCGTTTTTCATGTTGGCTGGCGAGATCATGAATGCGGGTGGTTTGTCACGTCGCATCGTGAACTTTGCCATGGCGTGCGTGGGCCACATTAAAGGTGGTTTGGGTTATGTGACCATCATGGCCGCGGTGATCATGGCGGCTTTGTCTGGCTCGGCTGTGGCAGATGCTGCGGCTTTGGCCTCGCTCTTGTTGCCCATGATGGTGGCAGCAGGGCATGACCGTGCACGTTCGGCGGGTTTGATTGCTTCTGCCGGCATCATTGCCCCCGTGATCCCACCGAGCATTGGCTTTGTGATTTTTGGTGTGGCAGGCAATGTGTCCATCTCTAAGCTGTTCATGGCCGGTATCGTGCCGGGCGTGTTGCTGGGTGCTTCCTTGTGGATCACCTGGTGGTGGTTGGCCCGTCAAGAGGTGGTCACTGTGCCCCCTCGCAAATCATTTGGTGAGATTCGTGAAGCGCTGAGCGAAGCCACATGGGCCTTGGTGTTGCCCGTCATCGTGGTGTTTGGCTTGAAGTTTGGTGTGTTCACACCCACCGAAGCGGCTGTGGTGGCAGCGGTGTATGCCTTGGTGATTTCCACCTTTGTTTACAAAGAGCTTAACCTCAAAACCTTGTACCCCTTGTTTGTGGCCTCAGCCAAGACCAGCGCGATTGTGATGTTCTTGGTGGCGGCTGCCATGGTGTCAGCTTGGTTGATCACGGTGGCGAATTTGCCGGCTGAATTGGTGGCCTTGTTGGAGCCCTTGCTGGATAGCCCCAAACTCTTGATGCTGACCATCATGGTCATCACGATGGTGGTGGGCACCGCGTTGGACATGACGCCCACGATTTTGTTGCTCACGCCGGTGCTCATGCCTGTGGTGAAAGCGGCTGGCATTGACCCCGTGTATTTCGGCGTATTGTTCATCATCAACAATGCGATTGGTTTGATCACCCCTCCCGTAGGCACCGTGTTGAACGCTGTGGCTGGGGTGGGTAAAGTGAGCATGGACGAGGTCACGCGCGGGGTGATGCCCTTCATGGTGGCGCAATTCATCATCATGTTTGCGATGGTGGCCTTCCCACAATTGGTGATGGTGCCTGCACGCTGGTTCTATTGATTTCTTTTTCACGGTCTGACCGGGTACGCCAGACCGTGAAACCTTTTCTTTGGCGTACGACCGCAAAGTTCTTCAGGAGACACTGACATGAAACGTGTATTTATCAAGACCGTGATCGCCACTGTGGCCATGGCCGCCATGGGCATTGCCTCGGCACAAGTGAAAACCATCAAGTTTGCCAACCAGAACGCTGCGGGTCACCCCATCGTGCAAGGCATGGAGAAATTCAAAGAGATCGTTGAGAAGAACTCTGGCGGCAAGCTGAAGGTCAACATCTTCCCAGGTGGTACTCTGGGTAGCGACCAAGCCAACGTGTCTGCCATTCAAGGCGGCTCATTGGAAATGGCTTCCATGAACTCTGGCATCTTCGCCAGCCAAGTCAAAGAATTCGCCATTTATGACTTCCCCTTCATGTTCGCCAGCACCAAAGAAGCGGATGCCGTGGTGGACGGTCCTTTCGGCAAGAAGATGCACGCCAAGTTGGAAGAAAAAGGCTTGGTCGGTTTGGCTTACTACGAGCTAGGCTTTCGTCACATCACCAACGGCAAGCGCGCCATCAACAAAGTGTCTGACCTCGAAGGTTTGAAGTTGCGTGTGATTCCTAACCCGATCAACGTCGATTGGGTGAAGGCCTTGGGTGCCAACCCCACACCGCTGCCATTCCCCGAGTTGTATGCCGCGTTAGAGCAAGGTGCTGTGGACGGCCAAGAAAACCCCATCCCCACCATCAACAGCGCTAAGTTGTACGAAGTGCAAAAGCACATGGTGCTGACCGCTCACCAATACAACCCACAGTCTGTGATCATCAGCAAAAAGTTCTGGGACACCCTGAGCGCTGCTGAGAAAAAAGTGGTGGCTGATGCTGCAACCGAGTCAGCCAAGTTCCAACGCGAAACTGCTCGCAACTTGGAAGCCAGCTTGTTGGCTAATTTGAAGAAGAACGGCATGCAAGTCACACAATTGCCCGAATCCGAGATGTCCATCTTGCGCGACAAAATGCGTCCTGTCACAGCGAAGCACGGCGTGAACGTGGGTCAAGATGTGGTGAAAGAGTTGCAAGCTGAAATTGACAAAGTGCGAACAGCCGCAGCCGGTAAAAAGTCGAAGTAATTGACTTCGCGATGCTTCGCCGCTAGGTAGCGGCGAAGCTTTTTTTGTTGAAACAAAGGCCTTGTTATGAAAATTTTGGTTCTCAATGGCGTCAATCTGAACATGTTTGGCAAACGCGATCCCAAGCATTACGGCACGACCACGCTCGCACAGATTGACGAGCGACTCCAAGCCCTCGGCAAAGAGCTGGGTGCCGAGGTGGAATGTTTCCAAACCAATTTCGAAGGCGAGATGTGTGAACGCATCCATCGTGCATTCACAGACAACGTGAGCGCGGTACTCATCAATGCAGGCGCTTGGACGCACTACAGCTACGGCATTCGTGATGCCTTGGCTATGTTGACTTGTCCCATCATTGAGCTACACATGTCCAATGTGCACGCACGCGAGGCGTTCCGTCATGTGTCGGTATTTTCCGAAGTTGTGCGTGGCCAAATTTGTGGATTCGGTGCAGACAGCTATGAACTGGCTTTGCGTGCTGCCGTGTCTGCCGTTCAGTCATCCAAATAAATCATGAGCAAGCATGGTATTTCCATCAATGGCAACACACAGTTGATTGCCCATATTGGCTACCCCACGCACACGTTCAAGTCACCCATGATCTACAACCCGTACTTCGCCAGTGCGGGGGTCAATGCGGTGGTGGTGCCCATGGGTTGCCAAACGCCTGACTACCCGGTGTTTTTGAAATCGGTGTTCAGCCTCACCAATATTTGCGGTGCGCTCATCACCATGCCTCACAAGGTGGTGACGGTGGGCTTGCTCGATGAAGTCACGGCCACTGTGCGCGTGGCTGGTGCTTGCAACGCGGTCAAAAAGCTTTCAGATGGCCGTTTGGTGGGCGATATGTTTGACGGCGCTGGCTTTGTCCGCGGCGTGCAACGCAAAGGCTTTGACCTCGCAGGTAAACGCGTGTTGGTGGTCGGCTCGGGCGGCGTGGGCTGCGCGATTGCGGCGTCGCTCGCGGGCGCAGGCATTGCGGCCATCAGCTTGTTTGATGTGAACACCGCATCTGCCGAGGCCTTGGGCCAACGCCTGAAACAAAACTACCCACAGATCGATGTGCGCACGGGTTCGAACGACCCCGCTGACCAAGACTTGGTGGTCAACGCCACACCCATGGGCATGAACGAAGGTGATCCCTTGCCGATGGATGTGTCTCGCATTTCACCCGATGCCTTTGTGGGCGAAGTGGTGATGAAAACCGAAATGACAGCCTTTTTGCAAGCCGCTAAAAACCGTGGCTGCCGTGTGCAGGTGGGTTCAGATATGCTGTTTGAACAAATCCCTGCTTATTTGGAATACTTCGGCTTGCCCACAACGACCGCTGAAGTGCTGCGCGATGTCGCGCAGCTGAGTTACTAATTTTCTTGGAGTCCACGATGACCTTGCAATCCACACACCGAGAGTCTGTGCCTGATATGCCCAACCGTTTGGGCTTAGAGGGGATTGAGTTCATCGAATACGCCACCAGCCGCCCACAAGCGCTGGGTCAAGTGTTGGAGAACATGGGCTTTCGCCCTGTGGCGCGTCATCGCTCGCGTGAAGTCACGTTGTACCGCCAAGGCGGCATGAACTTGGTGGTCAATGCCAGCCCCGATGATGCGCGCGTGAGCGCCACCAGCGATGGCCAACCCGTCATCTCGGCCGTGGCCTTTCGCGTGCGCGATGCCTTGCAAGCGCACACCCGCTGCATGGACCTCGGTGCATGGAGCGTGAGCAGTCAAGCGCAAGCGATGGAGCTGCACATTCCCGCCATCCACGGACCAGGTGGTAGCCGCTTTTACTTTGTGGATCGCTGGCAAGAGTTCTCGATTTACGACATCGACTTCAAACCCATCCCCACGGTGGACCAACACCCAGAAGCGACGGCTGGCATGAGCTACTTTGGTGTGGTGCAGTACATCGGTGCAGGCCGCAGCGCAGACTGGCTAGCGTACTTCGAACACATGTTTGATTTCAGCTTCGTCCCTGATGACCAACGCTTTGGCATCTTGCCCAAAGGTAAGTTGATGAAGAGCCCGTGTGGCAACTTCTTGTGGCAACTCATCGAGCCCGATCCTTGGATGGATGCAGATGAATCACCTGAATGTCTGCAACGCATTGGCCTGGGCGCGAAAGATGTCGGCGCAGCCGTGACGGCGCTCAAAGCTCGCGGTGTGGAGTTTGTTGAATCCACCCAGTTGCACCCAGAAGACCGTGGCGCGCTCACACGCAGCGCTTTGGGCTCGGTGTCATTTGAGTTGGTTCACAAAGATTAAGAAGGCCACGCCATGAACTTACTCGACGGTTTCGGCATGGACACCATCACGATGGCG
The DNA here is from genome assembly GCF_027925025.1 of Limnohabitans sp. MORI2. Classification (NCBI taxonomy): domain Bacteria; kingdom Pseudomonadati; phylum Pseudomonadota; class Betaproteobacteria; order Burkholderiales; family Comamonadaceae; genus Limnohabitans; species Limnohabitans sp. MORI2. The sequence goes on from NZ_AP027058.1 coordinate 374,940, forward strand.
GGCTCTTTGGAAGCCAAGCTGTCGGCGATGAAAGACGCAGGCTTCTCGCAAGTCATGCTCATGGCGCGTGACTTGGTCACCCACCCCGGCGGCGTGCCTGCTGCGGTGGCAGCAGTGCAGGCCAGCGGTTTGCGCCCCACAGGTTTCCAAGTGTTGCGCGACTTTGAAGGTTTGTCGGGCCACTTGCATGGCTACAAAGTAGACATTGCCAAATCGATGCTGGAGATGTGTGCGGCCACGGGCAGCAAAGTGTTGCTCGCGTGTTCATCCACCTCACGCCACGCGACAGATGACTTAGATCACATCGCACGCGATTTGAAAAAGCTCGCCATGCTGGCCTTGCCTTTGGGTATCAAAGTGGCCTATGAAGGTTTGTCATGGGGCCGCACCGTCAACGAGTTCACCACCTCGTGGGATGTGGTGTGCCGCGCCGATTGCCCAAACCTCGGCATCGGCATTGATTCCTTCCACATCTTTGCAGCCAACACGCCGCTGGATGCGATTGAAGACCTCGACCCCGAGAAAATTTTCTTGGTACAACTGTCTGACTTCATGTGGCACGAAACGCCCACGTTTGAAGATCGCATGACCACGGCACGCACTTTCCGCGTGTTCCCAGGCGAAGGCGTGCACAGCGAAGCTTTGGCCGATTTGGTGCTGCGCTTGGACCGCATTGGCTATCGCGGCGACTACAGCTTTGAAGTCTTCAACGACGACTACCAACAACTCCCCTTGGCCACCGTGGCCGAGCGCGCGCGCAAGAGCGCCACATGGTTGCACGACAACGTGCTGCACCGCTCAGCCCCATTGCCAGCTTGGACACGCACACACGCTTGACTATGAAACAACGCCAACTCGGTCCCTACAAAGTTTCAGCCATTGGCCTAGGCTGCATGAATCTCAGCCACGCTTACGGCGCGCCACCTGCGCCTGAAGTGGGTGAGGCGCTCATTTATCGTGCCTTGGACCTCGGCGTGACGATGTTTGACACCGCAGCCTTGTATGGCTTTGGCACCAACGAGTTGTTGGTGGGCAGGGCGCTCAAAGCGCATCGCCATGAGATTACTTTGTGTAGCAAAGGTGGCATGGCCGGTGTGTCGTTCCCGGATGGTGTGAAGCGCGTGATTGATGGCCGCCCCGAGACGCTGCGCAAAAACTGTGAAGACAGCTTGTCGCGTTTGGGCACCGATGTGATTGACCTGTACTACCTGCACCGCTGGGACAAACAAGTGCCCATCGAAGACAGTGTGGGCGCACTGAGCGACTTGGTGCGCGCAGGCAAGATTCGCGAGATTGGGTTGAGCGAAGTCTCGGCCACTATGCTGCGCAAAGCGCATGCGGTGCACCCCATTGCAGCCGTGCAAACCGAATACTCGCTGTGGACACGCAACCCTGAAATTGCCGTGCTCAAAGCTTGCGAAGAACTAGGCGCGACCTTTGTGGCCTTCAGCCCCGTGGCGCGTGGGTTCTTGTGTGGTGATTTGCGTGATGTGAGTACCTTGGCTGCCAATGACATTCGACGCGCTATGCCTCGCTTCGCGCCTGATACTTACGCCGCCAATTTGCCTTTGCTGGATGCCTACCAAGCTATTGCGCAAGAAGTGGGTTGCACACCCGCTCAACTGGCTTTGGCTTGGTTGCTGCACAAAGATGACAAGCTCATCCCCATTCCCGGCACACAAAACATCCATCACCTCGAAGACAACATCGCTGCGGCTGATGTGGTGTTGTCGGCTGAGCAGATGCAACGCTTAGAGGTGCTCGTCAATCAGCAGACGGTGAAGGGGCCGCGTTACAACGCGTTGAACGCCTCTGAGGTGGATACCGAAGAATTCGTTTGAGTCAGCGATCTCAGCGACCCAAGCGCCAGTCTGGCAGACCACGCGCCACGGTGTGAACCACGCTGGCGCACACTGCGCACTTGATCAAGTCGCCCGGCACAAACACCAAGGTGCCCATGATGGCTTTCTCAAGAGGTAAATTGGCGATGTTGACCAAGCCGATCACGCCAAACACGTGCACCACCAACAAGCCACCAATGGCAGAAGCAATGAACGCACTGATAGCAGCGCTGCGCGGCGAGCTGGTGGGCAATGTGTGCATGATCCATCCCGCGACAAATGCGCCAACAGGCCATCCGATGAGATAGCCACTCGTGGGGGCAAAGAATGCGCTGATACCACCGCGCCCGCCTGAGAGCAAGGGCAAGCCAATGGCGACCGCCGCAAGGAATAGTCCCAAAGCTTGAAGTGCGCGTTTCGGCCCCAGCATACAACCCGCCAGCATGACGCCTAAGGTTTGCATGGTGATGGGGACGCCCAGGGGTAAATCGATTTTGGGAATCAAGCCCAACACAGCAATCAACGCAGCGAAGAGCGAAACCAAGGCGATGGACAAAGAGGATGTGTTCATAAAAAGAATGAGGTTTTTAGCTTCAGCGCTGAAAGCGCACATGAAGGGTGTCCGCCACACGTCTTGCGGCTACAAGCATGTGGATGGTAAGTGGTGCCAGTATTTTAAAACCGCCAGCCTTGCCTGTACGTAATCGATGAGCTTCATCCAAACGGCGCCACACGATGAAAAAATGCTCAGTGAATCGCAGCATCAATGCCACTTGTAATGACAAACGTTCGGGGTGCATGCCCAAGAGTCTCGTGGGCGCAAGTAGCCATTCGAACACTGCTAGCAAATCTGTGTGACGCGTGGTCAGCGTGAGTGCCAAACCCATCAAAGTCGTGCAAAGCAAACGCAACACGCTGATCACCCCTACCCAGGGTTGCTGCATGTAAACGTGAAACAGGCCAATCAATAGGCTGGTGATGCCCAAAGCGATGAGCAAAGGTAGCGTCCGCTTCGCGGTACGACCCAGCGATGCAAACATGAGGATACAAACGCCCGCGCTGGCAAACAACACGGGCAACTCTTGCGAGGCAAAAACACCTATGCCTAAAAGGGTCAACACCAATAGTTTGAAGCCCGCAGGCAAACCATGTAACCAAGTCGGGTGATCGCTGTACAGGCTGCCCATGTTCAGACTTTGCCCATCCGCGCGGCGACATCTGCTTCGTATTGCGCGCACACCTGAACGCCCAGACCATCCGAACGTACATGCCCTTTGTCCAACCAGATGACTCGTTCAAAGTGACGCACATGATCAAGCACATGCGTCGACACAATGATTTGCTGCGAGGCCGCATTGATCTCGTGGCGGAGTAAGGCTTGTCCCGGTAGGTCAAGGCTGGAAAACGGCTCGTCGAGCAAAAGAGTGCGATGCCCACCAATCAGCAAAGCCAGCCAGCACACATGCTGACGCTGCCCTTGGCTCAAGCTACCAATCGCGCGTTGCGCCCAGTCTGCCAATCCGCGGGCGGCCAACCACGTGCGCACCTGTGTTTGCGTTTGTGCACGCGACAGGTTCAGGTGGCGCAGGCTGAGTGCCAATTCTTCTTCGACGGTGGGGAAAATGATTTGCTCGTCGGGGTTTTGAAACATCATGCCCACGACAGGCGCAGCGTGTTGATCGTCTGACGATGGCACATGCACACGCCCTGAATCTGGTTGATCCAATCCGCAAATCAAACGAAACAAACTGCTCTTGCCAGCCCCGTTGTCACCGATCAAACCAATGCGTGACGCATTGAATGTCAAGCTCAACGAGTGAAACACCGTGGTATTGCCACGCTGCAAGGTCACGTCATCAAGCGTGATGTTTGCGTTCGCCGAAAGTTTGGTCGTTGAATTCAAGGCTGAGGGGGCGTGTGCTGTTTTGAAAAGTCAGATTATCGTTGGAGCCAATTTGCGGCTTGAAACCGCAAGTGAGGTAAGTAATTTCCCCATGGCTGCACTCTCTAGAATGTAGATTTACCCATTCATTCACCTCAACTGGAGCAACTCATGAAAAAGCAGTTCGTTACCTTGGCCGTAGCCACTTTGTTGGCAGGCACCGCTTTCGCGCAAGCCAATGACACCATCGCCAAAGTCAAAGCCGCAGGCTCAATCACCATGGGTGTGCGCGACTCTTCAGGCGCTTTGTCTTACACCTTGGGTGACGGCAAGTATGTGGGTTATCACGTTGAGATTTGCCAACGCATCATTGCCAACCTCGAAAAAGCAGCTGGCAAAAAGCTGGAAGTGAAGTACACCCCTGTTACTTCACAAAACCGCATTCCTTTGGTTGAGAACGGCACAGTCGACATCGAGTGTGGCTCCACCACCAACAACGAAGCGCGCCAAAAACAAGTGGCGTTCGCCTACACCACCTACGTGGAAGAAGTGCGCATCGCGGTCCGCGCTAACTCGGGCATCACCTCCATCGCTCAGTTGAATGGCAAGAACGTGGCCACCACCACCGGTACTACTTCTGTGCAATTGCTGCGCAAGAACGAGCGCGCTACTGGTGTTGACTTCAAAGAAGTGTTCGGCAAAGACCATGCAGACAGCTTCTTGTTGCTCGAGTCTGGCCGCGCTGACGCGTTCGTGATGGACGGCCAAATCTTGGCTGGCAACATTGCTAACTCCAAAACTCCCGCTGATTTCAAGATCGTGGGCGAAGTGTTGAACGTTGAGCCGATCGCCATCATGTTCCGCAAGGACGACCCAGCTTTCAAGAAATTGGCTGACGACACCATCGCCGGTTTGGCCAAATCTGGCGAGCTCGCCAAGCTGTACGACAAGTGGTTCACACAACCTATTCCTCCTAAGAACATCAAGCTGGGCATGCCTGCCAGCGATGCCAACAAGGACGCTTGGAAGAACTTGAACGACAAGCCAGTCGAAGCCTACGCCAAGAAGTAATTTCAGAAGCGACAAAACATGACACTCGATTGGCAGGTTTTTCTTCAGGACGACGGTGGGGGACGAACCTACCTCGAGTGGATGTTTGATGCCTGGGGCTGGACGCTTTCAGTCGCGGGCAGCGCTTGGGTTGTGGCCATGGTGTCGGGGTGCCTGATGGGCATCTTGCGCACCTTGCCACAAGACACGCGTTTGAATGTTTGGTTAGCAAGATTCGCCAACGCGTGGGTGGAGCTGTTTCGCAACATCCCGGTGTTGGTCCAAATTTTTCTCTGGTACTTTGTGTTGCCCAAGGTCTTTCCGGCCATGCAACAAGTACCGGGGTTTGTGTTGGTGGTGTTGGGCTTAGGCTTCTTCACATCCTCACGCGTGGCCGAGATGCTGCGCGCAGGTATTCAAGCCATGCCACGCGGCCAGCGTTATGCGGCCATGGCCATGGGCTTTACCACTTGGCAGACTTACCGTTATGTGTTGCTGCCCATTGCGTTTCGCACCATTTGGCCACCGCTCACCAGCGAGTCGATGAACTTGCTCAAGAACTCATCGGTGGCTTTTGCGGTGTCGATTGCCGAGCTCACCATGTACGCCATGCAAGTGCAAGAAGAAACCTCGCGTGGTATTGAGGTGTACTTGGCCGTGACAGCGTTGTACACCTTGTCAGCTTTTGCTGTGAACCGTGTGATGGCCTTCGTGGAGCGCCGCATGCAAATCCCCGGCCTCGTGGTTGCGGGTAATGTGGGCGGAGGGCACTGAGCATGAGCGCACTCGATTTTTCTTTTCTCGAATGGGACATCTTCAACAAGTTTGTGTTGAAGGGCATGTTGTTCAGCGTGGAGCTGACCATCATCGCTACCGTGGGCGGCATTGTGTTTGGCACCCTCCTTGCGCTCATGCGCTTGTCGGGTAACAAAGTGCTGGAACTGCCAGCCGTCATTTATGTGAACGGCATGCGCTCCATCCCTTTGGTGATGGTGATTCTGTGGTTCTTCTTGCTGATCCCGTTTTTGATTGGCCGCTCGATTGGCGCTGAGCTGTCGGCCACCATCACCTTTGTGGCTTTTGAAGCAGCGTACTTCAGCGAGATCATGCGTGCGGGCATCCAGTCCATCCCGCGCGGTCAGGTGATGGCGGGTCAAGCCTTGGGCATGAGCTACAGCCAGAACATGCGCCTGATTGTGTTGCCGCAAGCTTTTCGCAACATGATTCCTGTCTTGCTCACGCAAACCATCATCTTGTTTCAAGACACCTCGTTGGTCTACGCGATTGGCGCCTACGACCTGCTCAAGGGCTTCGTGACTGCCGGCAAGATTTATGGCCGCGTCGAAGAGGTGTACATCTTGGCCGCCTTGGTGTATTTCGTGATTTGTTTTGGCCTCTCGGCCCTGGTGCGTCGCTTGCAAGCGCGCATTGCCATCATTCGCTGAGCGCATTGACGTTCACTGGAGTTTGCTGTGATTGAATTAAAAAATGTTTCCAAGTGGTACGGCCCGGTGCAGGTGCTGAACAACTGTTCCACCAACATCCAAAAAGGCGAGGTGGTTGTGATCTGTGGTCCATCAGGCTCAGGCAAGTCCACCCTCATCAAAACCATCAACGCGCTTGAGCCTGTGCAACAGGGCGAAATCTATGTTGACGGCGTGGCTGTGCATGACAAGACCACCGACCTGCCCAAACTGCGCAGCCGCGTGGGCATGGTGTTTCAACACTTCGAGCTGTTCCCCCATTTGTCGGTGACGGACAACCTCACCATCGCCCAACAAAAAGTGCTGGGCCGCAGCGCCGAAGAGGCTCGCGCCCATGGCCTGAAGTACTTGGAACGCGTGGGCCTGATGGCGCACAAAGACAAGTTTCCAGGTCAGCTCTCAGGCGGTCAGCAACAACGCGTGGCCATTGCCCGTGCTTTGAGCATGGACCCCATCGTGATGTTGTTTGACGAACCCACATCGGCTCTCGACCCTGAGATGGTGGGCGAGGTGTTGGACGTGATGGTGGACTTGGCCAACGAGGGCATGACCATGATGTGTGTGACGCACGAAATGGGTTTTGCCCGCAAGGTGGGCAGCCGCGTGATCTTCATGGACGTGGGAGGCAAGATTTTGGAAGACTGCAGCAAGGATGAGTTTTTCAACCATCCTGAAAACCGTCAACCACGGACCAAAGACTTTTTGGCCAAAATTTTGCAGCACTGATTTTGGCTTGCTCGTAAAAAAAGGCGTCTCGACGAGACGCCTTTTTTGTTGGGCGTGTTACGTTTACAGATCTAGCACCAAGCGCGGTGACTTGCTGCGAGAGATACAGACCATCATGCAGTCATTTTTCTCTTGCTCTTCGGGGGTGAGGTACATGTCCCAATGCTCGGGCTCGCCTTCTTTGACTTGCGTCAGGCAAGTGCCGCAAACGCCTTCACTGCACGAGAAGGGGACCTCCACGCCGGCATCTTGTAGCACTTGCAAAATGCTTTTTTCGGGGGGTACCGTCAAGGTGAGATTGCGTTGGGCCAAGTGCACTTCAAAGGTGTTGTGGTCGCTCATGCGTTCGCTCCAGTTTCTGTGGTTTTTTCTTGCGCCAGCAGGCGGTCAATGACGCGGCGTGACTGTACGCCACCAGCGTCGATGTTGAGCATGAGCAGCTTGCGTTCGGGGTGGCGCAGGATGTTTTGCTGCTGCAGCTGCAGCATCTCCATGTCTTCGCCAAAAATCTTGCCCTGGCCTTGGCGGATGCTGTCGGTCAGCGCAGCATCATCGGCCTTGAAGTTGCGGGCCATGCCCCAGTGGTACCAGTGCGAGGTCTCGGTCTCGGGCGTGATGAAGTCCACCACCACGCTGTAGGCCTTCTTGTCAGCGGGCGCATCAAAGCCGCCGTGCCCCGCCAGGGCCACACCCACGTCGATCATGATGTGGCTGGGTGGACTGAAACGGCAGATTTGCCAGCGGTCCACCTGCGCCTGCGGGTCCAGGCCATTGGCGCTCATGGCCATCTGCCAGAACGGCGGGGCCTGGATGCCGTCCATGAAGCGCTGGGTGACCACCTTGTCGCCATCGACCTTGGTTTCGCATGGCGTCTCGTCAATCTCGGGCTGGCCGATGCTGGTCGAGTGCACATAGGTCTCGTGCGTCAGGTCCATCAGGTTGTCGATCATCAGGCGGTAGTCGGCCTGGACGTGGTACAGACCGCCGCCATAGGCCCACGCGGGGTTGTCGAAAAATTCGAACATCGGCATTTGCGCCTCATCGGCTTGGGCTTGGTCGCCGGGCCAGACCCAGACAAAACCGTAACGCTCCACCACTGCAAAGGCCTTGACCGCTGGGAAGCCGCGCACGCGCTGGCCGGGCATGTGCACCGTCTTGCCATCGGCGCCCATCTCCAGCCCGTGGTAGCCACAGCGCAAACCGTTCTTGCAGGCCTTGCCCAGCGACATGGGCGCGCCCCGGTGCGGGCAGAAGTCTTCGACCGCCGCCACTTTGCCGTCCACCCCTTTGAAGATGGCCATCTTCTCGTTGCAGATGGTGCGGCCCAGCGGCTTGTCGCCCAACGCTTCGAGTTCGGCCAGCGAGCAGGCCACATACCAGGTGTTCTTGATGAACATGATCGGTCTCCTAAGTGTTCAATGGCGGGACACGCCCAGCAGGCGGTCCAGCAGTTCGGGGTCTTGGCGCAGCGTGTCGGCGTCGCTGGCGTGCACCACGGTGCCGTGGTCCAGCACCACCGCCTGGTGGCTGATGGCCAGAATGGCCTGCGGGTGCTGCTCGACGATGATGGCCGACAGCCCCTCTTCGCGGGTGATGCGGGCAATCGCACGCAGCAGCTCTTCCACGATGATGGGTGCCAGGCCTTCGAGCGGCTCGTCCAGCAAGAGCAGTTTGGGGTTGAGCACCAGTGCACGGGCCACGGCCAGCATCTGCTGCTCGCCGCCCGACAGCTGCGTGCCCAGATTGCCCTTGCGTTCGGCCAGGCGCGGGAACATCTCGTAAGCACGCTGCGGCGTCCAAGCACCGGGGCGCGCCACGGCGGTGAGGTTTTCATCCACCGTGAGCGATTTGAAAATGTTGCGCTCCTGCGGCACCCAGCCGATACCGGCGGCCGCCCGGGCATGCGAAGGCAGGCTGTGCAGCGCCACACCACCGAGCGTGATGCGCCCGCCATGCTGACGCGTGGCCCCGGCCAGCGTGTCCATGAAGGTGGTCTTGCCCACACCGTTGCGGCCCAGCAGGGCCAGGGTCTGGCCTTCAGCGAGCGAGAGGCTCACGTCGTGCAGCACCACGGCATCGCCGTAACCTGCGCTCAGTTGTTCAACTTGCAGGAGTTGCGTCATGCCCTCAGCTCCTCTCCATGCCCCAAATACACCGCCTTGACCTGCGGATCGTTGGCAATCACGTCGGGCGTGCCTTCGGTCAAGACCGCGCCATTGACCAGCACGGTGATGCGGTCGGCGAATTCAAACACCAGGTCCATGTCGTGCTCGATCAAGAGCACCGACACATCGGCAGGCAATGCGGCCACGGTCTGCAGCAGTTCTTCGCGCTCACCGGCGGGCACGCCGGCCACCGGCTCGTCGAGCAGCAGCACCTTGGGCTCGCAGGCCAGGGCAATGGCCATCTCCAGCAGGCGGCGTTTGCCGTAAGGCAGTGCAGCGGTGTTCTGGTGCATCACTTCGGTCAGGCGAAACAGGGCCAGCAGCTCTTCGCAGCGCGCCACCACGGCCGCATCCTGGCCCAGCTTGGGCCACCAGCGCGCGCCCAAGCCGCGCCGTTGCGACACCACCATGGCCAGGGTTTGCAGAGGCGTCATGCTGGCAAACAGCTGGTTGATCTGGAAGGTCCGCACCAGGCCACGCGCCACCCGCTGGTGGCTGGGTAAGTGGCTGATGTCTTCGCCCAGCAGCTCGATGCGGCCTTCGGTGGGCGGCAACACGCCGGTCAGCAGGTTGATCAGCGTGGTCTTGCCCGCGCCGTTGGGGCCGATCAGGGCATGGCGTGCGCCGAGCTGGAGCGACAGGTTCACATGGTCGGTGGCCGTGATGCCCCCAAAGCGTTTGACCAGGCCATGGGCCTGCAACACGACTTGGCTCATACTTGCCCCCCTTTGAACCAGCGGGCAGGGCTCAAGCGCTCACGCCCCACCAGCATCAACACCACCAGGAACAGGCCCATCCAGAAAGTCCAGTACTGCGGCGTGATGCCCGAGATGATGTCGTGCAGCAGCTTGAACACCACCGCACCCAGCACGCCGCCATACAGCCAGCCCACACCGCCAATCACCAGCATCAGCACCGCATCGGCCGAGCGCTCCAGCGCGAACACATCGAGCGAGGCAAAGCCGGTGGTCTGCGCCAGCAGCGCCCCGGCAGCGCCTGCCACGCCTGCGGCCAGGGTATAGACCACGGCCAGGCGCGAGGGCACCGAAATGCCAATCGCCGCAGCGCGCAACGGGTTGTCGCGCACCGCCCTCAAGGTAGCGCCCCAGGGCGAAGACACCCAGCGCCGCGCCAAGGCAAACAACAGCAGCAAAACCGTGAGCGAGTACCAGGCGGCCGTCTGACCGTACAGGTCAAATTCAAATCGGCCCAAGAGCGGCCCCATCATCACGCCCTGCAAACCATCCGAGCCGCCGGTGAGCCAGTCGAGCTTGTTGGCCAGTTCCAGCAGGAGCAGCGCCACGCCCAGCGTGACCATCAGGCGAGTGAGGTCCGAGCCGCGCAGGATGGTGACCGAGCAGACCGCGCCCAGCACCGTGGCGGCAGCCATGCCCACCGCCAGACCCAGCAAAGGATCGGGATGGATGAACTTGGCAAACAGCGCCGCGCAATACGCGCCAAAACCCAGAAAGGCTGCATGCCCCAGCGTGACGATGCCGGTGTAGCCCAGCACCAGGTCCAGCGAGACGGCGAACAGGGCCACGATGGCGATCTCGTTGACGATGAGCGCATGGCCCGGCAGCAAAGCAGGCAGGGCGAAGGCCACCGCCCAGAGCAGCGGCTCGTACCAGCGCCAGCGAGAGGCCGACAGCAGTCGGGAACGGGCATCCATGGGATGTGCCATCACTTGCCCCCCTTGCGCACAAACAGGCCTTGCGGCCGCCAGATCAGAATGGCGATCATCAGCGCATACACAATGAAAGCGCCCAGCTTGGGCACGTAATATTTACCCGCCACATCGGCCACGCCCAGCAGCAGTGCGGCCAGCAGCGGGCCGGTGATGGACGAGGTGCCGCCCACGGCGACCACGATCAAAAAGTAAACCATGAACTTGAGCGGAAAAGTCGGGTCCAGCCCCAGCACTTCGGCACCCAATGCGCCGCCCAGGCCCGCCAAGCCCGAGCCCACCGCAAAGGTCAGAGCGAACACCTGGTTGACCGGGATGCCCAGGCCCGCGGCCACGCGGCTGTCGTCCACGCTGGCGCGCAGGCGGCTGCCAAAGCGCGTGCGGGTGAGCACGTATTGCAGCGCCACCGTCAGCACCGCGCACACGGCGATGATGAACAGGCGGTAGTGGCCCATCCCCAGGGCACCATCCCACAATTCAGTGCGCCCCCGCAACCATTCGGGCAGCTGCATGATCTGCTGCTGCGAGCCCATGAAATAGTCGACCGCCGCCACGGCCATGAAGGCCAGGCCGATCGAGAACAACACCTGGTCCAGATGCGGCTTGCGGTACATGGGCCGGTACACCGTGCCCTCCAGCACCGCGCCCAGCGCGGCCGCACCGGCAAAAGCCAATGGCAGGCACAAAAGGAACGGCACATCCAAGCGCTGCATCAGCACCACCGTGATGTAACCCCCCACCATGGCAAAAGCGCCGTGGGCCAGGTTGATGAAGTTCATCAGGCCCATGGTCACCGACAGGCCCACGGCCAGGATGAAGAGCAGCATGCCGTAGGCGATGCCGTCAAAAAGCAAGGTCAGCATGACGCTCCTTGAGAGACTGACGATGGCAGAGCCAGCCACTGGCGCATGGCGGCCAGCACCGCCTCGGGCTGCTCCTGCATGACCATGTGGCCGCCATCAGGCACCGAGACGATGGCCGGTCGCGCGGGAATGCAATCAGCGATAGCTTGGTGCTGGATGGGTGGCGACCAGGCATCGAGCGCACCACACAGCACCAGCGTGGGCACCTTCACCGTTTGAAGCACGGTGGTGGCATCGGGCCGATGGATCAAGGCGTGCAGTTGTTTTTCGAAAATGTCGGCATCTTTGCGCTCGAACATGTCCAGGATCGCGTCGATCAGGGGCCGGTCGTTCAGGCGCTGTGGCGCAACCATGCCTTTGACCCACTCGCTGGCCATGGCGCGCACCCCCTGCGAGCGGGCGATTGCCAGCAAGGCCATGCGCTTGCGCACCTCTTCGTCACCGGCCTCACCGGCCGGTTTGGGCAGGTGACCGGTGTCGAACAGGCCTACGTGCGTCACCCGCTCGGGCGCGATGCGCATGACTTCAAGCGCCACGCGCCCACCCATAGAGTGGCCTGCCAGCGCAAAGCGCACAGGCGCTCGCGACAGCAACTGCTCGGCCATCTGCACCAGGCTGTCGGCACGGCCATGGTCCACCACCTGGACATGCCAGTCGGGCAGGCCCGATGGCACAGCGCCCCAAGATGAGGCGTCACACATCAGGCCCGGCACCAGCACGAGCGTGGGCTTGGCAGGGGTCATTTACTTGGCCTTGCCTGGATCTTTCACATCCTTGATGGTCGCGAACTCCTGGTTGTAGAGCTGGCCGTTCACCTTCTCGACTTTGCGGATGTAGATGTTGTGCACCACATCGCGGGTCTGTGCGTCGATGAACATCGGGCCACGCGGGCTCTCGAAGATCTGGCCTTTCATTGCATCCAGCAAGGCCTGGCCGCCCGCGCCCTTGGTGGCTTTGGCTGCTTCGTAGATCACGCGCATGCCGTCATAGCCGCCCACGGCCATGAAGTTGGGACGCAGGCCGTTGTTGGCTTTGCCGAAGGCTTCGACAAATTTCTTGTTCAGCGGTGAATTGTGCGAAGCCGAGTAGTGATGCGCGGTGACCACGCCATTGGCCACATCGCCCATGCCGTTCAAGATATCGTCGTCCGTGATGTCACCCGTGCCAATCAGTTTGATGCCCGCTTTGTCCAGTCCACGTTCGGCAAACTGCTTCATCAGCGGTGCGCCAATGCCCGAGGGCACAAACACATACACCGCATCGGGCTTGAGGTCCCGCACCTTCTGCAGGAACGGCGCGAAGTCGGGGTTGCGCATGGGCACACGTAGGGTGTCGAGCACCTGGCCGCCGTTGAGCAACAGGCGATCTTTGAAATACTTTTCAGCATCAATGCCAGGGCCGTAGTCTGAGACCAAGGTCACCACTTTTTTGATTTGATTGCTGGCCGCCCAGTCCGCCATGGCCACAGCCGCTTGAGGCAGGGTGAAGCTGGTGCGCACGATGAAAGGCGAAGCTTCCGTGATGCTGGACGTGGCTGCCGCCATGACCACCAAGGGCGTTTTAGATTGGGTGGCAATGGGCGCTGTCGCGAGTGCCAAAGGCGTTAAGCCAAAACCAGCGAGCACACTGACTTTGTCGTTCACCACCAACTCTTGGGCGATGCGTTTGGTCACGTCGGGGGCGCTGGTGTCGTCTTTGACAATCAGTTCAACTTTTTTGCCAGCCACGGTGCTGCCGTTTTGTGCCATGTACAAACGTGCGGCCGCTTCGATTTGTTTGCCCGTCGAGGCGAACGGCCCCGTCATGGGCAAGATCAGACCAATTTTGAAAGTGTCTGTTTGGGCCATTGCCCCCATGCTGGTCAAAGCCAAACCGCTGAGGACGGAGGCCACCAAAAGTCGACGTTTGTTCATGTGCATCACATGTCTCCTAGTTAAATTCATAGAGGATCTTTGCTGATAGGGTAAGGCCGGAACCTACAGAAAAACCCGTAAACCATGCACTTAGGTGACACCGCGAAGTGTGTCAAAAAACAAAGCGACAATCTGAGGCATGACAACAGAAATCACCATCACAAGACCCGACGACTGGCACCTGCACGTGCGCGATGGCGCTGCCCTGAATACCGTGGTGCCCCACACCGCCGCCGAATTTGGCCGTGCCATCATCATGCCCAACCTCAAGCCGCCCGTGACCACCGCGGCCCAAGCGCTTGAGTACAAACAACGCATCTTGGCCGCCGTTCCAAAGGGCATGAGTTTCGAGCCTTTGATGACGCTCTACCTCACAGACAACTTGCCCGCTGACGAAATCGCCCGAGCCAAAGACGCCGGCGTGGTTGCTGCCAAGCTCTATCCAGCGGGTGCTACCACCAACAGCGACGCCGGTGTAACCGATATGCGTAAGACCTACAAAACACTCGAAGCCATGCAAAAGGCGGGCATGTTGTTGTTAGTACATGGTGAAGTGACCAGCAGTGACATCGATTTGTTTGACCGTGAAGCCGTTTTCATCGACACCCAGCTCATTCCGCTGCGCAAAGACTTCCCCGAACTCAAGATTGTGTTCGAGCACATCACCACTGCAGACGCCGCGCAATACGTGGCCTCTGCAGATAAGTACACCGGCGCGACCATCACTGCGCATCATTTGCTCTACAACCGCAACGCGATCTTCACCGGTGGCATTCGTCCGCATTACTACTGCTTGCCCGTGCTCAAGCGCGAAACACATCGCCAAGCCTTGGTGAAGGCGGCCACCAGCGGTTCACCCAAATTCTTCTTGGGCACAGACAGCGCGCCTCACCCCGCGCAGCTCAAAGAGCACGCCACCGGCTGCGCCGGCTGCTATACCGCACACGCCGCCATGCCCATGTACGCCGAAGCGTTTGACAACGAAGGTGCACTCGACAAACTCGAAGGCTTCGCCAGCTTCTTTGGCGCAGACTTTTACGGCTTGCCACGCAACAGCGGCACGCTCACCCTGCGTCGCGAAAGCTGGACACCGCCAGAGAGTTTTGCCTTCGGCGAAGCTGAGCTCAAACCCCTGCGCTCTGGCGAGGCCTTGCCTTGGCGCGTGGTTTAAGTCCGAAAACAGAAGGCTTTGCAGGCGCTGTCTTAGCCGAGATAGATTGGTCTCAACCGTGGTTCGCGCCGTGGCGCGAGTTGGGTGAGCCTACGGTGCAGCAAGCGCTACAGCAGCTAAGCGTTGCCGAAGCTCTCAACGCAATCACATACGCAGCCAAGCGCGAGGCCAGTGCGGGCTCGGGTGATATTGCGAGCGCAGCGAGCGTGAACACGACCCGTGCTGGCCTCGCGCTTGGCGACGCCAACGAAGTGAAGTTCGTTCCCCAATCAGCCCTGCCCGAAGGCCAGGCCTACGAAGACTTCATCTTCAAAACCGCGCAAGTCCCCACCCGCGATGGCCTGCACGACTTCTTCAACGGTTTGTGTTGGCATCGCTTCCCATTGGCCAAACGCCGCTTGAACCAATTGCAAGCTGCCGAAATTGAGGCTCAGGGTATTCGCTCTACGCGCGGACCTGTGCGCGATGCCCTCACGCTGTTTGACGAAAACGTGGTGCTCATGCATGCGCCCGATGCGGTGTGGGCCGCGCTGCAAGCCCGCGATTGGCTCAAGCTCTTTGTCGATTTGCGCGATCAATGGCAGCAGGTGCACTTGGTGTTGTTTGGCCATGCCTTGGTGGAAAAACTCGTCACCCCCTACAAGTCCATCACAGGCCATGTGTACCGCATTGCGAATGAAGTAAATCCGCACGACGAAATCGCACTAGACGCATGGCTCGTGCAAGACCTTCAACCTGCGAAGCTTGCCACCAAACCCTACGAGCCATTGCCGGTGTTAGGCATCCCGGGCTGGTGTGCCGCCAATGCTGAGCGTGCTTTTTACGAAGACACGACCGTGTTTCGCCCCAAGCGCGTAGTTACCTAACTTTTGTGTGGCTTTTTGACGTGCAAGCATTGAATTGCCAACATTCACCCCTACCATTCACAACAGCGGACCTTTGTACTACCCGCTGAAAAGGAAACCATGAAACGCATTCTTCTGTTCGTCCTCACCAACCTCGCCGTCATGGTGGTGCTGGGGGTCGTCGCCAGTTTGCTCGGCGTCAACCGTTACCTCACTGCCAACGGTTTGAACTTGTCTGCCTTGCTGGGCTTCTCGCTCATCATGGGTTTTGGCGGTGCCATCATTTCGCTCTTGATGAGCAAGTCCATGGCCAAGTGGAGCACAGGTGCTGAAGTCATCACCCAGCCACGCAACCCAGACGAAGCTTGGATCGTGAGCACCGTGCAACGTTTGTCTGAACGCGCTGGCATCGCCATGCCTGAAGTCGCGATTTACGAAGGCGAGCCCAACGCGTTTGCCACGGGTGCTTTTAAAAACTCGGCCTTGGTGGCCGTGTCCACCGGTTTGCTGCAAGGCATGACCAAGGAAGAAGTTGAAGCCGTGTTGGGCCACGAAATTGCCCACGTGGCCAATGGCGACATGGTCACTCTCACGCTCATCCAAGGCGTGCTCAACACCTTCGTGGTGTTCTTGAGCCGCGTCATCGGCTACTTTGTAGATGGCATGCTGCGTAAGAACGATGAAGAATCCAGCGGCCCCGGCATGGGCTACTACATCACCAGCTTTGTGCTCGACATCGTGCTGGGTTTTGTGGCCAGCATGATCGTGGCGTGGTTCAGCCGTTACCGCGAATTCCGTGCCGACGAAGGCTCAGCTCAGCTCTTGGGCAACAAGCAACCCATGATCAATGCCTTGGCGCGTTTGAACAGCATGCAAGCGGGCGAGTTGCCCACCAGCGTGGCGGCGATGGGTATCACGGGCGGTTTGGGCAAGTTGTTTGCCTCGCATCCACCGTTGGAAGAGCGTATTGCAGCATTGCAAAACGCACGCTGATCGTTGAGCGCACCGCAATCCCCTTGGACGGTCGCCCCCGCGCAAGCGGTGGCGACCGTTGCCATTCAACCTGATGCAGAGTTAACACCTGCGCAAAAGCGGTTCAACACCTTGCTCGCGCGCGTGTCAGCGTTGTCTGAGTCCATCGCCACACTAGAGGCTTTGTCTACCCAGCATCGCAGCAGCCACTTGCGTGCGATGAGTGCGTTAAAGAACCAAGAAGACGCGGCGCGTAAAAACTTGTTGCTGTTTTTGGATGGTCGCCTGCACACGGTTGAGCTCACAGCGACGCACCGACGCAGCGCCACGCAAATCATCTTGGCTTTGTGTGAAGCGCTGGCGCACAAGCAAGACCCGCAAGTGCAAGCCATCTTCAGCCAACACCACAGTGAAGAAGATGCGCAAGCCTTGGCCGAAGAAGCGCGCGCCGGTGCTGAGCATGCCAAGGCTGTGTTTGAAGATTTGTTTGGCAAGCCCCTGCACGGCGCCGACGATTTGCACACGGCAGAGGCGGTGTTTGAAGCGGGTCTGCGCCAATACCGCGAACAGGAACAACGCCTCGAAGACAAACGCCAAGCCAAGAAGGCCAAGAAAAAACCTGTAGCCCGTCAGCTCAAAGACGCGCAGCAAAAGATGGATGCCAACACCGCGCTGCGCACGGTGTATCGCCAGCTCGCCAGTGCCCTGCATCCTGATCGCGAACCTGACGAAGCCGAGCGCTTGCGCAAAACGGCGTTGATGAGCGAAGTCAACGCTGCGTATGACCGCAAGAACTTATCGGAGTTGCTCAAGCTGCAACTGCACATTGCCCAAATCGACAGCGCGGCCTTGAGTCGCATGGCAGACGACAAACTCAACGCCATGTGCCTGCTGCTCAAAGAGCAAGTGGAGGCGTTGGAAGAGGACGAAGCTCAAGCCCAGTTTGAAATTCGCCACTACCTTGGTGTGCATGAGCTCGATCACATCAGCGCTGAGAGCTTGGCCCGTGCGCTGGCCATTCAGCTACGCGACAAAGAGCACGAGGTGGATACGCTAGAGCGCGACCTGCGCCGTATTCAAAACGAGGCCGAGCTGAAACGTTGGCTCAAAGAGCAAGCGCAGTTGGCCAAGGAAGCCAGAGTTGAGTTAACCGACTTAGACCGCTTGTTGTACCGATGAAAAAAGCGCCCGAGTTGGGCGCTTTGACGTGGGGGCTTTGCGGGCTTAGCCCTCGATGTGCGGCTCCACCAATTTCGCCAGCTGTTCCAAGGACTCTTGCCATCCGAGGTAGCACATCTCCAGCGGAATCATCTCTGGAATACCAGCTTGTGTGACGTTCAACTCTGTGCCGCACAGCACGGGTGTGAGTGACACGGTGACTTCCAACACTCCGGGCAAGTTGGGGTCTTCAAACTTGTCGGTGTAATGGATGCGTTCGTTAGGCACAAGCTCAAGATACTCACCACCAAACGAATGACCATTGCCGCTGCCGAAATTGTGAAACGACATGCGGAACGTGCCACCCACGCGTGCGTCGAGGTGATGTACTGTGCAAGTAAAGCCGTAAGGCGGCAGCCATTTGGCCAAAGCGCCGCCTTCAAGGAAGGCGCGATACACCTTGTCAGGTGATGTTTTCAAAACGCGATGCAGTTGAACGCTGCGACTGGACATGGCGAACTCCTTTGGAAACGGGGGCAACTGCCATCCCTTAAACCGGCAAGTAACCTTCCACCGACAAATAGCGCTCGCCCGTGTCGTAGTTAAAGCCCAGCACCGTTGCGCCTGCGGGAATTTCAGGCAGCTTTTGCGCAATCGCGGCCAGTGTTGCGCCAGAAGAGATGCCGACCAACAAACCTTCTTCGGCTGCACTGCGGCGGCCCATTTCGCGGGCGGCATCGGCTTCGACTTGAATCACACCGTCGAGCAAGGCGGTGTCCAAGTTCTTCGGAATGAAGCCCGCGCCAATGCCTTGAATGGGGTGAGGTGCAGGCGCGCCGCCCGAGATGACGGGCGAGGCTGTGGGCTCGACCGCATACACCTTGAGCTTGGGCCACTTGGCTTTGAGCACTTGCGCGACGCCACTCAAGTGACCGCCCGTGCCCACGCCGGTGATGAGCACGTCCACGCCTTCGGGAAAGTCGGCGATGATTTCTTGCGCGGTGGTGCGGGTGTGCACTTCGACGTTGGCAGGGTTTTCAAACTGTTGCGGGATCCATGCGCCAGGTGTTTGCGCGGCCAGTTCTTCGGCACGGGCAATGGCGCCCTTCATGCCTTTTTCGCGGGGCGTCAAATCAAAGCTGGCGCCGTAGGCCAGCATCAAACGGCGACGCTCCACGCTCATGCTGTCGGGCATGACCAAGATGAGTTTGTAGCCCTTCACCGCAGCGACCATGGCGAGGCCCACGCCGGTGTTGCCCGAGGTGGGCTCGATGATGGTGCCGCCCGCTTTCAGAGCGCCCGACTTTTCAGCCGCTTCGACCATCGCCAAGGCAATGCGGTCTTTGATCGAGCCACCGGGGTTGGTGCGCTCGGACTTGACCCACACCTGATGCGTGTTGCCAAACAAACGGTTGATGCGAATGTGTGGCGTGTGGCCGATGGTGTCTAAAACGTTGTTGGCTTTCATGGGTGTCTCCAAATGGCGATGGGTGATTGTGAGTGAAGCGAAAAGTCTGGGTGGTGCAAAGGGTTAGTGTCGCTGTGCCATGAGTTGCTTGGCCACAGCCTCACCCACTTTGATGCCGTCCACCCCCGCCGACAAAATGCCGCCCGCATAGCCCGCGCCTTCGCCAGCGGGGTACAGGCCATGCAGGTTGGGGCTTTGTAAGGTGTCGTCGTCACGCGCGATCCGCAAAGGCGATGAGGTGCGCGTTTCCACGCCTGTCATTACCGCGTCGTGCATGTCGTAGCCTTTGATCTTGCGACCAAACACAGGCAGCGCTTCGCGCATGGCGGTGATGGCGTAGTCGGGTAAAGCGCTGTTGAGGCTGACCATCTTCACGCCGGGTTTGTAAGAAGGCTCGACACTGCCCAGCGCAGTGGATGCACGGTTGGCCACGAAGTCGCCCACGAGTTGTGCGGGTGCTTCGTAAGTGCTACCGCCCAAGGTGTAGGCGTGGGCTTCAAGTTGGCGTTGCAGCACCAATCCTGCGAGTGGGTGGTAGCCGCCGGGCGCATCGTGCGTACTGTGGCGCACGGCGTTGCCGAGTTCTTGGCCTAGCTCGGCTTCAAATGCGGCGGGGTCAGTGGGGTAGTCGCTCGGGTCAATGCCCACCACGATGCCAGAGTTGGCGTTGCGTTCAGCGCGTGAGTATTGGCTCATGCCATTGGTCACCACGCGGCCTGCCTCGCTGGTGGCGGCCACCACCGTGCCGCCGGGGCACATGCAAAAGCTGTAGACGGCGCGGCCATTTTCGGCGTGGTGCACCAGCTTGTAGTCGGCAGCGCCCAGCAGCGGATGGCCCGCGTGTTGGCCCCAACGGGCGCGGTCAATCACGCTTTGCGGGTGCTCAATGCGCACGCCAACAGAGAAGGGCTTGGCCTCCATCGCCACCGCATGACGGTGCAGCATGGTGAAGGTGTCACGCGAGCTGTGGCCCAGCGCCATCACCACATGGCGGGCGTGCAGGGAGTAGGTCTCGCCCGTGGCGTGGTTGTGGACCTTCAGGGCTTGAATGGCGCGTGATGGTGTGTTGTCGTCGTATTCGATGTCCACCACACGCTGCTCAAAACGCACCTCGCCGCCCAAGCGAATGATTTCTTCGCGCAAGCCTTCCACCACTTTGACCAACTTGAACGTGCCAATGTGCGGATGTGCGGTGAACAAAATTTCTTCGGGCGCACCAAAGCGCACAAACTCGTGCATCACCTTGCGGCCCAAGTGGCGTGGGTCTTTGATTTGGCTGTACAGCTTGCCGTCTGAGAACGTGCCTGCACCGCCTTCGCCAAACTGCACATTGCTCTCGGTATTCAAAATCTTTTTGCGCCACAAGCCCCAGGTGTCTTTGGTGCGCTGGCGCACGGTAGTACCGCGCTCAATCACGATGGGCTTGAAGCCCATTTGCGCCAACACCAGCGCCGCGAAGATGCCACACGGCCCAAAGCCCACCACCACAGGGCGCTCGCCGGTGTGCGTGCCCCAGTCGCCGGGGGCATGCGCAGGCGCGTGCCACGCCATGTCGGGCGTGGCTTGGATGTGAGAGTTCTTCTCGTGCTTGGCCAGCAGCGCCGCTTCTTGCGAGGCATCCACCAAGGTGACATCAACGATGTAGACCACCAGCAAGTTTTGTTTGCGTGCGTCAAAGCTGCGCTTGAACACGCTCACTTCGGCGATGGCATTGGTCTCAATACCCAAGGCTTGCGCGGCCAAAGTGCGCAGTGCGTCTAAGGGGTGGGGCGGGAGCTGGCGGTCGGCCTCGGTTTCGGCGGGCGCATCGGCAGCGCGGCGTTCTTCGAAGGGGACAGCCGACAAAGGCAGTTTGAGTTCTGAGAGTCGAATCACAAGCGTGTGGCCCGTAGTGATCGGGCAAGTTATGTCGAGGGTTGTGATTATCCGTCGATAATCCACGCGTGAAGTTCGCTAGGCCGTCGCTGGTGCAATCTGGGAAACCAGGCACTGGAGGAACGTCCGGACTGCGTAGGACAGCGTAAGAGGTAACACCTCTCCACCGTGAGGTGAGGATCAGAGCAACAGAGACGAGCCGATTCAGTTCGGGTGAAACGGGCAATCTCTACGCGCAGCAATACCAAGTAGGCCAGCGTTGATGTGGTTCCGCAGAGTTGGCGGGTAGGTAGCACCGAGCCGAGTGGGTGACCCTCGGCCCAGATTAATGACGGTCACGCGTGGGGCAACCCGCGTGCACAGAATCCGGCGTATCGGCGAACTTCACACTTTTCATGTATTTCTATCGCAAATGTGGCCGGTTGAGATGAATCTGCTTGCAGCGTGACCCAACCTACTCTCAACGCCAGCGTATGGCCTGGTGTGATGAAGTGATCGGCGCTGTCATTGGCCATCGTCACCCACAAACGACCACTGACCACATGCAGCTGCGTGTGAGGCTTGGCCTCAAAGGTTTCGCATTGATGGGGTGAGAGGTAGTGCAGCAGTGCCGACATGAATGCTCCTTGATGGCACCAATGTCGCTTTTTGTTGGCTCTTTGCCTATCCACACGCAGGAGTGATTTACACCATCGCAATCTAGCGCTTGGCTTAACTGTTCTTCACCAAAAGGGTTCAATCTGTACTGGTTGAAATCAAATCGAGGTGAAATCTGTACGGCACAATGTTTCGACATGCCCAGCCACTCACCTGATCCTTCGCAGCCGTTGTACGCGCAGATTGCGCAGGGCATCTCACAGCTGATTGACGGTCAGGTATTCAAGGCAGGCAAGCGCTTGCCCTCGGTGCGCGAGGTGGCAGCACAGAACACGGTGTCTGTGTCGACAGCCGTTCAAGCCTATCGTTGGCTCGAAGAGCGTAACCTCATCACTGCAAAGCCTAAATCTGGCTATTACGTGGCGTCCCGCAACAAAGGGCCAGCCCTACCTGCCACAAGCCGACCACCTAAATACAGTTTGCAGGTCGACAGCCAAAACAGATCAGAGCAAATTGGCTTAGAAAACTTCCCTGGTCCCATCGTTAGCTTTGGTGGGACTTGTCCCAAAGATCCAGATTTCTTTGACGAAGCGCGTGTGCGTGCTGCTGTCAATCGGGCCACGCGTGAGCATCGCTTCAGCTTGGTGGCGTACACCGATTCATCCGGTACACCGGCGTTGAAAGAGTCGGTGTCACGCCGAGCTTTGCATTTGGGGTGTCGACTGCAACCAGACAACATCGTCATTGCGTCGAGTTGCATCAATGCCGTCAGCCTGTGTTTGCGTGCTGTGACCAAGCCTGGTGATGTGGTGGCGTTGGAGTCGCCCACACATTTTGGTTTTTTGGATTTGATTGAGTCCTTGAATCTGCGCGCACTTGAAATACCAACACATCCCAAAGATGGCATGTCCTTGTCTGCGTTGCAGTTGGCGCTGGACACGCAGCCTGTCAAGGCCGTGTTGAGCGTGCCCACGTTGTCGAATCCTTTGGGTGCGGTGATGAAAAACTCCGACAAAAAAGCTTTGGTGCAGATGTTGACCAAGCACCAAGTGCCATTGATTGAAGATGTGGTGTTCAACGATTTGCTGGCCTCCGATGAACGCCGCAAAGCGGCCAAAGCCTATGATGTAGATGGTTGGGTGATGGTGTGTGGCTCGTTTTCTAAAACGCTCACACCGGGTGTGCGCATGGGCTGGTGCGAAGCGGGGCGTTGGAAAGACAGCGTGATGCGACTCAAAAGCGTGCATGGCATTCAGACCACCGATGTGTTGGAACACGCATTGGCCGATTTGTTGACGCAAAGCAATTACGAGGCACGCATGCGTCGGCTCAGTGGTTTTTTGCGTGAGCGCCTAGAAGAAGCACGCAACATCATCAGCGAATGTTTCCCCAGTGGCACCCGTGTAAGTCGCCCTGCATCGGGCTACACCTTGTGGGTGGAGTTGCCAGAAGCATTCAACACGATGGAGCTCTTCAAGCAGTGCATGGCGCAGGGCATCAGCTTTGGTCCCGGCGCTTTGTTCACGGCCACTGACAGGTTTGATCATTGCTTGCGGTTAAGCTTTGCTGGCACATGGACTGATGTGGAGCGCCAAGCCTTGCGCAAGATAGGTGAAATTTCAAAGGGTGTTGCGTGAGTTCATATGAGATTCCTGTGGTGCAAGAAACCGCACTCAGTAAGTCGATGGTGTTTTCCGACATCGACATCCAGAGCCGCATGAGCACGGCGCGACCCGACGAGCTGCAGTTTGAATACACGCGTTTGATGATGGGCGTGTTGTTGTTTCAGCCGCAACCCAAACGTATCTTGATGGTGGGCTTGGGCGGCGGTTCGCTCGCCAAGTTTTGTTACAAGCATTTGCCCGACGCGCACATCACCGTGGTGGAGATCAACCCACACGTCATCGCCCTGCGTCAGAGCTTTTGCATTCCCGACGACGATGCACGGTTTCAAGTGGTGCAGATGGATGCGGCACATTTCATGGCGCAGACCGAGCAAACTTTTGATGTGGTGTTTGTGGATGGGTTTGACCAGCACGGCATGCCCGAGCAGTTGTGCTCGCCGCAGTTTTATTCAGACTGCCGCCGCGTGCTCAATACGGGTGGCATGGCCGTGGCGAATCTGCATAGATTCCATGCGTACCGCGATGTGTATGTAGATCGCATCGAATCTGCGTTTGACGGCGCGCTGTGGGTGGTGAATGCGCCAGGTACGACCAACTGCGTGGTGTTCGCCATGCATGGGTTTTCAAAAGACATCAGGCTCAGTTACAGCAAACACAAGCCCGAGCACATCAGTGCGGAGGCGTGGGCGCAAATTTCCCCTAGCGTGGCGAGAACGTTTTTAGCGACGCAATAAAGCGTCTGTCATCGTCGTCGAATTAAACTCATTCAATATGAGTATTAAAGAGTTATCTTTTGCGATCCGACGTGTGGCTATCGCGCTGTTGTGTTTAGTGGTCGTGATGTGGGTCACGCCATTGGGCATCAAGTGGTTGCTGGTGCAGCAACTCCATCACGTTTTGCACCGCGAGGTGATGGTGCAGGCTGTGCATCTGCATCCTCTGTCTTTGTCACTCAGGGTGGACGGGTTGTCTGTCAAAAACACCGATGGCAGTGAGTGGGTGGGTTGGCAGAGTCTGACGGTGGATGTGTCAGCCAAGTCTTTTCTCCAACGCGCGTTGGTGCTGGATGCCCTCACGGTACAAAGTCTGCGTGTGTCTGTGGTGCATTTAGGCCAAGGTCGCTTTGATTTTTCAGACTTGTTGCAAAGCGATTCGCAGGAACGCACAACCACCAAATTACCTCCGTTTGTTTTGCACGAGTTGACGATTCATGATGGTCGTATCCGTTTGGAGGATCGGCCCTTTGAACGCACGCACACCGTTGAGTATTTCGAATTGATGTTGCCGCTTGTCAGCAGCCTATCTGGCGAAAATGGTTTCACACTGAAGCCTGAGTTATCGGCCGTCTTCAATGGCGCGCCTGTGCATTTGACCGGACATGTGCGACCGTTGGCTGATGCGCCTGACGGCGTGTTGGCGTTGTCGGTGGCGGCTTTTGATCTATCAGCGTTGCAGGCGTATGTACCTCAGACCTTGCCCCTGCGTTGGGTCCGTGGCAAATGGCGTGCTGATTTGAAGCTTCAGTTCAGCGATGCACCAGATCGTTTGGCCTTGCTGCTCAATGGAACGTCGCAACTGCAAGATGTGGTGATCAACGATGTGCACGATCGTGCCTTACTGTCATTCAAAACCTTGGCCATGTCATTGAGTCCTAGTGACGTCTTAGCGGGTCCTTTGCTGTTCAGTCAGGTGACGTTAGAGGCCCCTCAAATCGCGTGGCACATCAACCGAGACGGCAAACCCAATTGGATGGTTGGTGAGCCACTTGCTCAGCCTGAGCAGAGCACGCCGATCAAAACAAAGTCGCCTTTGGAAATGCAAGTCGCGCAGTTCAATCTGC
Source organism: Limnohabitans sp. MORI2 (assembly GCF_027925025.1). Classification (NCBI taxonomy): domain Bacteria; kingdom Pseudomonadati; phylum Pseudomonadota; class Betaproteobacteria; order Burkholderiales; family Comamonadaceae; genus Limnohabitans; species Limnohabitans sp. MORI2. Next base: position 400,102 of record NZ_AP027058.1, read on the forward strand.
GTCGTGGTGTCGCGATGTTTTCAGATGGGTCTGTCAAACCGGCCGTGCAAACGCGCATCACGGACATCAACGCTGAGATGACCAACATCAGCACACAGCCGGGCGCACAAGCCGAGCTGGCGCTCAAGGCGAACTTGGGCTCTGCTGCACCGTTGCAGTTGCAGGCGCGTGTACAGCCGCTCGACCTGACGGCCTTTTTGGATGCAAAGTTGCAGGTCAGTGGTATGGATCTCATCCAGTTTTCAGGTTATGCCCAAAAATATTTGGGTTACCCGATCCACCGAGGCAAGTTGTCGATGGACGCGAGTTACCGCATCCAAGACAAACAACTGCAAGCAGACAACCACGTCGTCATTGACCATTTGACTTTGGGCGAGCCAGTGTCAAGCCCACACGCGATTGATGCGCCGGTGTCTTTGGGGGTGTCGTTGCTCACAAACAGCAGCGGACAAATTGACATCGATTTGCCCATGTCGGGTGCGGTGGATGCGCCTGCGTTTTCGTTGGGTGGCTTGGTGGCTCAGACCATCGGCAATACGCTGGTCAAAGTCGTCACAGCGCCGGTGCGTGCCGTTGGAAGTTTGCTAGGGAGTGAGGACAAGGAGGACTGAGGTCGCACCCTCAGCCCAACATACGAATACGCTCCACATGCGCCAGTAACGAGCGCATGGCCACGGGCCACAAACGGGGTGGCACATCGTCGTAAGCCAGCTTCACCCAATCATCCATGCTGCCCTCGGGGTGCTGCTGCATGACTTTCAAAATTTTGGCTTCGCGTTTGAGGCGGTGGGCTTTGAGGTGGTTGATGCAAGCACGCGCATCGTGCGGCGCATCCCACAAGTTGCCCAGCACATAGCCGTGTGCAGGCAGGATGAATTCAATGCGGTCTTGCTCGCATGCGGTCAACAGTTTGTCGAGCGAGTTTAAGTAGTCGTTCATGTTGCCATCGGGCGGATCAATGACGGTGGTGCTGCCGTTGAGCACATGGTCGCCGCTGAACAACAAGCCGTCTTCTTCGAGCACCAAGCATAGGTGGTTGGCGGCATGGCCCGGTGTATGAATCACACGCAAGGTGTGCGTCACACCGTTGCCTTGCAAGATCAAGCGCTCACCATCGTCAAGCTCGCGGTCTGGGGTGAACTGGCTGTGTGCTCGCGCAGAGGTGTGTGAGGCCAGGCCCAAAACGGGGGGCGTGTGTCCATGTTGTGCACACAGGGCTTGCAGCGGTGCTGCCCCTGGTGAGTGGTCAGGGTGCGAATGCGTGCACACGATGTAGCGGATGTTGCCGCCAGCAGCACGCCACAAGCGGTCGAGGTGTTCGGCATCTTCGGGGCCAGGGTCGATGGCCGCGTAACCAGTGTCGGGGTCGCCCACCAAATAGCTGTTGGTGCCGGGGCCGGTCATCACGCCCGGGTTGGGGGCGGTGAGGCGCTGCACGTTTTTGAGCAGCAGCACGGGTTGGTCACTCACCCAATCCAGGTGATGCAGCATTTGTCCATCGGGGCAGGTGAGGGCGAGTTCACCAAATGGCCCCTCGTGCTCCATATAACGTTCTTCTTTACCGCCCAACCAACCTGCACGCGGACAGCTGGTGAACCAAGGTTGTTCGCTGGCGCAGTCCGCCAACACGCTGTCGACCGTGGCGTAGCATTGCATGCGCTCTAGGGTTTTGATGGTGGGGTAGATGATGAAGAAGTCGCCTTGGGCGTGGCGGCTCAGCGCTTCCGCAGGGCGTATCCACTCGGGTGCGAATTGTTCTTTCTCATCGGCCACGGGTGTTTGCGCGTCGGGCATGCGGGCTACCAAAAACGGCACATCAAAGCGACGAGGCAGGTCGCGGTCGGTGATCCAGTGGGCCAGCACAAACACTTCGTCAGCCGCGAGCGTTAGGCCGCGTGCTGCACACTGCTGGGCGAAATCGCCGCCGGAGGCTTTGCGGTCAAGCGCGGCAATGTCAGCCGCATTGGCCATTTGGCCGTTGGCGTGGCGGGCCAGCAAGATGCCAAGTTCTTCAAAGCTTTCGCGAATGGCGGCAATGGCTTGCGTGAGGTGCAAGTCACTTTGCGTAGCGCGGCGTTTGGCATGAGCGTGGGCCTGTGCATCCGCTGCGTCAATGCCACCGCCCGGGAACACATACGCGCCCGGTGCGAAGCTGGCCGTCATGGAGCGGCGGGTCATGAGCACTTCTAGGCCTTGCGGGCCATCGCGCAACAGCAGCACGGTCGCTGCTGACAGCAGGCGCGCAGGTTCTTTGTGAGGATGAAGGAGTTGGGTAGATCTAACCATTCGTGCATTATGAAGAAGCCAATTCGTTAAATCTTTTGATTACCGAGTATTTACCCTTGCGTAAAAGCCGTATGAAAGTTGGCCGTGTTCGCTATAACAATTTGCCCAAGACAACCATAAGGAGTGATTCACATGCAAAGACGCACTTTCAAAGCTGCCATCGGTTTGGCGCTGACGTTGACCGCACTTGCGATGCCACAGTGGGCCCATGCGCAAGCATGGCCAAGCAAGCAGCCCATCAAGATGGTGGCCGTGTTTCCGCCCGGTGGTTCGGTGGACCAAGTGGCTCGCATTTTGGGGCAGCAACTCAGCACGCAAATTGGTCAAAGTGTGATTGTGGAAAACCGTGGCGGTGCATCGGGTGCTATTGGTACGGCTGCTGTGGCGCAGTCTGCACCTGATGGGTATACCTTTGCCGTGGTGTTTGACACCCACGGTGTGAACCCCGCGCTCAATCCCAACTTGCCTTACGACAGCAAAAAAGATTTGGTGCCTTTGGTGTTGGTAGGCACATCGCCCATGGTGTTGGCGACGCACGTGAACTCTGAATACAAAACCTTCAAAGACGTGGTGGACGCTGCCAAGGCTAAGAAGAACGTGGGTTTTGGCTCCATCGGTAACGGTAGCTTGGGCCACTTGGCCATGGCCTTGCTGGGCAAGGATGCCAATTTGGAATGGACACACATTCCCTACAAAGGCGGTGGCCCCTTGATGAGCGATGCCATCTCAGGCCACGTGCCTTTGTCCATCGCTTCCGTCTTTGTGACCAAGCCCCACATCGACAGCGGTCGCATGCGCCCATTGGCCGTGACCACCAGCAAACGTGCCGCTGATTTGCCGAACGTGCCCACCATTGCCGAAAATGGCTACCCCGGCTTTGAGGCCCCTGCTTGGTGGGCTGTGTTGGCTCCCGCCAAAACACCGGCTGATGTGGTCAAGCGTATGAATGAAGAGCTCAACAAAGCGCTCAAGAACCCCGAAGTAGCTAAGAAGCTCGACGCGCAAGGCATTGACATCATGGGCGGCACAACAGCACAAGCAGCGGCATTCATTGACAAGCAAATGAACATTTGGTCCAAAGTAGTCAAAGACAACGGCATCAAGGCGGATTAACTTTTAATCGCGCCCTCCAACAAATAGGCCACCCAATTGGGTGGCCTATTTACATTCAGCGAGGGGGTTCGCCGTCGGGCGTAATTTGGAAGGCGCCTAAAAAGCGCGCCACCATGTTGTAGGCCGAGATGGCGATGGTGAGCTCCACCAGTTCGGTGGTGGTGAAGCGTGTTTGCATGGCGGCAAACAGCGCATCTTCAATTTTGGCATTGACTGTGAGTTGTGCGGCGTATTGCACCACCAAGCGTTCAATTTCGCCCAAGTCTGCATCGGTCACGGGCTGGCGAGCGTCGCCTTGCACCACGCGGTTCAAAGCGTCTAGCTCGGCTTGTGTGCCACCTGCTGTCAAAAAATCGGGTGCGTGGTGGTGGTATTCGTACTTGGCATCGGTCAACAGCGCCACGGTGCAAATGCCCAATTCGCAGAGCTTGCGGCTGGTGGGTAGACCCGTGCGCACATTCTTCATGTACACGTTCCAGCCACGTGCCACTGGCTCACTCCACAGCAGGGCTCGGTCGAGGTTGATCAGCTCACCGCCACGGCGGGCCAAGATGGCGTCGACCAAGTCTTGAGGTTGGTGTTTTTGTTCGGGGGTCCAAGCTGGAATGCGCATGTGAAACAGAGGTTGATTAACAAAGGGCCTGCAGGATAAACGCTAGCGCGCTCAAGAGCTGACCTTTGAGCGACAGCCTTTGCGTAGCCAAGGGGAATGCCAAGGCTCGCAAGCGCGTGTCGCGTGGTGTGCATCGTGGCCGATAATCAGCCCATGCGAATTCGCTTCACCAAAATGCAGGGCGCCGGCAACGACTTCGTGGTCTTGGACGAGACCACGGAGCGCTTGCACCTCACGCCCGCTCACTACCGCTTTCTGGCCGACCGCCACTTTGGCGTGGGCGCAGACCAAATTCTCACTGTGCGCCCCGCGCCGCAGCCTGACGTGGACTTTGAATACGTCATCCACAACGCCGATGGCGGCGAGGTGGAGCAGTGCGGCAATGGCTCACGCTGCTTTGTGCGCTTTGTGCGCGAACAGGGCCTGACCGACAAAACCACGGTGCGCGTCAAAGTGCATGGCGGTGTCATCACCTTGCAAGAGATGTCCGATGGTCAAGTGACGGTCGACATGGGGGCGCCCGTGTTTGATTTGCCACTAGTGCCCTTTGCACCCAAATACGCCGTGGCAATTAACGACACGCAATGGCAATTGCAACTGGGCAATGGTGACTCACCCAAAGTGGGCGTGGTGTCTATGGGTAACCCACATGCCGTGCAAGTGGTGGACGATGTGGACACTGCCCTCGTGTTGGAGCAAGGCCCTCTCATTGAAAACCATGCGGCTTTTCCTAAGCGCGTGAACGCGGGTTTCATGCAAGTGCTCAATCGCGGTGCCGTGCGCTTGCGCGTGTTTGAGCGCGGCGCTGGCGAAACCCTGGCTTGCGGCACAGGTGCATGTGCGGCGGTCGTCACCGGCATTCGCTGGGGCTTGCTTGATTCACGCGTGACGGTGCAAACCCACGGCGGCACACTCACCATTGAATGGCAGGGCGGCGACACATCTGTGCGCATGACTGGCCCTGCCACCACCGTCTTTCAAGGCGAAATCACTCTTCCAGACACTTTATGACCCACGCTGCTATGAACCCCATCACCGAAGACGACATTGCCAATTTCCTGGTGCATACGCCTGATTTTTTTGAGCGCCATGCCGAGCTGTTGTCAGCCGTCAAACTGACCAGCCCACACAGCCATCGTGCGGTGAGCTTGCAAGAGCGTCAAGCCGAAATGATGCGCGAAAAAATTCGCGTGCTCGAGCTGCGCATGATGGACATGATGCGCCACGGCACAGAAAACGAGGTGCTGATCGAGCGCATGCAACGCTGGGTCAAAACCTTGCTGATGACCAGCAATGCGCGCGATTTGCCGCACACCATTGCCGATCACATTCAACACGACTTCATGGTCCCGCAAGTGGCCATCAAGGTGTGGGGCGTGGGCGAGTCATTTCAAATTGAGCCTTTCGCACAAGGCGCGACAGATGCCATCAAAGAATTTGCTGCCACATTGGCCACACCCTATGTGGGCATCAACCACAACTTCGATGCGGTGCAGTGGTTGGCTGAGCCTGAGGCCGCGCAGTCGGTGGCCATCATCGCTTTGCGCGCCACACGCCCTGAGGACACGCCACAAACTGCCGCCGCACAACCCGTGATTGGCTTGTTGGTGTTGGCCTCGCCCGACCCACAGCGCTACTACGAAGGCATGGGTACCACCATCATCGAGCGCATGGGTGACTTGGCCAGCGCAGCGCTCTCACATCTCCGTTAAAAACTACGCATTCAAAGCACATGGACCTGGTCGCCCGCTACCTCGACCACGTTCGCTTTGAAAAGCGCTTGGCTGAGCGTACCGTCACGCTCTACAGCCTCGACCTAGAAAAACTCACCGACTACGCAGACCAAGCCAATGTGGCACTCGAAGCGGTGCAAAGTACACACATCCGTCGTTGGGTGGCACAGATGCACAGCGGTGGCCGCAGCGGACGCGGCATTGCGCTCATCCTCTCGGGCTGGCGAGGTTTTTATGTGTGGCTCGGCCGTCAAGGCTTGGTCAGTAGTAACCCCGTGCAAGATGTGCGTGCGCCTAAAGCCCCAAAGCCTTTGCCCAAAGCACTGAGCGTGGACGATGCTGTGCAATTAGCCGAATACAAAACGCCATATGACGCAAGCGATCCTTGGCTAGACTGCCGCGACGCTGCACTGGTGGAACTGCTGTACGGCTGTGGCCTGCGCGTGGGCGAATTGGTTGGCTTAGATGTGCAAGCGGGCGCACAAGCCAAAGGCTGGATCGATTTTGAAGGCGGCGAAGCCCACGTACTGGGTAAAGGCAGCAAACGCCGCAGCGTGCCTGTGGGTGGCAAAGCTTTAGAAGCCATGCAAGCTTGGATAGCCGTGCGCGAGCAAGGCCTAACCCCCGCCACTGCCGAACAAACCGCGATGTTCATTGGTCGCAACGGCACGCGCCTGACCGCGCAAGCTGTGTGGCAGCGCTTGCGTCAGCGCAGCTTGAAAGCGGGGTTGTCTACGCCCGTGCATCCGCACATGCTGCGTCACTCATTTGCCAGCCATGTGCTGCAGTCCAGCCAAGATTTGCGCGGGGTGCAAGAGTTGCTGGGCCACGCCAACATCACCACCACGCAGGTGTATACGCGGTTGGATTTTCAGCATTTGGCCAAAGCGTATGACGCGGCGCACCCGAGGGCGCGTAAAAAATAATCAAGGGTTTGGATGGCTTGGCGCTTCCCAATCTGCTGGGATCCAAAGCAAATCGGCGGCGTTGGCTTTGATGCGCTGACGCGTGTTGCCCACAAATGCCCAATCAACCATGAGTGCGCTGAGCTGAAACCTCAAAAGTCTTGGCTCTGCCCACGTTGAGCGGGTCACCAGACAAAGTTGTCCATCTTCTGGCCGGATGCAACTGATGGAAAGCCAGCCATTTTCTTTGCTCAAACCGCGCTCACTGTGATTTTTGAATGAGGGATGACTGTAAAAGTGACAGATTTTTAAAAGTAATTTGCGATCAATATATTTTTGAGTTTCGATCAATGAGGCAAGCGGCCATCTCTGCCGCGACAATCAAAGCAATGAAAACCATCAAACTCAAAGCAGGCAAAGAACGCTCGGCCCTGCGCCGTCACCCTTGGATTTTTGAAGGCGCGATTGCCAAAGGCGGTGGCGACTCGGGCGAGACAGTGCGTGTGGAGAGCGCTGAGGGGCAGTTCTTGGGCTGGGCCTCGTTCAGCCCCAACTCCAAAATCCGTGCGCGCATTTGGAGCTTTGACGAAAAGCAACGCATTGACGCTTCGTTTTTCAAAGCCTCCATCGCCCGTGCCATTGCAGCGCGCAGCCGTTTTGACATTCAAAGCAACGGCGTGCGGCTGATTCACGGTGAGTCCGATGGTCTGCCCGGCCTCATCGTCGACCGTTATGGCGACATCTTGGTGGCCGCGTTTTTGTCGTGCGGTACGGAGCGCTGGAAAAGCGTGATTGCCGACGAGTTGCTGGCGCAAACGGGCTTAACGAAACTCTACGAACGCTCAGACGCCAACGTGCGCCAACTCGAAGGCTTGCCCGAAGTCACGGGCTGGTTGCGCGGCAAGGGCGAGACTGGCGTGGTGCTGCGCGAACACGAATGGCAGCTGTCGCTCGATGTGGCCGAAGGGCACAAGACGGGGTTTTATTTAGACCAGCGCGACAGCCGCAAGAAGTTTGCCGACTATGCCAAGCGTTTGCAGTTTCAGCGCGTGCTCAACTGCTATTGCTACACCGGTGGCTTCACGGTGGCCGCTTTGGCGGGCGGTGCGGTGCATGTGACGTCTATCGACTCGTCCGGCCCCGCCATTGAACTGGCCAAAGCCAATGTGGCTTTGAACGGTTTTGATGCCACGCGCACGACCATGATGGATGCGGATGTGAATGCCTCTTTGCGGCAATTCATTCAAGAGAGGCGTACGTTTGACGCCATCGTGCTCGATCCGCCCAAGTTCGCGCCCACAGCCGCGCATGCCGACCGTGCGGCACGGGCCTACAAAGACATCAACCGTTTGGCGTTCAAGCTGTTGGAGCCAGGTGGTGTGTTGTTCACCTACAGCTGCTCGGGCGGCATCAGCGCTGACTTGTTTCACAAAATCGTGGCCTCGGCGGGCACGGATGCGGGCGTGGACGGCTACATCAGCGAGCGCATGCAGGGCGCCCCCGACCATCCCATGACTCTGACCTTCCCTGAGGGCGAATACCTCAAGGGCTTGGTGGTCATCAAAGCGGCGACGCTGGCCTGAGCAGCCAGCTCGGCGACAATAGCGCGTTAATGAAGTTGTTTCTACAAGGTTACTTTTTATGTTGATCCCCGCCACCATCCTGACCGGCTTTTTGGGCTCGGGCAAAACCACGCTGCTCAAGCGCGTGTTGACCGAAGCACATGGCCAAAAAATTGCCGTCATTGAAAACGAGTTTGGCGAAGAAAACATCGACAACGAGATCTTGGTGTCTGACACCAACGAGCAAATCATTCAGATGAACAACGGCTGCGTGTGCTGCTCGATCCGCGAAGACTTGCGCACCACATTGCAACTGTTGGCCGCTAAAAAACGCAAAGGCTTGCTCGATTTTGAGCGTGTGGTGATTGAAACCACTGGCCTCGCCGACCCCGGCCCTGTGGCGCAAACCTTTTTCATGGACGACGAAATTGCTGAGAGCTTTTTGCTTGACTCCATCTTGACCTTGGTCGACGCCAAGCACGCCGCCCAGCAGCTGAATGACCGCCAAGAAGCGCGCCGCCAAGTGGGCTTTGCCGACCAAATCTTCATCAGCAAGGCTGATCTCGTATCACCTGCCGAGCTAGATGCGTTGCAACACCGCTTGAAGCACATGAACCCACGCGCGCCACAAAAAGTGGCGCATTTCGGTGAAGTGTCTTTGAGCGAGGTGTTTGACCTGCGTGGCTTCAACTTGAACGCCAAGCTCGACATCGATCCCGACTTCTTGTCGGACGACGACCACCATCACCACCATGGCGAACACTGCGACCACCCTTCGCACAAGCATGACCATTCACATGGCCACGATCATGCGCACGGCGAACATTGCGACCATGACCATGTGCATGATGAGCATTGCAACCACGGTCACCATCACCACCATGATGATGACGTGAAGAGCTTTGTCTACAAGACCAAGCGCAAGTTCGATCCTGCCAAGCTGGAAGACTTTTTGGGCGCCATCGTCAACATCTATGGCCCCAAGATGCTGCGCTACAAAGGCGTGCTCAATATGAAAGGCACTGAAAAGAAGGTGATCTTCCAAGGCGTGCACCAGTTAATGGGCAGTGATTTAGGCCCCGATTGGGCCGAAGGCGAAGAGCGCATCAGCAAGATGGTGTTCATTGGTATTGATTTGCCGAAAGACATCTTGGTGCAAGGCCTTGAGCAATCTCTGGTTTGATGAGTTTTGTCAGTTTTAACTAATTTATTGAACCCTTGGGGATTGTGGCTACAATCCCGCGCGCCAGACCCTGCCAATGCATCCGCCTTGGCTGAGGCCGCGAGGAGACCCACAGTGAACGCTAAATCCAAGAAACCCGCTTCTAAGAAGCCTGTTCCCGCCAAGAAGGCGGCTAAGACAGTTGCAACGCCTAAAGCGGTTGCGAAGAAGGTCGTGAAAAAACCTGTGGCGGCTAAGCCCTCCGCAAAGTCTGCCAAGCCCGCAGCCAAGCCTGTGGCTAAGAAGGCTGCACCTGCTAAGTCGGTTGCTAAGAAGGTGGTTGCTAAGAAGGCTCCAGCTAAAAAGCCAGTGGCTTCTAAAGCAACGCCGAAGACCGCACCTAAAAAGGTGGTTGCTAAGAAGGTGGCTGCACCTGCTAAAAAGGCCGTCGCCAAGAAAGCGCCTGCCAAAGTGGTGAAAGCACCTGCAAAAGCAGTCAAAGCAACGGCTAAGCCCGTTGTCAAGAAGGCAGCAGCAAAGACAGCCGTCAAAGTAGCAGTCAAGGCCTCGCCAAAAGCAGCACCTAAGGTTTCAGCGAAAGCTGCTCTAGCCAAAAAGGCCCCAGCAGCCAAACCCACGCCCGCTAAAGCGCCTGTGGTCAAAGCAGCCAAGCCTGCCAAAGAACCAAAAGCCAAAGTGGTGGCCGCACCTGCACCTGTGGTGCATGTGACGCCCATCATTCCTGGTTACACCCCTGTGGTGCACAAGAAAAACTCCAGAGCCGCCAAGATGGCAGCTTTGGTTCCACCCCCGCCAGCTCAAGTGGTTGCGTCCAATGCAGCCAAAAACAGCTTTATGCCGATGACGGCACCTACTGCTCCAACTATTGTTCCCGTGATACCTAAAAAAGACGCCAAGCTTGCTAATAACTGGAAGACCAAAACGGCCGACCAACTGACCGATGCAGAAATCATCGCCATGCCTGACAGCGAGTACATGAACGCCACCCAAATGGCTTTCTTCCGACTCAAACTCGTGCAATTGAAAAACGAAGTGCTCAGCAATGCCAGTGAAACCACAGAGCATCTGCGTGAAGACACCGTGGTGGTGCCTGATCCAGCTGATCGCGCCACGATTGAAGAAGAGCACGCCTTGGAATTGCGTACACGCGACCGCGAACGCAAGTTGCTCAAGAAGATTGAGCAGTCCATTCAGCGCATCGACGATGGCGACTATGGCTACTGCGACGAAACTGGTGAAGCCATCGGTGTGGGCCGTTTGTTGGCTCGCCCAACGGCCAGTTTGTCGCTCGAAGCACAAGAGCGTCGCGAAATCAAGCAGCGTATGTTTGGGGATTGATGGCCAAAACGCCAAAAATCCTCAAAAAGCAGGTCCTTGGACCTGCTTTTTTTATGCCTTTTTTTCTTCATAAGCCACTTTTAGTGCCTTTTCTAAGTGCTTCATTTATAACGTTTTTTAACCTCTTGATTGCATCTCGAAATCGCTGTAAGTTGTTGATTTCATTGAAAAAATTCCCAATTTAGTCGTTCAGAACCTGTTTTCCTGCTACAGTGCAAATAAGTGCAATTAAGTGGTGAAAAGTGCCTTAAGTGCTTTCGCCGCTGGTTGTTTGTTTTGTTTGCTCGTGGAAAAAGGGTCGCCAACGTGTTTCAGGGCGCTTCATCGCTGAGTCTCGACGCCAAAGGTCGTCTGTCGGTGCCAACCAGGCATCGCGACGTCTTGAGCGCGACTGCGGCTGGGCAGCTCACCATCACGCGTCACCCCCACGGCTGTTTGATGATCTTTCCACGCACCGAGTGGGAGAAGTTCCGTGAGCGCATTGCCTCTCTGCCGATGAGTGCGCAATGGTGGAAACGTATCTTCTTGGGCAATGCGATGGATGTGGAGATGGATGGCACAGGTCGTGTCCTCATCTCGCCTGAGCTGCGCACGGCAGCGGGCATTAGCAAAGACACCATGTTCTTGGGTATGGGTAACCACTTTGAACTTTGGGACAAGGCGACGTACGACGAGCAAGAAGCCCAAGCCATGCAGGGCGAGATGCCCGATGTGTTCAAGGAATTCTCTTTTTAAAGGATGACGGTGGACACGCCATGGCAGCACACCACCGTCCTACTCAGCGAAGCTGTCGATGCACTCGACATCAAGCCGGACGGTACCTACGTAGATGCGACCTTTGGTCGCGGTGGGCATTCCCGTCTCATCTTGTCCAAGCTCTCGCCGCAGGGGCGTTTGATCGCCTTCGACAAAGACCTCGATGCCATTGCCGAGGCCAACACCATTCAAGACCCACGCTTTTCAATTCGCCACCAAGGCTTCACGCACCTGGGCGAGTTGGATGCGGCGTCGGTCGACGGCGTGCTGATGGATTTGGGGGTGAGCTCACCCCAGATCGACAACCCAGCACGCGGTTTTTCATTTCGAAACGATGGTCCTTTGGACATGCGCATGGACACCACCCGTGGCCAGAGCGTGTCCGAGTGGCTAGCCGAGGCAGAAGTCCAACACATGGCGGAGGTGATACGTGAATACGGCGAAGAACGGTTTGCTTTACAGATTGCAAAGGCGATTGATGCTCGCCGACAAGAACGGGGCGTGCCTACATCCACCGCTGAATTGGCCCAGCTCGTGGCTGACACGGTCAAAACCCGCGAGCCGGGCAAGGACCCTGCAACGCGCACATTTCAGGCTTTTCGGATTTTCATCAATGCCGAGCTTGAGGAGTTGCAACAAGCGCTGAGCGCTTCGTTGCAAGTCTTACGCCCCGGAGGTCGATTGGCTGTGATCAGTTTCCATTCCTTGGAAGACCGCATCGTCAAGCAATTCATCACGCAACATTCGCGTGAGGTGTATGACCGCCGTGCGCCTTTTGCGGCACCCAAGGTGATGGACTTCAAAGCGATTGATCGCATCAAGCCCAGCGCGGCCGAGGTGGAGGGAAACCCCCGCTCACGCAGTGCCATCATGCGCGTGGCTGAACGGTTAGGAGCTGGCGCATGAGTCGCGTGAGCTTGCTCCTCATGATCGCGGTCATGGCCAGTGCGTTGTACTTGGTGCGCACACAGTACGAGTCGCGCTCGCTCACAACAGAGATTGACCGTGCCACCAGTTTGGCGCGTAACCTAGAAACAGAAAACGATCGCTTGGATGTAGAGCGCCGTGCGCAGGCCACGCCTGTGCGTGTTGAAAAATTGGCGCGTGAGCAATTGCACATGCGCACCATCACGCCGGCCATCACCCAATACGCCACCATCAAAGCAGGTGCTGAGACATCAGTTGCGCCAGTTGCTTCTGCGGAGGTGAGGCCATGACCAACCGCAGCGTGCAATACACCTCTAGCCCTTTGTTGGCAAGCAAGACGCCGATCTGGCGCAGTCAGTTCATTGTGGCTGTGATTGCGGCTGGCTTCTTGGCATTGGTGGTGCGCGCGGCTTATGTGCAGGTCATCGATAACGCCTTTTTTAAACGACAAGGTGCGGTCCGCTTCGTGCGCACCTTGGACTTGCCAGCGAACCGAGGACGCATCCTGGACCGCCACGGCAATATCTTGGCCTCCAGTGTGCCGGTGCCAAGTATTTGGGCCAATCCAGAGGATATTGAGCGCGACCCTGTCAAGCTCAAGGCGTTGGCCAAGTTGCTGGGCATGAGCCCTGCAGATCTGGAAAAGAAGCTGCAAGACGAAGACAAAACCTTTGTGTGGCTCAAACGTCAAGTTGATGAGTCGGTGGCGAAAGACATTGCGGCGCTCAAGATCAAAGGCGTTTACGACCGTAAAGAGTACAAGCGCATCTACCCCGAAGGTGAATCGGTTGCCCATGTGGTGGGATTTACGAATGTCGAAAACTTGGGTCAAGAAGGTGTAGAGCTCACCTTCAACCAAGCGTTGGGTGGCAAGGCTGGCTCGCGTCGCGTGATCAAAAACCGTCTGGGTCAGGTGGTTGAGGATATTGGCGAAATGGTGCCGCCTGTGGATGGTGAAGATTTGCAACTGAGCATAGACAGCAAGGTTCAATATTTCGCTTACGAAAAAATCAAAGAATCCGTGGTCAACAACAAGGCCGTGGCTGGCAGCGTGGTTGTGCTGGATATCAAAACGGGTGAGGTATTGGCCTTGGTCAATTACCCCAGTTACTCGCCGGGCAAACGGGGTAGCCTGAGTGGTGCGCAGCTTCGCAACCGAGCCCTCACCGATACGTTTGAACCAGGATCCACCATGAAACCACTCGTGGTGGGTTTGGCTTTGGAGAAGGGCATTGTCAAGCCTGAGACCTTGATTCAAACCGCGCCTGGCAAATTGCAAATGGGCACGGCCACCATTACCGATGCGCATCCACACGGTGTGCTGAGTGTGAATGAAGTGATTCAAAAATCCAGCAACGTGGGCACGGTGAAGATCGCCATGCAAATGCAGCCTCACGATATTTGGGAGATGTTCACGCAAGTGGGTTTGGGACAAAAACCCCAAGTGCCGTTCCCAGGTGCGGTTGCTGGCAAAGTGCGCGCCTACAAAACATGGCGTCCGATTGAGCAAGCCACCATGAGCTATGGCTACGGGCTATCGGCCAGTTTGTTTCAGTTGGCGCAGGCCTATACCGTGTTTGCACACGATGGCGAGATGGTGCCCATGAGTTTGGTTAAAACCAACCAAGCGGTGGTCAGCGGCGCGCGCGTGTTGTCCTCTCAAAATGCAGCCGCCATTCGCAACATGCTGCACATGGTCACCATCCAAGGCGGTACCGCACCGAAGGCGCAAACCATGGGCTACTCGGTCGGTGGCAAAACCGGTACCGCGCACAAGGTCGAAGGCAAGGGCTACGCGAGCAAAAAATACCGTGGCTTCTTTGTTGGCATCGCACCCATCGACAACCCACGCATCGTGGTGGCGGTGATGGTGGATGAGCCGACCAATGGTGCTTACTTCGGTGGCGATGTGGCTGCACCGGTGTTCAGTCAAACCGTGCAACAAACCTTGCGCATGATGGGTGTGCAGCCCGACATGGCGGTCAAGCCCCAAGTGGTGACCAAAGTTGAGAAGGAGTCGTTTTGATGAAGCGACTGCATAGCCCTCAAGACACCGCACAGTGGCTGCGCACCCAAGTGCGCGGCATGCTGCACACCGACAGCCGTCGTGTGAGCGATGGTGATGGCTTCATCGCTTGGCCCGGTGGTGTGACGGACGGTCGTCAGTTTGTGGCCTCTGCATTGAAGCAGGGCGCGACAGCCTGTGTCGTGGAGCACTCAGGCGCTGACGCATTTGCGTGGACTGACTGCGACGCTATTGCTACTTATGACGGCTTGAAAGCCGCCAGTGGTTTGATTGCTGCAGCGTATTACGAACAACCCAGCCAAGCGTTGGACGTGGTGGCCATCACGGGCACCAATGGCAAAACATCCACCGCATGGTGGTTGGCGCATGCCCTGCAAAACGGAGGCAAGCGCTGTGCCATCGTGGGCACCTTGGGTGTGGGTGAAGTTGGTCATCTCGAAGTGACGGGTATGACCACGCCTGACCCCGTGTTGTTGCAAGCCCGTTTGCGCGATATGGTGAATGCCGGCGTGAAGGCCTGCGCGATTGAGGCGTCATCCATCGGTTTGGCCGAACACCGCTTGGACGGCACGCAGGTGCGTGTGGCCATGTTCACCAATTTCACCCAAGACCATTTGGACTACCACGGCAGCATGGACAGCTACTGGCAGGCCAAGCTGGCTTTGTTCAGCTGGACAGGTTTGCAAGCGACGGTGATCAATGTGGACGATGCCAAAGGCTCTGCCTTGGCTGCGCAACTGCAAGCACGCGCTAAAGCGCCAAGTGTTTGGACAGTATCGTGTGTGGCAGATTCAAGCGAACAGGCGTCAGCTCAACACATCGTGGCTCGACACATCCAACACGGCACAACAGGCTTGTGCTTTGATGTGACAGAGGGCGATGAAGTGCACGCGCTTCAAACCCATTTGGTTGGTCATTACAACGTGAGCAATGTGTTGGGTGTCATCGCTTGTTTGCGCGCCTTGGGCTATAGCTTGGCTGATGCCGTGCAAGCTTGCCGTGTGTTGCCAGCCGTGCCAGGCCGCATGCAAACCGTGGGCGAAGCGGGCGAGCCTTTGGTCGTGATTGATTACGCACACACGCCAGATGCGGTGGCGCAAGCCGTACAAGCATTGTTGCCACTCGCGCAGTCACGCGGTGGCGAACTGACCTGCGTGTTGGGTTGCGGTGGTGACCGCGATGTCGCCAAGCGTCCCTTGATGGCCGCAGCCGCTGAGCAATACGCACAGCAGGTGGTGTTGACCAGCGACAACCCACGCAGCGAAGACCCGCAAACAATTTTGAATCAGATGTTGGCTGGCGTACAAAACGCAGACAAAGCCATCGTCATTGCCGACCGTGCGCAAGCGATTGCGCAAACGGTGCAGCACGCACGCGCACAAGATGTGGTGTTGGTCGCAGGCAAAGGCCACGAGGATTACCAAGAAATTGCAGGCGTCAAACATCCGTTCAGCGATGTTCAACACGCACGCGATGCGTTGCTTCGTCGCGCTAAGCAGGAGGCGGCCCATGTCTGAGATGAACCTCAGCTTGAAGCAAATCAGCCAGTGGCTCAGCGGCGCACAGCTGGTGGGTGATGCCGCCTTGACGGTTCAACGCATCAACACCGACAGCCGCACCTGCCAAGCGGGCGACTTGTTTGTGGCCTTGAAAGGTGAGCGCTTTGATGCCAACGACTTTTTGCCGCAAGTGGCCACCAGCGGTGCTACTGCTGCTTTGGCTACACACGGTTTGACCGAAGCCAAGCTCGCGGGTGTGCAAGTGAGCGACACGCGCATCGCATTGGGGCAGCTGGCCAAAGGATGGCGCAGCCAATTCAAGCTGCCCATCATTGCGGTGACTGGCAGCAACGGCAAAACCACCGTGACCCAAATGATTGCCAGCATCTTGCGTGCAGGCTTTGGTGACGACGCGTTGGCCACACAAGGCAACCTCAACAACGATATTGGCGTACCGCAAACCCTGTTGCGTATGCGCGCGCATCACCGCAGTGCGGTGGTGGAGTTGGGCATGAATCACCCTGGTGAAATTGCAGGTCTGGCTGACATGACCCAAGCCACCGTGGCCTTGGTCAACAACGCTCAGCGCGAACACCAAGAACACATGAACAGCGTGGATGCCGTGGCCCAAGAAAACGGCCAAGTCATTCTGGCTTTGCCCGCCAACGGCGTGGCGGTGTTCCCCGCTGACGACACCTACACCGCGCAATGGCAAGCCATGGCTGGTGCACGTGCCACCTTGTGTTTCTCGCTCGCGCCCCACAGCAGCGCACCTGTGCGTTTGCAAAGCGCCGCGTGGCAGCAAGACCATTGGGCGGTCGTGGCCCACACGCCTGCGGGTGACTTGCATGTGCAACTGCACATTGCCGGTCGTCACAACATTGGCAACGCTCTGGCCGCTACCGCTTGTGCACTTGCCGCAGGTGTGTCGCTTGATGTGATTGCACAAGGCCTTAGTCAGTTTGAACCTGTCAAAGGCCGCTCACGCGCCTTGAGTGTGACGTGCCAAGGCCGCACCATCACCGTGGTGGACGACACCTACAACGCCAACCCCGACTCGGTACGTGCCGCCATCGATGTGTTGGCCGACCTGCCTGCGCCACGTTTGCTGGTGCTTGGCGACATGGGCGAAGTGGGCCAGCAAGGCCCCGAGTTCCACCAAGAGGTGGGCGCGTATGCCAAAGCCCAAGGCATTGACCACGTGTTGTGCTTGGGCGACTTGGCGGTGCACACCGCACAAGCCGTGGGCGCTGCGGCGCAGCACATGGCTGACATCGACACCCTCAACGCTGAGATGACCAAGCTGTTGCCGCACATGGGCAGCGTGCTCGTCAAAGGCTCGCGTTTTATGAAGATGGAACGCGTGATCGACGCCATTCTTCAATGTGATTCATCTAAAAAGGAGGCTGCACCATGCTGCTGACCTTGGCCCAATGGCTGCAAACTTTGTCGCCAGACTTTGGCTTTTTCCGCGTGTTTCAGTACATCACCTTCCGTGCGGTGATGGCGGCATTGACCGCATTGCTGATTGGTTTGATCGCAGGCCCCGCTGTGATTCGTGGCCTAGCCGCTTTGAAAATTGGCCAGCCCATTCGCGAGTACGCAATGGAAACCCACTTGACCAAGAGCGGCACGCCCACCATGGGCGGCGTGTTGATTTTGATTGGCATCGCCATCTCCACATTGCTGTGGGCTGATTTGTCCAACCGCTTTGTCTGGATCGTGATGATCGTCACCTTTGGCTTTGGTGCCATTGGTTGGGTGGACGATTGGCGCAAGGTCGTCAACAAAGACCCAGAGGGCATGCGCTCACGCGAGAAGTACATGTGGCAATCGATCATCGGTTTGGTGGCAGCGCTGTACATGGTGTTCAGCATTTCTGAGAGCAACAACTACAAAGTCGCTGAACTATTTATCTCGTGGGTGAAATCTGGTTTTGATGTGGACTTGCCACCCAAAGCCGGTTTGATGGTGCCTTTCTTTAAAGAAATCACTTATCCATTGGGCGTGTTTGGCTTTGTCATCATGACCTACTTGGTCATTGTGGGGTCGAGCAATGCGGTGAACTTGACCGATGGTTTGGATGGCTTGGCCATCATGCCGGTGGTGATGGTGGGCTCGGCCTTGGGCGTGTTTGCCTATGTCACGGGCAGCGCGGTGTATTCCAAATATTTGTTCTTCCCGCACATCCCAGGTTCGGGTGAGTTGCTCATCTTCTGTGCAGCCATGGCGGGTTCTGGTTTGGCGTTTTTATGGTTCAACACCCACCCTGCGCAAGTGTTCATGGGCGATGTAGGTGCGCTTGCTTTGGGTGGTGCGCTCGGCACGATTGCCGTCATCGTGCGTCAAGAAATTGTGCTCGCCATCATGGGTGGCATTTTTGTGGTGGAAGCTTTGTCGGTCATGCTGCAAGTGACTTACTTCAAGTACACCAAAAAGAAATATGGCGAAGGCCGCCGCATTTTGAAGATGGCGCCTTTGCATCACCACTTTGAGAAAAGCGGCTGGAAAGAAACCCAAGTCGTCGTGCGTTTTTGGATCATCACCATGCTGCTGTGCTTGGTGGGTCTGTCTACTTTGAAGCTGAGATAAGACGATGCAAGTACTCCACAACCAATCGGTGCTGATTCTGGGCTTGGGTGACTCCGGCCTAGCGATGGCGCGTTGGTGCGCACGCCATGGTGCGCAAGTGAAAGTCGTGGACACACGCGAGCAGCCACCGCATTTGGCGGCATTGCAAGCAGAGTTGCCGGCTGTGAAATTTGTGCACGGCGCGTTTGACGCAAACTTGGTTGAAGGTCAAGACGTGCGTGCGGTGTTCAAGAGCCCAGGCTTGAGCCCCGAGTCAGTCGCGCCCGTCTGGAATGCAGCCGTGGCAGCTGGTTTGTGGGTGGGCACTGAGCTGACCTTGTTTGCGCAAGCGCTGAGCGATTTGCAAGAGAGCATGGCGTATCACCCCAAGGTGTTAGCCATCACAGGTACCAACGGCAAAACCACCGTGACCTCGTTGACAGGCCAGTTGCTGGAGCGCGCAGGCAAGCGCGTGGCCGTGGCAGGCAATATTGGCCCGACGCTCTTGGATACCTTGTCGCAAGCACTCGATCAAGCGGCCAATGAGCAAGCCGCAGCTGATGCGCTGGCGGCTCAAGAAGCTGAGGCGCTGGCTGCTGATGAAGCTTTGGCCGAGCAAGCACGTCTTGAGCTAGAGGCCAAAGAAAAAGCTGCGGCTGCACAAGCTGCACAAATGGCATTGGATGCTGAAGAAGCCCTCGCGCAAGAAACAGCAGCTCAGGGCGACACTGAATCTCAAATGGCACTGGCGGATACGGATGCTGAGCAAGCTGCAACTGTTGCAGCCGCAGATGACGAGCCGTTCGAAGTGGACTTACCACCCCTCGTGCCACCACCTCCACCACCTGCAGACCATCCGTATCTGCCACAGGTGTGGGTGTTGGAGTTGTCGAGCTTCCAGTTGGAAGGCGTGGACAATTTCGAACCCACTGCAGCTGCGGTGCTCAACCTCACTCAAGACCACCTCGACTGGCACGGCAGCATGGACGGCTACGCCGCCGCCAAAGCCCGCATTTTTGGCAAGCGTGGTGTGATGGTGCTCAACCGCGAAGACGCAGCTGTGATGGTCATGTTGGACAGTGCCCCTGTTGAGGTGGCAGAAGCTGTAGCCAAACCTTCTCGTGCGAAGGCGCCCAAAGTTCAAGTGCGTGCGCATCTCACCTTTGGTGGAGACCTGCCACAACGCCCAGGCGACTATGGCATCGAAACCGTCAATGGCATGACATGGCTGGTGCGTGCACTCGAGGCGGACGAAACCCGCAAGCGCAAAAAAGACGACGAAGAAGAAATTCACATCCAACGCCTGATGCCCGCCGATGCGCTGCGCATCCGTGGTCGCCACAACGCGCTTAATGCCTTGGCGGCTTTGGCCTTGGCAGGGAACGCTGGTGGCGACTTGGCCCCAATGTTGTTTGGTTTGCGTGAATACCAAGGTGAGCCACACCGTGTGGAGCCAGTCACTGTGCTCAACGGCGTGGAATATTTTGACGACAGCAAAGGTACCAACGTGGGCGCCACTGTGGCGGCCTTGCATGGCCTTGGTGTCGATCGTCGCTTGGTGGTTATCTTGGGTGGCGATGGCAAAGGGCAAGACTTTGCGCCTTTGAGCGAGCCCGTTGCGCGTTATGCGCGTGCAGTGGTGTTGATTGGCCGCGATGCCCCCGCTTTGCGCGAGGTGTTGCAGCACAGCGGGGTGACCTTGTTAGATGCAGCCACTTTGGAAGACGCCGTCAAGCTGTGTAGCGAGCAAGCCCACTCGGGTGATGCCGTGTTGTTGTCGCCCGCTTGCGCGAGCATGGACATGTTCCGCAACTACGCGCAGCGCGCTGAAGTGTTTGTGAGTGCGGTGAACCATTTGGTTGAAGAAGCAGGAGGCATGGTGTGACTGAAGCCGTGACGCCTGAAAAAGTCTCGTTCATGCAACGCATGAAGCTGCGCATGGGCCATCTTTTGGCAACCGAGCCAGAGCGTGGGATGGATGCTTTGCCCGTGCGTGTGCACGGCACTGAGTTTGCACGCACAGCGGCTTCGCCCGTGCATGTCAAAGGCTTTGATCAACCCTTGGTGTGGGTCACATTTGCATTGCTCATGTTTGGCTTGGTGATGGTGTACTCAGCCTCCATTGCGATTCCTGATAACCCACGCATGGGGGCGGGCTACACCCAAACGCATTTCTTGTTGCGTCATGCACTGTCATTGTTTGTGGCTTTCGTGGCTGCTTTGTTGGCATTCCAAATTCCGCTCAATACATGGGAGCGCATTGCGCCATGGGTGTTCATTGCCTCGATCGTGTTGTTGATCGCGGTGTTGATTCCGCTCATTGGCAAGTCGGTCAACGGCGCACGACGCTGGATTGGCCTGGGCTTCATGAACTTTCAACCTTCTGAACTGGCCAAGTGGGGCGTGTTGTTGTATGCCGCCAACTACATGGTGCGCAAGATGGATGTGAAAGAGAACTTCTTCGCTGCTGTGACGCCCATGGGCGCTGCGGTGGCGGCTGTGGGCTTGCTCTTGTTGTCTGAGCCAGACATGGGTGCCTTCATGGTGATCGCTGTGATTGCGATGGGTATCTTGTTCTTGGGTGGCGTGAACGCACGCATGTTCTTCTTGATCGCCGCTGCGTTGGTGGGCGTGTTTGGCTTGATCATCGCTACCTCTGAGTGGCGTCGCGAGCGCATCTTTGCATACCTCGATCCTTGGAGCATGGAGCATGCGCTGGGTAAGGGTTACCAGTTGTCGCATTCGTTGATTGCGATTGGGCGTGGCGAAATATTTGGTGTGGGTTTGGGCGGCAGTGTTGAAAAACTGCATTGGTTGCCCGAAGCACACACCGACTTTTTGATGGCTGTGATTGGCGAAGAGTTTGGCTTTGTGGGGGTCGTGGCGATCATCGCCATGTTCATGTGGCTCACACGTCGCATCATGTACATCGGTCGACAAGCCATTGCGATGGACCGTGTGTTTGCCGGCTTGGTCGCACAAGGCGTGGGTATTTGGATTGGCTTTCAATCCTTCATCAACATGGGCGTGAACTTGGGGGCTCTGCCAACCAAGGGCTTGACCTTGCCCCTCATGAGCTATGGTGGTTCTGCGATTTTGTTGAACCTCATTGCCATTGCCGTGGTATTGCGTGTGGACTTTGAAAACCGTGTGGTGATGCATGGAGGGCGACTATGACGCTCAATACACGCACCGCACTCATCATGGCAGGCGGCACTGGCGGCCATATCTTTCCGGGCTTGGCTGTGGCTGAACAATTGCGCATTCACGGTTGGAATGTGCATTGGCTCGGTGCGCCCGAGCCCAGCATGGAAAGCCAGTTGGTACCCCCTCGTGGCTTTGCCTATGAGACCGTTCATTTCGGTGGCGTGCGTGGCAAAGGTGTCAAAACCTTGGCATTGCTGCCTTTCAAGTTGTTGCGTGCCTTCTGGCAGAGCCTGTGCGTGGTGCGACGCGTGAAACCTGATGTGGTGGTGGGGCTTGGTGGTTACATCACCTTCCCAGCCGGGATGATGGCCGTGTTGTGCGGCAAGCCTTTGGTCTTGCACGAGCAAAACTCAGTGGCTGGTATGGCCAACAAAGTGTTGAGTGGTGTGGCGGACCGTGTGTTCAGTGCCTTCCCAAATGTGTTGTCAAAAGCCGAATGGGTGGGTAACCCCATGCGCGACGGCTTTATGAAGCAGCCCGAGCCTGCGCAACGTTTTGCTGATCGCACAGGCCCGCTGCGTGTGTTGGTGGTGGGGGGCAGTTTGGGTGCACAAGCACTCAACACCGTGGTGCCGCAAGCCCTAGCCAAGATTCCGCACGACCAACGGCCCATCGTGACCCACCAAAGTGGCGCGAAACAAATTGACGCCTTGCGTGCAGCGTATGAAGAAGCGCGCGTGCAAGCTGAGTTGACCCCGTTCATTGAAGACACCGCACAGGCCTTTGCCGATGCGGATGTGGTGATTGCTCGCGCGGGTGCTAGCACTGTGACCGAACTTGCCGCTGTCGGCGCGGCTGCCATTTATGTGCCGTTCCCCCATGCAGTGGACGACCACCAAACCACCAACGCCCGCTTTGTGGTGGATGCAGGTGGTGGTTGGTTGATGCCACAACAAGAACTGAAAGCCCAAGACTTGGCTGACCGTTTGCAATTCATGACGCGCCGCACTTTGTTGGCATGTGCCGAGAAGGCGTATGCCGTGCGTCAAGTGGACGCGGTGGATCAAGTGGTGGCCGCTTGCGAGCAGCTCGCAGCGAAAGGAAAAAAACAATGAAACACGCCATTCGTCACATCCATTTTGTCGGCATCGGCGGCGCGGGCATGAGCGGCATCGCTGAAGTGCTGTTGAACTTGGGCTATGCCGTGTCAGGTTCTGATTTGTCAGACAGCGCAGCCTTGAAACGCTTGCAAAGTTTGGGCATTCAAACCCATGTGGGTCACGATGCCAAAAACATTGCGGGTGCCGATGCGGTGGTCACGTCCACTGCGGTGCACGCAGACAACCCTGAAGTGGTGGCGGCACACGCCAAGCTCATTCCTGTCGTGCCACGCGCTGTGATGTTGGCTGAGTTGATGCGCCTCAAAACCGGCGTGGCGATTGCCGGTACACACGGCAAAACCACCACCACCAGCTTGGTGGCCAGTGTGTTGGCCGAAGCCGGCATGGACCCCACCTTTGTGATTGGTGGCAAGCTCAACAGCGCAGGCGCGAATGCCAAGCTGGGCTCGGGTGACTACATCGTGGTGGAGGCCGACGAGTCAGACGCCTCGTTCTTGAACCTCTTGCCCGTGATGGCGGTTGTCACCAACATCGACGCCGATCACATGGACACCTATGGCCATGACTTCAACAAGTTGAAAGGCGCGTTCATCGAGTTCTTGCACCGCATGCCCTTCTACGGCGCCGCCATTTTGTGCACCGACGATGTGGCAGTGCGCAGCATCTTGCCCGAGGTGTCACGCCCCATCACCACCTACGGTTTCAACGAAGATGCGCAAGTGCGCGCGGTGAATGTGCGTGCAGACAACGGCCGCATGTGCTTCACGGTACAACGCCGCAACGGCGTGACTTTGCCCGACCTTGACATCACACTCAACTTGGCGGGCGAGCACAACGTACTCAATGCCTTGGCGGCGATTGCAATTGCGGTTGAGCTGAACGTGCCCGATGAAGCTTTGCAAAAAGCCCTGGCCGAGTTCAAAGGCGTCGGCCGCCGCTTTCAGCGCCATGGCGATGTGGCTGCCAAGAGTGGTGGTGAGTTCACCCTCATTGAAGACTATGGACACCACCCTGTGGAAGTGGCCGCCACCTTGGCTGCGGCCCGTGGGGCGTTCCCTGGCCGTCGCTTGGTGTTGGCCTTCCAGCCGCACCGCTACACCCGCACGCGTGACTGCTTTGAAGACTTTGTGCAAGTCATGGGCCGCGCCGATGTGTTGTGGCTCTCAGAAATTTACGCCGCAGGGGAAGCACCCATTCCCGCTGCCGATGGTCGCGCACTGTCACGCGCCATGCGTGTGGCGGGCCACGAGGCCTTGGTGTTCGTGGATGACATTCAAAACATGGCCCAAGTCATTGCCGACAACGCCCAAGCGGGTGATGTGGTGATGTGCATGGGCGCAGGCTCAATTGGCCAAGTGCCAGCCAAAGTGCTAGAGCTAGTGCAACAACGTAAGAGTTAAAGAGATGACGTTCAACATCAACACTGCCAAAGTTGCTGTCCTTACCGGTGGCCTGTCTGCCGAACGCGATGTATCCATCATGTCGGGCACGGGCGTGCTTCAAGCCTTGCAAAGCAAAGGTGTGAACGCGCATGCGTTCGACCCTGCCCATCGCAGTTTGGACGAACTCAAGCGTGAAGGCTATACACACGCTTTCATCGCGCTGCATGGCCGCTACGGCGAAGACGGGGCGGTGCAGGGTGCATTGGAGTTGCTCGGTATTCCCTACACCGGTTCGGGCGTGATGGCTTCTGCGATGGCCATGGACAAGGTGATGACCAAGCGCGTGTGGAGTACGGTGGGTCTGTCAACCCCCGGTTATGTGTGGTTGTCACCCGAAGACCAAACGGCAGACAACATCCAAGCGATTCCTGCCAAGCTGGGTTTGCCGCTCATCGTTAAGCCACCACGCGAAGGCTCATCCATTGGCATGAGCAAGGTGACGCATGCTGACGAGATCCAAGCCGCTGCCAAGCTGGCCACCCAGTACGACCCAGATTTACTCGCAGAAGAATTCATCTCAGGCGAAGAGCTGACATGTCCGATCTTGGGCAATGGCCCCAATGCCCGCGCCTTGCCTGTGGTGCGCATTGCCGCACCCGATGGTGCTTATGACTACAACCACAAGTACTTCACCGACGATGTGAAGTACCACTGCCCAAGCGGTTTGCCTGAAGCCGAAGAGCAAGAGATTCAGCGTTTGGTGGTGGCTGCGTACCGCGCTTTGGGCTGCCGTGGCTGGGGCCGCGCAGACATCATGTTGCGTGCGTCAGACCGCAAACCGTTTTTGCTGGAGATGAACACATCGCCTGGTATGACCAGCCATTCTTTGGTGCCCATGTCTGCACGTGCAGCAGGCATCAGCTACGAAGATTTGTGCTTGATGTTGCTCGAGAGCGCCACGCTTGATCACCCCGGAGGTCCGAAAGCCGTATGACCTCGCGCTATACCCACATGCGACCCCGTCCAGAGGTGAATGCCTCAGTGCCGGTGCCGCTCGACGTCAAGCTCATGCACATGGCGGCTTCGCTCATGTTCGTGGGCTTGGTCGTGGGCGTGTTGGTCGGTGGTGTGTGGTCTTTGGTTCAGTTACCTGCATTTGCGTTGAAGGGCATCACCGTCAAGGGCGATGTGGAGCACAACAACGAAGTGACTTTGCGTGCCAATGTGGTGACCAAGTTCACGGGTAACTTCTTCACGGCCGATTTGGGTCGTGTGCGCAGTGCGTTTGAGAGTGTGCCTTGGGTGCGCATGGCTTCCGTGCAACGTGAGTTTCCCAACCGTTTGCGTGTCACCTTGCAAGAGCACAAACCAGTGGCTTATTGGGGTGACGACGGCGACCAACGCATGGTCAACAGTTTTGGTGAAGTGTTTGAAGCCAATGTGGGCGATTTGGATGACGACAAGATGCCACGTTTGAGTGGGCCAGATAGTCAGTCGCAGCAAGTGTTGACCATGTATTTAGCCTTAGAGCCTGCATTTCACGCGTTGAGTTTGCCGCTCAACAGCTTGGTGCTGACTGAGCGCGGCAGCTGGCGTGCCAAGTTGGCGCACGGTGCGGTCATCGAGTTGGGAAGAGGCAACGTCGGGGATGTGATGGCCAGGGTGCAACGCGTGTCACAAACCTTGGCACAAGTGACGCAAAAGTTAGGACGAAAAGTGACGGCGATTGAGTCAGCCGATTTGCGACATGACAACGGGTATGCGCTTCGTTTGCGAGGGGTGAGCACGCAGGACGTGCCCTCCAAGCGCTGACAAGCACAACAAGAGAAGACGAGAAAGAACGAGGCTGTTATGGCAAAAGAAAACAAAGATTTGGTGGTCGGCTTAGACATTGGCACAGCCAAGGTCATGGTGGTCGTGGCCGAAGTCATGCCCGATGGTGAGCTCAAACTCGCAGGCCTTGGTGTGGCGCCAAGCAATGGTTTGAAACGTGGTGTGGTGGTCAACATTGATGCCACGGTGCAAAGCATTCAGCAAGCGTTGAAAGAAGCCGAGTTCATGGCTGACTGCAAGATCACACATGTCTATACCGGCATTACCGGTAGTCATATCCGTGGCTTCAACTCCACAGGCATGGTGGCAGTCAAAGACAAAGAAGTCACAGCCGCAGATGTGGCCCGTGTGGTGGAGACCGCGAAGGCCATCAATATTTCTACCGATCAGCGCTTGCTGTTGGTTGAACCACAAGAGTTTGTGATTGACGGGCAAGATGTGAAGCAACCCATTGGTATGAGCGGCATTCGCTTGGAGTCAAAGGTACACATCGTGACCGGCGCACAAAGTGCGGCAGAAAACATCATCAAGTGTGTACGTCGTTGCGGCTTGGATGTGGATCGCTTGATGCTCAATCCTTTGGCGTCGAGCATGTCGGTGTTGACCGATGATGAACGCGAACTTGGCGTCGCTTTGGTGGACATTGGTGCAGGCACCACGGATGTGGCGATCTTCACCAATGGCGCGATTCGTCACACGGCGGTGATTCCAATTGCGGGCGACTTGATCACCAGCGACATCGCGATGGCTTTGCGCACGCCGACCAAAGATGCGGAAGAAATCAAAATTGAGTCAGGCTATGCCAAGCAATTATTGGCCGACCCAGATATTCAAGTGGAAGTGCCGGGTCTGGGTGACCGCACGCCACGCATGTTGAGTCGTCAAGCGTTGGCGGGCGTGATTGAGCCACGCGTGGAAGAAATCTTCTCGCTCGTGCAGCAAGTCATTCGTGATTCAGGTTACGAAGAGGTGTTGTCCTCAGGCATCGTTCTCACGGGCGGTAGTGCCGTGATGCCAGGCATGGTGGAGCTGGGTGAAGATATTTTCTTGAAACCCGTTCGTCGTGGCGTACCTCATTACAACGGCGTGTTGGCCGATATGGTGGCTCAGCCTCGTGCATCTACCGTGATGGGCTTACTGGCTGAGGCTGGCGTAGACCGTCAACGCGGTTTCAAAGTTTCACAAAAGAGTGGCTCCGTCAATTCCTTGATGGACAGCCTCAAAAACTGGTTTGTGGGGAACTTCTAACCATGATTCCACACACCTTGCTTTACCTCGCACGCGGCAGCCCGCCGCAACGACCGCACAGATATCGACGATGTCGATTCTGTGCTGCCACCGCGCCACCCTCATAGAAGGAGCGCGATGAACCAAAAAGCAAAAACACAAACACTTAGGCAACTGCAAATTTTTAGATTAGGAGAAACATCATGAGCATCGAAATGATCGAAGTGGAAGCATTCAACTCAGGCACCCAAATTAAAGTCATTGGCGTGGGTGGCGGCGGCGGTAACGCTGTGGAACACATGATCAGCTCTGGCGTTCAAGGCGTGGAGTTCGTTTGCGCGAACACCGACGCACAAGCCCTGCGCGTGAGCAATGCGCACAAAGTGATTCAACTGGGTTCGACAGGTCTGGGCGCTGGCAGCAAGCCAGAGCGCGGCCGTGAAGCAGCAGAGGCCGCGATTGATGACATCCGTTTGGCGCTGGAAGGCACCAATATGTTGTTCGTGACGGCCGGTATGGGTGGCGGCACAGGTACAGGTGCTGCACCTGTGGTGGCACGTGTGGCACGTGAGATGGGTATCTTGACCGTGGGCGTGGTGACCAAGCCTTTCGAATTTGAAGGCAGCCGTCGCATGAACAACGCTGAGACCGGTTTGGCCGAACTGGAAGCCAACGTCGACTCACTGATCGTGGTGTTGAACGAAAAGCTGATGGATGTGTTGGGCGAAGACGCCAGCCAAGACGAAGCCTTCGCATTTGCCAACGACGTGTTGAAAAACTCGGTCGGCGGTATTGCTGAGATCATCAACGTCGAAGCTTTGGTGAACGTCGACTTTGAAGACGTGCGCACCGTGATGAGCGAAACCGGCAAAGCCATGATGGGTACGGCTGTGGCCAATGGCCCAGACCGTGCACGCATTGCTGCCGAACAAGCTGTGGCTTGCCCATTGCTCGAGGGCGTGGACATGTCAGGTGCCAAGGGCGTGTTGGTGTTGATTACCGCTGCCAAGGGTGGCTTGAAGTTGTCAGAGTCGCGCGAAGCCATGAACACCATCCGCAAGTTTGCTTCGCAAGATGCGCATGTAATTTACGGTACGGCTTACGACGAAAGCTTGGGTGACCAAATTCGCGTCACCGTAGTGGCTACAGGCTTGGCAGGTGGTCGTCGTGCTGCACCTCAGTTGCAAGTGTTGCGCACAGGTACAGACGGTGTGGGCTTCCCCACTACACAAGCGCCTAACGCTTCACCCGCTGGCGTGTTGGCTGCTGCATCCACAGGTTTGGCTGGTTTGGCTGCTGGTTTTGGTGTGGGCGCAAGCACTGCACAACCGAACTACGATGCCATGACATCTCCTGCTGTGTTCCGTAACAACCGTACATCGGCTGCGGCCAAAGTGGATGCTTTGTCTTCTGGTGGTATGGACGATTACGAAATCCCAGCCTTCTTGCGCAAGCAAGCTGACTGATGATTCACTAAAATCCATCTGTGCTTAAACAAAGAACCCTTCAATCCCTGACCAAAGCCGTTGGCGTCGGTCTTCACAGCGGTCAACGCGTGGAACTGACCCTAAGGCCTGCGCAACCCGACACGGGCATCGTGTTCCGTCGGGTGGATTTGCCGCAGCCTGTCGATATCCCCATCACCGCCACGGCGGTGACGGATACGCGTTTGGCTTCGACTATTTCCAATGGCGGTGCGAAGGTGTTCACTGTTGAGCATTTGATGTCGGCTTGTGCAGGTTTAGGCATTGACAACCTTTACATCGACATCACGGCAGAAGAAGTGCCCATCTTGGATGGCTCGGCTTCGTCGTTTGTGTTCTTGCTGCAAAGCGCGGGCATCGTGGAGCAAAACGCACCCAAACGTTTCATTCGCCTATTGAAAACAGTGGAAGTTCGTGAAGGCGAGGGAGCCAATGTGAAGTGGGCGCGTCTAGACCCACATCATGGCTACAAGCTCAGCTTTGAAATTGATTTCCGTCATCCAGCAGTCGACTCCACAGGGCAGAGCGTGGTTTTTGACATGGATACGGATGTTTATACCCGAGACATTGCGCGTGCCCGCACCTTTGGTTTCACACGCGATGTGGAAATGATGCGTGCCAATGGCCTCGCACTGGGCGGCGGTTTGGACAACGCCATCGTGATGGATGACTACAAGGTCTTGAACAGCGATGGTTTGCGCTATGACGACGAGTTTGTGAAACACAAGATTCTCGACGCCATGGGCGATTTGTATTTGATCGGTAAACCCTTGCTGGCTTCGTATGTCGCCTTCCGCTCAGGGCATGCGATGAATAACCTGCTGTTGCGTGAGTTGCTGAGTCAGCCTGACGCTTACGAAGTGGTTACTTTTGAAGATGCCCGCAAAGCACCGCCAGGTTTGGCTCAACTTGCGCCTGCGTGGTAAATAACTAGCTATGCATTGAAGTCTGTGAGGTGGTGAAGTCATGATGTTTCATATCCCCACAGCGTTCTTCATCATTGGCCTGCTTTATCTTTTCTTGCCGATCATTGTTTGGTTAGTACTCAAACATCAGGCTTCTCACACCGTGTCGTTGTGGTGTCTGGGTGGCGGCGTGTTGGCCGTTGGCCTGTTGTTTATTTCACAACGCCAATTTTTACCTTTGTGGGTAACTTACACCGTGGCCAATGTGTTTGCTTGGTCCGGTATTCTGATGCAAGCCACTGCTTTACGTCATGCTCTCAAAAAACAGTGGCACGTCAAATGGCTTGCCCTGATCGTCGTTTTATGGGCGATCGTTTTTGATTATTTCAGAGTGGTGCTGCAAAGTCAGGATTATCGTTTTGCATGGTCCATGACACTTTACGTGATGGTGTTCCTGTACATCGCATATTTAGCATGGCAAATTTCTACAGAGCAAGATCTGCGAAGTGGTCGTTGGTTGGCTGTTGTGTATGTTGTGGCCGCAATTGCACTGATTCTGCGCATTGGTCGAGTGATGTTGGATATGACTGAACCCGATGTCGTCGCCGATGGTGTCGATAGCATCCTGACGGTGGTCAGCGGACTTTTGATCTCAGTCATTGGCAGTTTTACCTTTGTCAGTATGTTCTTAGAGCGTTCCGCAAAGCGGGATTTGATTGATGTCGAAAACAGAGCAAGGCAGCAAGAGAGTGCGCGACTGGCAGACCAAATTGCGCAGCTCGAACGCCAGCGCACATTGGGCGCCATGTCGTATGCGTTTGCGCACGAATTGAGTCAACCACTGACTGCCCTCTTGATGGACACGCAATCTATCAAAACCAGTTTGCAATCCCCGGTGTTGAACTTGGAAGATGTCACAGACTCAATTCACGAGATTGAGAAAAGCGCGAATCGCACGGTCGCATTGATTGAGGGGATTCGTAACTTCATACGACCCACGAAAGGCATGCATGAGTTGGTGGACCTGAAGTTATTGGTTCATGACGTACAACTTCTGCTGGCACACGATATACGCAAGCAAAACGTGACGTTTCAATGGGACTTTGATGCCGCAGAATGTTTGGTACGCGGAGATAAAGTACAGCTGTCACAAATCGTGCTGAATGTGTACCGCAATGCAGTTCAGGCCATGGCTTATTCAGATGTGCGCACGATCCATGTGGCATTGGAGCGAGAAGAACATCATGTGGTGCTACGTGTGCATGACAGCGGCCCCGGATTGAATGAAGACAAACGTGACCAACTCGGGCAGCCCTTTGTCACCACCAAGGCAGAAGGCTTGGGTGTAGGGTTGTCAATTTCCACCACCATCGCCGAAATGCACGGCGGCAGTTTCAGTATCACCAATGCAGTGGGCGGCGGCGCGTTGGTTGAGCTGAATTTGCCTGCTGCATAAAGCCACGGCAGCTAACGTTAGCGACTGCGCCCTTTTTTATACATCCCGCTGGTGCTGCGCTGCAACTCGGTGGCAGCGGCCAACTTGGCCATCGAATGGCCTGCATGCGCATGGGTGATGGCAATGCCCAAGGCATCTGCCGCATCAGGCCCAGGCAAACCTGGAAGGTTGAGCATGCGTTTGACCATCTCTTGCACTTGCTCTTTCTTGGCCAGGCCATGACCGGCCACAGCTTGCTTCATTTGCAAGGCGGTGTATTCGGCCACGGGCAAGTTGCAGGTGGCCAAAGCGGTGATGCACGCACCGCGAGCTTGGCCCAGCAGCAAAGTGGCTTGTGGGTTGACGTTGACAAACACAATTTCCACCGCCGAGGTGTCGGGTTGGTAACGCTCGGCCACTTCGTGAATGCCGTCAAACAGCACCTTCAAACGCTCTGCCAAATTGCCTTGTTCTTGCTTGTTGGTTTTGATGGTCCCACTGGCCACGTAAAGCAATTGGCTACCGTGTTTTTCCACCACGCCAAAGCCAGTGGTACGCAAGCCGGGGTCAATGCCAAGAATGCGCATCAGGGCAGCTGCGCACTGCCCATGCGCATCAAGATAATTTCGGTACGACCTGAGAGGTACTCAGACTGTGGGAATTTTTGGTAGTGCTTGGGTCGAGGCAGCATGACCGCCAATCTGCCGGCCTCCCAAGGCGTGAGTTGTGACGCAGGCTTTTGAAAGTAGTGTTGTGCAGCCGCTTCTGCGCCAAAAATGCCTTCACCCCATTCCACATGGTTGAGATAAATCTCGAGGATGCGTTGTTTACCGAGCAAGCCTTCGAGCATCAAGGTCAGCACAAACTCTT
Organism: Limnohabitans sp. MORI2; assembly: GCF_027925025.1. Lineage (NCBI taxonomy): Bacteria > Pseudomonadati > Pseudomonadota > Betaproteobacteria > Burkholderiales > Comamonadaceae > Limnohabitans > Limnohabitans sp. MORI2. The sequence goes on from NZ_AP027058.1 coordinate 432,018, forward strand.
GGCCTTTGCGGATGAAGGTGCGTTCGCCTGATAAAAACAAATTCTTTGCCAGTTGCTGCGTGATGGTAGAGCCGCCCACCACTTTGGGGATTGCTTTGCCTTGCGCTTTTTTACTGGCTTGCAGCTCGGCTTTGGCGTTCTTGGCCCAAGCCTTTTCAATTGCATCCCATTGCACGCCATCGTGTTGCGCAAAGATGTCGTCTTCAGACGCAATCACAGCGCGTTTGAGATTATTAGAAATTTGGGCATAGGGCACCCAGTCTTGGCGCCAACGCAAACGGTCTTTGGTGTTGACGATGCGCCAAGCTTCTGAGCGTTCAAAGGCCGTGGACTCTGGAGCTACGCGTGCCATCACGGCGATGCGTGCCAAGAAGAAGACTTGCAACCCCATCCATGCCACACCGACTAGCAGCAACCAGCGAAACCAGGGGCGAAAGCGTGTCGTATTCATGGTGTGGCGTGTCAGTGGACGGCTTCACCGCCTTTGGTTTGCAACACATTGTCTCGGCTGAAGATGAAACGTGACACCACAGCCAATTGGTCAGCTTGTTTGCGCATCTCTTCTGTGAACTCGCCAAATGGGCCAGCCGCAGTGGCAATGGCTTGTGCGCGACGGTCAAGGTCTGCTAGTCCTGAGCTTTGCACCACTTCGGTTGCAAGTACTCGGCCATCGGTATTGACTGTGATGATCATGGTCAGCTCGCCGTAGAGTTTTTGTCCGCTGCTGGTGGCGGGAAAGTATCGCGTGCCGCGGTCTTCAATTTTGCGACGCAAAGTATCGTAATAGAGCGCGTAGGCCACTTGTTTGGTGGCAGGACTCACGTAATGTTTACGGGGACGTGCGTTGTCTTGGTTGATGCGTTGCTCAATCTCGGCCAAGAGCTTGAGCAGCTGGCGGCGCTTTTGTTCGACAGCTTCTTGTTCGGCTTTCGACTTTTGCGGTTGAGGGGGTGGCAGTTGCGCGAGTAGGTTTTTCACTTGCGCTAGCAACAACGACTGTTCTTTACGCATGGCCGCCACTTGGCGTTGCATCGATTCGGCCATATCGCCCACAGACGTTGTGGCAGCGGTGGGTAGTGGTGATGCGGCGCGGCCGCTCTTGAGCTCGCCGCCGCCTGCCAATTGCGTTTGCGCCAAGGCCTGAGCTTTGTCTGGCGCATCGGCCTTAGCTCGTGTGTTGACCAAAATCACGTCCAGCGGTGCATCGCTGAACAAGCGGTCAAAGCGCTCAGGGTCTGCAATGCGCAGTGTGAGCAACGCGCCGTGAATGGCAAATGAAATGAACAAGGCCTTTTGCAGCCGAGTCCAGTTGTGCCATGACCAACGCGTCAGTTTCATGCCGCGTTTCCTTCTGTGGCTGGCGCTTCGTTCACATCCATGGCCAAAGCAATGGGGCCGGCGGCGCTGTCGTCCTCGTCGTCACTCATGTCGGCTTCTTCGGTGCTGGCGGGCGCATCGACCTCCAGCACGTGCAGCAGTTGGCCGCTGATGTCGAGGCTGATGTCGTCAATCTCACTCAAGCGCAGTTGCACATGGGCACCGCGTGGCAAATCGCCACCACCGAAGACGGGCAACACCAAAGGCAAGTCATCAGCGCGTGCCATCGGAGGCTGGCCAGGGAAGGCTTTGAAGATGGTGGCGCTGAGTTCGGTGATGTTGTTTTGTTTCAGGTACTGCAGTGTCCAAAAACGTTCCATGCCGTTTTGGTAGGCGTTGTACGCGCCATAAGCGCCATCGAAGGCTGAGATGATGGCAAAGAGTTCTGCATCTTTGGGTTTGAAGGGCGCGGCCAGTGCAGCGGTGCTGCCGTGTTTGGCACACGCCATGATTTGCCATTGGTTGACGAGGTCGGTGTAGCGGCGCAACGGTGAGGTGCTCCACGCATAGCTCGGCACACCAATGCCCGCATGGGGCAACGCCTTGGTGCCCATACGGACTTTGACGCCTGGCAGCAAGCTGGCTTGGCTACGGTAAATGCCGGGTACACCCAGCTCAGCCATCCATTGCCCCCAGGTGCTGTTGGCCAAGATCATGGCTTCAGCCACCATCAAATCCAAAGGAGCACCGCGCTGGCGGATGCTGATGTGTACTTGTTCTTGGCCTGTGGGCTCACGGCCCTCGTTGCCGACCAAGCGGAAGTTGTAGTCGGGGCGGTTAAAGGTTTCAGGCTTGCCGCGCACCACTTCGCGTTGGGCTTTGAGGTGTTTGGCCAAGCGGAATAAAAATGCCAGTTGAGCGCGGGGCATGGCAGGTTCAGTCACATCAGCGGCATGCGTGAATGTGTCGTCGTTCAACCAAGCGTCGGTGACGATGGCATCCAGTTGGTCGTGGCGTAAGTTGGCCGCAATGGGGACACGCTCCACGCGTGTCTCGGTGTGTTGCAACGCCAGTGTGGCCTCGTCAAATGTGGCGTACAACGACACGGCGGGGCAATCGCGACCTTCTTGCAAGGTGTAGGTTTGCACCACATCGTCGGGCAGCATGGTGATTTTGTAGCCCGGCATGTAGACGGTGGACAAACGCTGGCGACCGAGTTGGTCAATGGCATCGCCCGGTTTCAAAGCGAGTGCAGGTGCAGCGATGTGAACACCCAGTGTGACCGTGCCAGTGCCCAAGCCTTGCACCGACAAGGCGTCGTCAATCTCGGTGGTTTGTGAGTCGTCGATCGAGTAGGCCTGCACATTGGCCAGTGGCAATTCGTCCGCAATGGCCGGTGCTTGCAAAGTGGGAAAGCCCGTGCCCTTTGGAAAGTTGTCAAACAAAAAGCGTTGCCAATGGAACTGGTAGGCCGAGGTGATGGCGCCTGCTTTTTGCAGCAGTGCGAGCGGCGCAGTTTGGGTGGCGCGCGCGGCTTCGACCACGGCTTTGTATTCAGGCGCATTCTTGTCGGGCTTGAACAAGATTTTGTAGAGTTGCGTGCGGATGGGTTCAGGGCATGTACCTTGGCCTAACTCAGTCGCCCAACTCTCAATTTGCGCTTGGATTTGTTTTTTCTTTTCGATCGCGGCAAGCGCTTGGGCAATCACCTCGGCAGAGGCTTTTTTGAACCGCCCTTTGCCTGCGCGACGAAAGTAATGCGGTGCGTCGTACAAACGAAACAGCGCCGCAGTTTGTTCGGTGAGTGTGGCTTGCGCACTGAAGTATTCGCGGGCGAGATCGGCAAAGCCAAACTCGTCTTCGGGGGCGAACTCCCAGGCCAGATCGAGCTCGATGGATGGGCTCAAGGCTTGCGCATCGCGCATGAGGTCGGCAGGCGAGGGCTTCTCAAACTTGAGCAACAAATTAGCGGCCTTGACCTTGACCCGTTTGCCGGATTCCAGCTCAATTTGGGCCGAACTTTCAGCTTCAGAAAGGATGCGGCCCGTCTGGAATTTTCCAGCTTCTTCAAACAATGCGTACATGGGACACATTGTCCCACGCTCGACCTAGGGTGCAGGCTGCAAATTGAGAAATTCCAGCAGCTGCGGCAGGTGTTGTGGGAAGTCGCTGATGGCGTGGTCTCCCCCTTCTAAAACCACTTGTGGTGACGCTGGGTAACGCGCTGTCATTTCGCGCCAGTCCAACACTTCATCGCCCTTGGCGATGAGGGCCCAGACGCGTTCGGGATGTGACAGTGGGCCGACTTTCATGGCACGTAATTCTTCGACAAATTCAGGTGCAAAGTAAAAGCGTTCATTTGGATCGTGCCAAGCGGTTTGTTCGCCAATGTACTTAGCCAAATCGCGGGCAGGGTCAATGGCTGGGTTGAGCAACACTGCTTTGCATCCCTTGTGGGCGGCTAGCCAAGTAGCGTAAAACCCGCCCAGCGATGAGCCGATGACGGCCGTGCTTTGCGCAGGCCAATGGGTTGTGCCTTTTTCAATCAAGGCTGCCGCCGCTTGCGGGGAGGGCGGCAGTTGCGGGCACCACCAGGTGATATGCGGAAACTGTTGCGCCATGAGGGCTGCGACTTGTCTTGCTTTGGTGGATTGGGGCGACGAGCGAAACCCATGCAAATACAGCACATGGGTGGTGGGTAACGAAGGGCTGGGCAAGGTCATGGCACATGCTAGCAGTGCCTGGCGGGCCAATGTCTCAACAGGGGATAATCTCAGGCATGCCCACCGTCATTCACAAACCCAGCCCGTTTCAACGTTTGATGCCTTTGCTCAAAGGCTTTGATGGTCCGCTGGCGTTTGGTATTTTTTTGCTGGCTTGTGCAGGCATGCTCACCATGTATTCGTCCGGCTTTGCCAACGGTGCGCGCTTCTTTGACCACGGTCGCAATATGTTGATCGCGGGCTTCATCATGTTTGTGGTGGCGCAGATTCCACCGCAACGTCTGATGGCGTTTGCCGTACCGCTTTACACCGTGGGCGTGGCGCTGTTGGTGGCGGTGGCTTTGTTTGGCTTGACCAAAAAAGGCGCACGTCGTTGGTTGAATATTGGTGTGGTGATTCAGCCCAGTGAAATCATGAAAATTGCCATGCCACTGATGCTGGCTTGGTGGTTCCAAAAGCGTGAAGGCCAGTTGCGACCTCTGGACTTTTTGGTGGCTGGTTTGCTGCTAATGGTGCCCGTGGGATTGATTGTTCGACAGCCAGATTTGGGGACCGCTATTTTGGTGCTGTCTGCAGGCATGGCCGTGATTTTCTTTGCTGGCTTGAGCTGGTGGCTCATTGTGCCGCCCATCATCCTTGGGGTGATTGGTGTGGGCTTGGTGGTGGTGTTTGAGCCGACGCTGTGCGCCGATGGCTTTCGCTGGCCTATTCTTCACGACTACCAACAACAACGCATTTGCACCTTGCTCGATCCAACGCGAGACCCACTGGGCAAAGGCTTTCACATCATCCAAGGCATGATCGCTATTGGCTCGGGCGGTTTTTGGGGTAAGGGCTTTATGCAAGGCACGCAAACCCATTTGGACTTCATCCCCGAGCGCACCACCGACTTCGTGTTTGCTGCTTACAGCGAAGAGTTTGGCTTTGTAGGCGATGTGATGCTGATTTTTGGCTTCATCTTTCTCATCATGCGTGGCTTGGCCATTGCAGTGGAAGGCCCCACCTTGTTTGCCCGTTTGCTGGCGGGCAGTGTGACCTTGAGCTTCTTCATTTACGCCTTCGTGAACATGGGCATGGTCAGCGGCATGTTGCCAGTGGTGGGTGTGCCGTTGCCATTCATTAGTTACGGTGGGACAGCCATGGTGACACTCGGTTTGGGCCTAGGGATATTGATGTCGGTCGCCAAGGCCAAACAGTTGGTGCAGTCATAATTCGCGCATGATTTCACGCGAACCTACCCTTGAGCGATTGGCTGTTGCCCGTCAACTGTTGTTAGAGCCTTTTGGTTTAGACGAAACTGATCTGGCCCATACCTTGGCCGAAATCAAGGCGCACAAGGTTGACGAAGCCGATTTGTATTTTCAATACACCCGTGCCGAGGGTTGGAGCCTGGAAGAGGGTATTGTCAAAACCGGTTCATTCAGCATTGACCAAGGCGTGGGCGTGCGTGCCGTGAGTGGTGAAAAAACCGCCTTCGCTTATTCCGACGATATCTCCAAAGCCTCTTTGCTTGACGCTGCACGCACCGTACGCTCGATTGGTGCAGCTGCCAAAGGCGGGCGTGTCAAAGTGCCTGCGCGCAAAGTTGCTTCGAGCCGTTCGTTGTATGGCGATTTAGATCCCATCGGTTCGCTCAATAGCACCGAAAAAGTCGAGCTACTCGGCCGTGTGGAACACATGGCCCGCGCCAAAGACCCTCGCATCATCCAAGTCATGGCGGGTTTGGCCAGCGAATACGACGTGGTGATGGTGGTGCGTGCCGATGGCACCTTGGCTGCCGATGTGCGCCCGCTGGTGCGCTTGAGCGTGACCGTGATTGCTGAACAAAACGGTCGCCGTGAAATGGGGTCTGCTGGCGGCGGTGGCCGCTTCGGCTTGGACCATTTTGATGACGCCTTGGTGCAAGGCTATGTCGATGAAGCTGTGCAATGCGCACTCACCAACCTGGATGCACGCCCCGCACCTGCGGGTGAAATGAGTGTGGTGTTGGGCCCAGGCTGGCCCGGCATTTTGTTGCACGAAGCGATTGGCCACGGTTTGGAGGGAGACTTCAACCGCAAAGGCTCTAGCGCATTCAGTGGTCGCATTGGCCAACGTGTGGCAGCCAAAGGCGTGACCGTGTTGGATGACGGCACGATCCCTGATCGTCGCGGTTCACTCAATGTGGACGACGAAGGCAACCCCAGTCAACGCAATGTGTTGATTGAAGATGGCATTTTGAAGGGCTATATCCAAGACGGTATGAATGCCCGCTTGATGGGCGTCAAGCCCACAGGCAATGGCCGCCGCGAAAGCTATGCTCATGTGCCCATGCCGCGCATGACCAACACCTACATGTTGGGCGGTGACAAATCGCCAGAAGAAATTGTGTCGAGCCTGAAAAAAGGTTTGTACGCCGTGAACTTCGGTGGCGGCCAAGTGGACATCACCTCGGGCAAATTTGTGTTCTCAGCCTCTCAAGCGTTTTGGGTAGAAAACGGCAAGATCCAATACCCCGTCAAGGGCGCTACCCTAGTGGGCAACGGGCCTGACGCATTGACCCGCGTGAGCTTGATTGGCAACGACATGCAACTCGACCCCGGTGTGGGCACCTGCGGCAAAGAAGGCCAGAGTGTGCCGGTGGGGGTGGGGCAGCCTACTTTGCGTATTGATGGTTTGACAGTCGGTGGCACAGCCTAAAGGCTGTGGGTGGAACCGCGTAAACCCTAGCAACTTGTCAGCAAACTGCCAGAATCTCTGTGCTACATTCCAATCCATGACTTCAGCACGTTTTTACTTTGCTTACTTTTTTATCTCACGCCCCCACGGCGGTCGAGAGATCTGAACGTAGCCCAACGATCTGAACTCCAAGCCAACCGCCGGACCTCCCGGCGGTTTTTTTTTGCCGAATTTGAATTTTGAAACTTGAGGACGAGACCATGAAAACGAACACCCCTTATCCAAGCCACGTTGAACACACCAGTCAAACCGACGATCAACGTATCAAGGACATCACCGTGCTACCTCCTCCCGAACATTTGATTCGCTTCTTCCCCATTCAAGGCTCGCCTGTTGAGAAGCTGATTACAAAGACACGCAAAACCATCCACAACATCATGCACGGCAGCGATGACCGCCTGTTGGTGGTGATTGGTCCATGCTCGATCCATGACCCCGCTGCTGCGATTGACTACGCACGTCGCTTGCAACCGTTGCGCGAAAGGTACGCCGACACCTTAGAAATCGTGATGCGCGTGTACTTCGAAAAACCACGCACGACCGTGGGCTGGAAGGGTTTGATTAACGACCCGTACTTGGACGAGAGCTACCGCATTGACGAAGGTTTGCGCATCGCACGTCAGCTGTTGATTGAAATCAACCGCCTTGGTTTGCCCGCAGGCAGTGAATTTTTGGATGCCATTAGTCCGCAATACATTGGCGACTTGATTTCGTGGGGCGCGATTGGTGCGCGCACGACCGAGAGCCAAGTGCACCGCGAATTGGCTTCTGGTATTTCTGCGCCCATCGGCTTCAAGAACGGTACTGATGGCAACATCAAAATCGCCACCGATGCGATTCAAGCGGCTGCTGGCGCTCACCACTTTTTGTCGGTTCACAAAAACGGCCAAGTCGCGATCGTGCAAACCAAGGGCAACAAAGACTGCCACGTCATCTTGCGCGGCGGCAAAACACCTAACTACGACGCAGCCAGCGTGACCGCTGCTTGTGAAGAGTTGGGTAAAGCCAAACTGCCTGCTTCATTGATGGTGGATTGCAGCCACGCGAACAGCAGTAAGCAACACGAGCGTCAGTTGGTAGTGGCCAAAGACATTGCCGAGCAAATCAGCGGTGGTTCACATCAAATTTTTGGTGTGATGATTGAAAGCCACATTCACGGTGGTGCTCAAAAGTTCACGCCCGGTAAAGATGATGTATCCAAGCTGGAATACGGCAAGAGCATCACCGATGCGTGCTTGGGTTGGGACGACTCGGTCGCTTCGCTGGATGTGTTGTCTCACGCTGTGGCGGCGCGTCGTAAGCGCGGGTAATTGCGTTTTGCTTTCCTTGCGCTGGGGTTTAGATTCCTAGCGCAAGGTTGAGCTTCTTTGATCCAGTACGCCGAGAGCGCGGTGTCTGACTTGGCTTAGCGTCCCTTTGGGCCGTGATGGCGCCAAATCAGACACCGCGCTCTCGGCGTTTTGTGGTTCGGAAGATTTCGCGCGAACAGATAGGCGTTGATGTTGGCGTTGGTGTCGCCGAACTGCGTAGCAGGAGCAAGTCCCAAAACGTTTCGATTGCACACGCTCAGCATGCAGAGTGGTCAGCGCCTGATACGGCGCCATCACGGCCCGTAGGGACGTTAAGCCGTGTCAGGTGCTGGCCGCTCTGTGTGCGTACGAGAGAAACAAGTAGCAACACACACACGAAGCAAGCGATAGAAGAAGAGAAGTTAAGCAGCCAGAGCCGTCAACAACTTAGCGTGAATCCCACCAAAGCCACCATTGCTCATACACAGCACATGGTCCCCCGCCTGCGCAGCCGCCACGACTTGCGCAATGACTTCATCCACAGTCGCACCTACGCATGCACGTGCACCCATGGGTGACAAAGCGTCAACAGCATCCCAGTCCAAACCACCTGAGTGACAAAACGCGAGGTTGGCGTCTTCCAAACTCCAAGGCAATTGCGACTTCATCGTGCCCAGTTTCATCGTGTTGCTGCGTGGCTCAAACACCGCCAAGATGCGCGCGTTCGGACCCACTTTGCGGCGCAGGCCATCGACCGTGGTGCGAATGGCGGTGGGGTGATGTGCGAAGTCGTCGTACACCGTGATGTCTCCGCCAGCACGATGTACCGTGCCGCGCACTTCCATGCGTCGGCGCACGTTCTGAAATTCACTGAGCGACGCCGCGGCTTGTGCGGGCGACACCCCCAAGTGCTCCGCAGCGGCAATCGCCGCTAATGCGTTGAGTTGGTTGTGCACGCCGGTGATGTCCCATTGCACGCGGCCCACCTCTGTGCCGTGATGCAACACTGTAAAGTTGTCAGGCTCACCTTGAACAGACCAACCTTCTTGGCCCGTTGCGTTGGCATTCACGCCAAACTTGGCCACGCCGCTCCAGTAGCCTTGGTCTAGCACGCGTTGCAAGCTGTCTTCGTCCGCATTGACCACCACTCGGCCACTGCCTGGCACAGTGCGCACCAAGTGGTGGAATTGGCGTTCGATGGCAGCGAGGTTGTCAAAGATGTCGGCGTGGTCGAACTCCAAGTTGTTCAAGATGGCCGTGCGTGGGTGGTAATGCACGAACTTGCTGCGCTTGTCGAAGAAGGCGGTGTCGTACTCATCGGCTTCAATGACGAATGGCGTGCGTTTGTGTGCGGCCACATCGGCTGGACTGCTCAAACGACCTAAGCGGGCAGACACCCCAAAGTTCATGGGTACACCGCCGACCAAGAAGCCGGGCTCTAAGCCTGCGGCTTGAAGAATCCAAGCGAGCATGGAGGTGGTGGTGGTTTTGCCATGTGTGCCAGCTACAGCCAGGACGTGGCGAGGTTGGCTAGGGTGGTGCAGCACATGTTCCGCCAGCCATTGGGGGCCGCTGGTGTAAGTGGCGCCGCTTTCCAAAATGGCTTCCATCAGCGGGAATTTGGGGCTGCCGTCTGCCAAGCGCGCGCGAGAGACAACGTTGCCAATCACGTACACATCGGGTTTCAAAGCCATTTGGTCTGCGCCAAAGCCTTCAATGAGTTCAATGCCCAAGGCCCGTAGCTGGTCGCTCATCGGCGGGTAGACGCCCGCATCGCAACCTGTGACCTTATGACCCGCTTCACGCGCCAATGCAGCCAGTCCACCCATGAACGTGCCGCAAATTCCCAAAATATGTATGTGCATCCATGCATTTTAGGAGGGTGTTTCGGCTGCGCTTGAGCGGGCAGGTCTCGGTGGCCTCACAATCGCAACCCTATGAATACGGTTCAAGAAGAAATTGCAGCCACTGCGGCGCGGATGGTGGTGGAAGAGGGGTTGGAATACGGCCCTGCCAAACGCCGCGCGGTCAAACAGCTGGGTTTGAATGCCCGTGCCCAGCTGCCCAACAACGACCAAGTGGAAGACGCAGTGCGTGAATACTTGGACTTATTCTGTGCCGATACCCAGCCCGCTGAACTGCAGGCTTTACGCGAACTGGCGGCAGTGTGGATGGATCGCATGGCGGCTTTCAGGCCGCATTTGACGGGAGCCGTTTGGCGAGGGACGGCCACGCGTTTGTCCGATATTTATCTACAGTTGTTTTGTGATGACCCCAAATCAGCCGAAATTAGCCTCATCGATCACAATGTGCGTTACGACGTCAGTACTGTCCAGGGCTTTCAAGGAGATGCCGTGGATGCCTTGAGTGTCTTGAGCGCTTGCCCAGGTTTGTCGCAAAAAGTACTGGTGCATTTGATGATTTATGACTTAGATGACTTGCGTGGCGCGTTGAAGCCAGACGGGCAAGGGCGAACCTACCGGGGTGATTTGGCGGCATTAAATCGATTGATGAAGGAAGTTGAATGACGTTCTATGCAAACAGACGTACAGCCATGTACGCAGGTGTGGCAGCACTGGCTGCCCTTGCCGGGGCGGGGGTGGCATGGAAGCGTCAAGCGCTCGGGTCAATTGCGCCTGAAGCGCTCAATGCTTTTTGGGCGGCAGAGTTCGATACGCCGACTGGAGAGCCCTTGTTGATGAAGACCTTGCAAGGTCGCCCTTTGGTGATCAACTTTTGGGCCACCTGGTGTACGCCTTGTATTGAGGAAATGCCTTTAATTGATGCTTTTTTTCGTGAAAATGAATCTAAAGGCTGGCAAGTGCTTGGCTTGGCCATTGACCAACCGAGCCGTGTGCGTCAGTTTTTGACGCAATTTCCCGTGAGTTACAAGATTGGTCTGGCGGGTATGAACGGCACAGAACTCGGCAAGATGTTGGGAAATGACGTCGGAGGGCTGCCATTTACTGTTGTTTTAAATGCAGATGGGCAGTTGATTTTGCGGAAATTGGGCAAATTGACAGCAGATGATGTCAAAAAATGGACTGTTTAACTGGTTTGGAGAGGTGAAAATCTTGAAATTGGTGTAAATTAGCACATTATTTACAACAAATAGGATGTAGTTATGGATTTGCGAAAACTCAAGACGTTGATTGACCTGGTCTCCGACTCCAATGTGTCTGAACTCGAAATCACTGAGGCAGAAGGCACGGTCCGTATCGTTAAGAGTGCACCAGCCCCAGTGGCGATGGTGACGCAAATGGCTGCACCTGCGCCTGTCGCGGTGGCCGCACCTGTGGCTGCTGCACCTGCGCCCGCTGCTGCGGCTCCTGTAGCCGAGGCAGCACCCACGGGGCATACGGTTAAATCTCCAATGGTTGGCACGTTCTACCGTGCTTCTAGCCCCGGCGCCAAGGCATTTGCCGAAGTGGGACAACAAGTCAAAGAAGGCGACACCATCTGCATCATTGAAGCCATGAAGATCTTGAATGAGATCGAGGCTGACAAGGCGGGCACCATCACCAAAATCTTGGCTGAAAACGGCCAAGCTGTGGAATACGGCGCACCCCTGTTCATCATTGAATAACAGGCGGACGTTCCATGTTTAAAAAAATCCTGATCGCCAACCGTGGCGAAATCGCGCTGCGCATTCAACGCGCTTGTCGCGAGTTGGGTGTCAAAGCGGTGATGGTGTATTCCGAAGCCGACCGAGATGCCAAGTACGTCAAATTGGCTGACGAAGCGGTGTGTATTGGCCCAGCCCCTTCTGCCGCAAGCTACCTCAACATGCCCGCCATCATTGCGGCTGCTGAAGTGACAGACGCTGAAGCCATTCACCCCGGCTACGGTTTCTTGAGCGAGAACGCAGATTTTGCGGAACGCGTTGAAAAGAGTGGTTTCCAATTCATTGGACCGACCGCTGAATCCATTCGCATCATGGGCGACAAGGTATCGGCCAAGCAAGCCATGATCAAAGCAGGTGTGCCTTGCGTGCCCGGCTCCGAAGGTGAGTTGCCTGACGATCCCGCAGTGATCAAACGTGTGGCGAAGAGTGTGGGTTATCCAGTGATCATCAAGGCCGCTGGCGGTGGTGGTGGTCGCGGCATGCGTGTGGTGCACACCGAAGCTGCGCTGATCAACGCCGTGCAAATGACCAAAGCAGAAGCTGGTACAGCGTTTGGCAATCCCGCGGTGTACATGGAAAAGTTCCTTCAAAACCCGCGTCACATCGAAATCCAAGTCTTGGCTGACAAGCACAAGAATGCGGTGTACTTGGGCGAGCGCGATTGCTCCATGCAACGTCGTCACCAAAAAGTGATTGAGGAAGCGCCAGCGCCAGGTATTCCTCGCAAACTGATCGATAAGATTGGCGAGCGCTGTGCCAACGCATGTAAAAAGATTGGTTACCGCGGTGCGGGGACGTTCGAATTCTTGTATGAGAACGGTGAGTTCTATTTCATTGAGATGAACACCCGCGTGCAGGTGGAGCACCCTGTGACGGAATACATCACTGGCGTGGACATCGTGAAAACACAAATCATGGTGGCGGCTGGTTTGAAGTTGCCTTTTGCACAGCGTGACATTCAAGTGCGCGGCCACTCGATTGAGTGCCGTATCAACGCAGAAGACCCCTTCAAGTTCATCCCATCGCCTGGTCGCATCACCATGTGGCACGCTCCTGGTGGCCCTGGCGTGCGTGTGGATTCACACATCTACACCAACTACTATGTGCCGCCAAATTACGACTCGATGATCGGCAAGATCATTGTGCATGGCGACACCCGTGACGAAGCCTTGGCACGCATGCGCACGGCCTTGGCTGAGACTTTGGTCGAAGGTATCAACACCAACATCCCGCTGCATCGCGAGTTGATGGTGGATGCCAAGTTCATGGCCGGTGGCACCAACATCCATTACTTGGAAGAGTGGCTCGCCGCTCACAAGCGCTGATGTTTGAGTTGCGATTGATGTGCCCCGAAGACAGCGTCGAAGCTGTCTGCGAGGCACTGGATGCACTCGACGCTTTGAGTGTGTCCGTCGAAGACGCTGATGCCCAAACCGATGCCGAGCAGGCGCTGTTTGGCGAGCCCGGCATGCCACCACCCAAAGAGGGGTGGAAGCGTTCGCGCATCGTGGCCTTGTTTGCTCAACAGGCGCAGGCTCAAGATGCATCGCGTTTACTGGCTTTGCAAGATTTCTTTACTGATAGCCAAGTCTTGGGTATTCAAGCAGTGGCTGATCAGGACTGGGTGCGTTTGACGCAGTCGCAGTTTGCGCCTGTGGATATCACGCCAGAGTTTTGGATTGTGCCGACATGGCATGAGCCCCCCGCGCAGGCAAAGAAAGTCATTCGTTTAGATCCGGGTTTGGCTTTCGGAACAGGCACACATCCCACCACGCGCATGTGTTTGCGCTGGATTGCCACGCATGATGTGGCCAATCAACGTGTGCTCGATTACGGTTGCGGCTCTGGCATTTTGGCGATTGGTGCAGCCTTGCATGGCGCAAGCACGATTGATGCGGTTGACATTGATGATGCGGCCGTCACTGCCACGGAACTCAACGCCGATGCGAATAACGTGCGCTTGAATGCAGGCTTGCCTGAAAAAGCCACGGGCCACTACCAAACCGTGTTGGCTAACATCTTGGCGACGCCACTCAAAGTGTTGGCACCCCTGCTGCGCAGTCATGTGGCGGCAGGTGGCAACTTGGTGTTAGCGGGTATCCTTGAGCGACAAGCCCAAGAGCTCAAAGACGCCTATGCGCCGTATTGCACTTTGCAAGTGAGCGACTCTGAAGACGGCTGGATTTTGATGACCGCCCATTGCTGATGCAAATTACCCACTGCCCCCAATGCGAGACCGCTTTCAAGGTGTCGCCCCAACAGCTAGAGCTGGCCAAAGGGTGGGTGCGGTGCGGTCGCTGTGCGCATGTGTTTGAGGCGGCGTTGTATTTTGAAACGCCGCCTGAGGTTCCAGTACCGCCTTTGGCGAGCGCGGATGCGCCGTCTTTGTTCCGCTCTGTCATAGCACCTGCTGTCGCGAAAGATCAGGTCACTACATTCCCAGCGAAAACTGAGGCCCAAGACGATGCAAATGCAAAGCTGCCCATGCCGTGGGTAGTTGGTTCAACCTTGTTGGCGTTGCTGTTGTGCATGCAGTTCTTGGTGGTTCAGCGTCACTGGCTAGCAGCGGAAGAGCCAGCCTTACGACCCGTTCTTGCCACCTTATGCGCATGCCAAGTGACATGGCCTCGTGAGCCTGAAGCGGTGTTGATTGAAAGTAGTAGCTTCACAGAGAACCCGCAGGGTGGCTACACCGTTCAGCTGCGTTTGAAAAATACCCAGCATCATCCAGTGGCAATGCCTGCTTTGGAACTGAGCTTGACGGACTTGCAAGATCAAGTACTGGTGCGACGCGTGTTCACAGCAGAAGAGCTTTCTGGCAAAGACCATGTGCAGGCCCTGCGTGATGTGCGTTCGACTTTGAATTTTGATTTAGACGAGAAGGTGAGCAAGCGCATCACTGGTTTTCGCGCCATTGTTTTTTATCCTTAATTTTTCTTTTTGTTTTAGAAAGTAGTTGTATGGCATCGCTGATTTGCGGCTCACTCGCGTTTGACACCATCATGGACTTTGAAGGCCGATTTGCTGAGCAAATCTTGCCCGATCAATTGCACATATTGAATGTGTCATTTTTGGTTCCCGCCTTGCGTCGTGACTTTGGCGGTTGTGCAGGCAATATCGCCTACAGCTTGAAGGTGTTGGGCGGCACGCCCTTGCCGATGGCGACTTTGGGTACTGATGCCGCAGACTACTTGCAACGACTGAAAACGCTGGGTATTTCAACCGAGTATGTGCGTCAAGTTGAAGGTAGCTATACCGCTCAGGCCATGATCATGACAGACCGTGACAACAACCAAATCACGGCCTTTCACCCGGGCGCCATGATGCAAGCGCACATCACCCAGGTTGAGAAGCGTGCTGACATCAAATTGGCCATCATTTCTCCCGATGGTCGTGATGCCATGGTGCAACATGCTGAGCAACTCAAAGCTGCGGACATTCCATTTGTGTTTGACCCAGGTCAGGGCTTGCCCATGTTTGATGGCGCTGATTTGATGCGTTTCATCGATCAAGCGACTTGGGTGACGGTGAATGACTACGAAGGCAAGATGCTCAGTGATCGTACGGGCCTGAGTCATGCAGACATTTCGCGCCGTGTCCAAGGCCTTATCGTGACCTTGGGAGCTGAAGGTTGCGAAGTATGGGTCGATGGCGAGAAAACGCTGGTGCCACCTGTCAAACCCTCGGCTGTGGTGGACCCCACAGGTTGCGGTGACGCTTGGCGCGGTGCGTTGTTGTTTGGTTTGGAACAAGGCTGGTCATTGGCCAAGTGTGCAGCTTTGGGTAACCAAGTGGGCGCACTCAAAATTGCGCAGCGCGGACCACAGAATTACAACGTGGATGGTTTGACCATCGCGTAATTCAACGCGTTTAACGCGCTAAAGCCGACCAGTCGGCTTTGTCACCAGCAGCTGCGCTGACCCGCAGCTGTTTTCGTTTGGACGTTTGTCCACGAATGAGTTCTACATCGCGTTTGGCAATTCCCAACGCATCAGCTAGCCAAGCTGCCAAAGCCAAGTTGGCCTTGCCGTCGACTGGCGGTGCGTGTAGGCGCACACGCAATGCGCCATCGTGTTCGCCATCTGTTTGCGTACGAGAGGCATTGGGAATGACATGGATGTCCACGATCACAGCACCTGTTTTTTCGAGGCGAAGGTACGTTTTGGCAGGGAGTGTCATGAATTGGGCCAAGAAAAAGCCCGAGGCCTTACGACATCGGGCTTGAGTTAACGGTAAACCGTTGCCTAGATCTTTACAGATTAAGGCTTGCTTGCTGTTGGGAAAGGCCAAGCAGCTTGCGGGTTCAACGTGGTCTGTGCACGGGCAGCGGGTGCTTTCGCAGCTTTCTTAGCAGCAGGCTTTTTAGCGGCTTTTTTAGCAGCTGGTTTTTTAGCAGCAGGCTTTTTAGCGACTGCTTTTTTCGCTACTTTTTTAGCAGCGGTTTTCTTAGCAGCAGGCTTTTTAGCGGCAGCTTTTTTAACGGCTGGCTTCTTAGCTGCTACTTTTTTAGCTGCTGGCTTTTTAGCCGCAACTTTCTTAGCAGCTGGCTTCTTGGCCGCTACTTTTTTAGCTGCTGGCTTTTTAGCTGCAACTTTTTTAGCAGCTGGCTTCTTAGCCGCTACTTTTTTAGCTGCTGGCTTTTTAGCCGCGACTTTCTTTGCTGCTGGCTTTTTAGCGACAGCTTTCTTTACAGTGGCCTTTTTGGCGGCCGGTTTTTTTGCAGTTGCCATTTCTGTTCTCCTAGATCGAATTTAGATCATTGGGTGAAAAACGCTTTGCACGGTTTTTTGTGTGCGCAAAACGATTCATGGCGCTGGACCCGGGTCCAACGCCATGAACAGGGTAAGTCCACCACCACACCTCGTGAACGGGTGTTTGTTGGGGTGGTGAACAAGTTCGGTGACATGTGTGTATTTAAGCTATCAATCCCAAGACAGAGCACCACCAGATTGGTACTCAATCACACGGGTCTCGAAGAAGTTGCGTTCTTTCTTGAGGTCAATCATCTCGCTCATCCAAGGGAAGGGATTCTCTTCGTTGGGGAAGAGGGCCTCCAAGCCAATTTGGGTGGCGCGACGATTGGCAATGTAGCGCAAGTAGCCTTTGAACATTGAGGCGTTCAAGCCGAGCACGCCACGAGGCATGGTGTCTTCGGCGTAGCGGTACTCAAGCTCAACAGCGTGCATGAACAAGGCTTTGATCTCTTCTTTGAACTCGGCGGTCCACAGCTGTGGGTTTTCGAGTTTGATTTGGTTGATCAAGTCAATGCCAAAGTTGCAATGCATGGACTCGTCACGCAAGATGTACTGGTACTGCTCGGCAGCACCCGTCATTTTGTTTTGACGACCCAAGGCCAAAATTTGTGTGAAGCCTACGTAGAAGAACAAGCCTTCCATCAAGCAAGCAAACACGATCAACGACTTCAACAGCGTTTGGTCGTTTTGCAAAGTGCCTGTGTGGAAGTTGGGGTCCATGATGGCGTCAATGAACGGGATCAGGAACTCGTCTTTGTCTCGGATGGATTGAACTTCGTGGTACGCGTTGAAAATTTCAGACTCATCCAAGCCCAAAGATTCAACGATGTATTGGTAAGCGTGGGTGTGAATCGCTTCTTCAAACGCTTGGCGCAGCAAGAACTGACGGCACTCAGGCGCAGTGATGTGGCGGTATGTGCCCAACACAATGTTGTTGGCCGCCAAAGAGTCGGCAGTCACAAAGAAGCCGAGGTTGCGTTTGATGATGCGGCGCTCGTCTTCGCTCAAGCCATTGGGGTCTTTCCACAACGCGATGTCGCGCGTCATGTTCACCTCTTGGGGCATCCAGTGATTGGCACAAGTGGCGAGGTATTTTTCCCAAGCCCATTTGTATTTGAACGGCACCAACTGGTTCACGTCGGTTTGGCCGTTGATGATGCGCTTGTCCGCAGCATTCACGCGACGTTCGCTGGTGGCAGCTGCAGAGGTGGTTTGTGCGGGGGCCGCACCATCATTCAGAGGGCGAGCAGCAGCGACAGGCTGCATGGCAGGTGTCGCAGAAAGAGGTGGGAGTTCCATCGAGCGGCTAGGTGTGCCGCTTGCAAAAGGTGATGGCGATGAGGGCTTGACTTCTTCGTCCCAGGTCAACATAAAAAATTATCCAATGTGCGAATTATGAATGCAACGAAGACAAACGCAAAGCATTCGTGAACTTCGTTGCCGAATTTTGTTGTATCACTGACACGATTCGCAGGTGGGATCATCCACACCGCAGAACTTGATGTCAGTCGCAGGGATCGCATTCATCTGCGCTTGTGCTGCAGCTGCAGCTGCTTCAAGTGCACTCATGCCACCTGCTGCAGGGCCTGCAGACACCGCGTTGTGTGAGCCTGCTTGCACAGTTGATTTCTCAACTTGCTGTGCGCTGGATGTGCGGAGGTAATACGTGGTCTTCAAGCCGCGCAACCAAGCGAGCTTGTAAGTCTCATCGAGTTTTTTGCCCGATGCACCTGCCATGTAGATGTTGAGTGACTGTGCTTGGTCAATCCACTTTTGGCGACGTGACGCAGCTTCCACCAACCACTGTGGCTCCACTTCAAACGCGGTGGCATACAAGGCTTTGATCTCTTGTGGCACGCGGTCGATGGGGCGCAGTGAGCCATCGAAATGCTTCAGGTCCATGACCATCACGTCATCCCACAAGCCCAAGCGTTTCAAGTCGCGCACCAAGTAGCTGTTGATGATGGTGAACTCACCTGACAAGTTGGACTTCACCGACAAGTTGCCAAAGCAAGGCTCAATCGAGGCATCCACACCAATGATGTTGGAGATGGTGGCTGTGGGTGCAATGGCCACACAGTTGGAGTTACGCATGCCGTCTTTGGCGATCTTGGCGCGCAAGGCGTCCCAGTCCATGGTCTTGCTGCGATCCACTTCAAGGTAGCCGCCACGTGCTTGTGACAACAGGTCCAGTGAGTCGATGGGCAAGATGCCTTTGTCCCACAGCGAGCCTTTGTAGCTGGCGTACTGACCGCGCTCTTTGGCCAACTCAGACGATGCCCAGTAAGCGTAGTAGCACACCGCTTCCATGGAGCGATCGGCGAACTCGACGGCTTCTTGTGAAGCGTAAGGCACGCGCATCTCGTACAAGCTGTCTTGGAAAGCCATGATGCCCATGCCCACAGGGCGGTGGCGCAGGTTGGAGTCGCGCGCTTTCTTGACGGCGTAGTAGTTGATGTCGATCACGTTGTCGAGCATGCGCATTGCCACGGCGATGGTGCGCTTGAGCTTATCGTGGTCGAGTTCTTTGCCGTTGGGGCCGTCTTTCAAGTGTTGAGACAGGTTGACGGAGCCCAGGTTACACACCGCAGTTTCGGTGTCGCTGGTGTTCAAGGTGATTTCGGTACACAGGTTGGACGAGTGCACCACGCCCACGTGCTGCTGGGGTGAGCGCACGTTGCAGGGGTCCTTGAACGTGATCCATGGATGGCCAGTTTCGAAGAGCATGGTCAGCATCTTGCGCCACATGTCAGTCGCTTGCACGGTTTTGCAAGGCTTGATTTCACCGCGCTTGGCTTTGGCTTCGTAGGCCACGTAGGCTTTTTCGAAGTCGGCGCCGAACAAATCGTGCAAGTCAGGCACGTCGGAGGGGGAAAACAACGTCCATTCGCCTTTTTCCATGACGCGACGCATGAACAAGTCTGGAATCCAGTTGGCGGTGTTCATGTCGTGGGTACGACGGCGGTCATCACCGGTGTTCTTGCGCAATTCCAAGAACTCTTCGATGTCCAAGTGCCAAGTTTCAAGGTAGGTACACACCGCACCTTTGCGCTTGCCGCCTTGGTTCACCGCCACGGCGGTGTCGTTGACCACTTTCAAGAATGGCACCACGCCTTGTGATTCGCCATTGGTGCCCTTGATGTGGCTGCCCAAAGCGCGCACACGAGTCCAGTCGTTGCCCAAGCCGCCAGCAAATTTAGACAGCAAAGCGTTTTCTTTGATCAACTCGTAGATGCCGTCCAAGTGGTCAGGCACAGTCGACAAGTAGCAGCTCGAGAGCTGTGAACGCAAGGTGCCGCTGTTGAACAGTGTGGGTGTGCTCGACATGAAGTCGAACGACGACAACACTTCGTAGAACTCAATGGCGCGTGCTTCGCGATCCACTTCGTTCAAGGCCAAGCCCATCGCCACGCGCATGAAGAAGGCTTGTGGCAATTCGATGCGAGTCTTGCGCACGTGCAAGAAGTAGCGGTCATACAAGGTTTGCAGGCCGAGGTAATCAAACTTCAAGTCGCGGTCGGCCTTGAGGGCTGCGCCCAAACGGTTCAAATCGAACTGCAACATGGCGTGGTCGAGCAACTCGTTTTCTACGCCTTTTTTGATGAACTGAGGGAAGTACTCGGCGTAGTGTTGGGCCATGTCGGCGTGCACCACTTCTTTGCCCAACACTTCTTTGACGATGGTGTGCATCAACAAACGTGCTGTGGCGTAGGTGTAGTCGGGGTCTTTTTCGATGAGTGTGCGGGTGGCCAAGATGGCGGCCTTGTACACCTCGTCCATAGGCACGCCGTCATACAGGTTACGCATGGTTTCAGCCAAGATGGGGTCGGGTTTGACGTCTGCGCCCAAGCCAGCGCATGAATCTTGGATCAGGCGTTGCAGGTGGTTCAAGTCCAAAGCCACGCGTTGGCCGTTGTCAATCACGTGCAAAGCGGGTGCGGCAGGCGTTTGTTCTTCTTTGATGTGGGCGCGCTCTTGGTTGCGACGTTCGCGGTACAGCACATAAGCGCGGGCGATTTCGTGGTGGCCACCACGCATCAAACCCAATTCCACTTGGTCTTGCACATCTTCAATGTGGAAGGTGCCGCCGCCTGGACGTGAACGCATCAAAGCGCGTACCACGCCTTGCGTGAGTGCTTCGACCATTTCGCGCACGCTGGCCGATGCTGCACCTTGTGTGCCGTGCACAGCCAAGAAGGCTTTCATCATGGCCACTGCGATTTTGGCGGGTTCAAAGGGAACCACAGCGCCGTTACGGCGAATGATTTGGTAGTGGGTCAGCATGGTGGGGTTTTCTTGCGCGGCGCGATCGTGCGCAAGTGTTGGGTTTGCCATAGGAGAGGTGGCGTGCACAGAGGTCTCAGCTGTTTGCATGTTTTTTTCTTTCGATTGAGCAGGTCGATAGTGCGAACAAAAAGCGGTGCTTGGACCGCTTTTTTGAAATTCAGGTCGACACTATATCTGGTGTTCGGTTGTGTGCCAACACGCTACAGGTAGTGTTTTGGTAGGAAATGCTTACATTTTAAATTTCACTAAATGAAGTGTTTGACTGGTGCGATTTTTGACAGTGCTTTGAGGGCCGTGACTGCGGGAGTTTGAGTTGAAAATTGAGTGCTGACGCCACATTCCAAGTTCTTTGAGGCGCTGATGCGCATGGCGTCTGAGTATGAAATTGAGATGCACAAACTCTGTGCAAAACAAATTTTTTTTCGCAAATGATGAAAAATTAATTTTTCTGCGGGAACTGTGCGTCGCCCCAGCCTAAAGATTGCTGCAAAAGTATCCAGTCGAATCCTGCGCCCGGATCTTGTTTGCGATCGGGCGCCACATGTTCGTGGCCAGCAATGCGATGCAGTTGGTAGTGTTGTGAGATGGCAGCACACAAGGAGCTTAAAGTTTCGTACTGTGGCGCTTCAAAGGTGTGTCCCTCTAAACCTTCGAGTTCAATGCCAATCGAAAAATCGTTGCAGTTGTCGCGCCCTTGGTAGCTCGAGCGTCCTGCGTGCCATGCTCGGTCATCGCAGCTGACAAATTGAATCAGCGCGCCATCTCGACGAATCAAAAAGTGGGCGGAGACCTCCGCGCCACGAATTTGTTGGAAATAAGGGTGTGCATCCCAATCGAGTGTGTTGGTGAACAACGCTTCAATTTCGGGGCCGCCGTATTCGCCTGGAGGCAGGCTGATGGAGTGCAACACCACCAAGTCGATGGCGACACCAATTGGACGTGGCCCAAAGTTAGGCGAGGGCGTGTGTTTGGCAAAGCGGTACCAGCCATCGCGCCACAGAGAAGTCATCGGGTCAGCCTTCGTGTGCATCGCGGTGTGCAGCGCTGCAGTAGGTGCCTTGGGTGCCACGAACTGCATCGCTTTCAGGTGTGTGTGTGCCGCAATGTGCGCAGGGCACCATCACCTGTGGGCCTGAGGGCTTATTGGTGTGGGTGTGTGGGCGACGTTGTTGGCGAATCCACCAAATGCCGCCGACAACGATGAGCAGCAGCACCAAGTACTTCATGCCACACGTCCCAAAATGACTTCCAACACAAAGCGAGAGCCTGCGTAGCCCAAGAGCAGCAAGCCTGTGCCAATGTAGAGCACACGCACAGCTTTACGGCCTCGCCAACCAAAGCGCCACCGTCCGATGAGCAACAGCGCAAACGTGAGCCACGAGAGCAACGAGAACACAGTTTTGTGATCCCAGCGCCATGCGGCTTGTGCGCCGTAAAGCAAATCACCAAATACCCAGCCCGCCAATAACGTGGCGGTCAGTAGCGCAAAGCCTGCGGTGACAAAGCGAAAGGTCAAGCGCTCGAGCGTGAGCAAGGGCAAGCCTACATGCGTGTCAGCACCCATGCGCATGTTTTTTTCTGCACGGCTCATCAGCCATGCGTGCACCACGGCCGCGGCAAACAAGCCATAAGACGCCACGCCCAAGGCCAAGTGCAGCGGCAGCATGGGCGATGTCTGGGTGTGCAGCACTGTGCCCGGAAACGCCGCCGCCAGCAGCACAACAGCGGCCCCCACCATGGCCAAGGTCCAGCGTGTGCGCAACTGCGGGAACCAGTGGTGCTCCAGCACATAAAACGTCAGCATCAGCCAAGCTGTGACTGAGAGCGCTGGCGCAAAACCGAATCGCAAGCCACCGTCTTGCGGGGCGAAGAGCGCAAATATCAAACCCAAACCGTGCAATGCCCAAGGCACACTGAGCAGTCGGTGACCCATCTCGGGTGCCACACGTGGCCCCATCAGCGCTGTCAATGTGTACGCCGCCGCTGTGGGCAGTGCGAGCCAAAGGTTGAGCGGGATGTCGCTGGCTAAAATCATGTCCAACAGTTTAGCGTTTCGCTACACACGAAAAACCAAGCCCTATCAAGGGGTACCTATGGCCTCAGCCCTTACCGACAAACTCTCGCGCCTCGTCAAACACATCAGCGGACAGGCCCGCATCACCGAAAGCAACGTGGCCGATATGTTGCGCGAGGTGCGCATGGCCTTGCTCGAAGCCGACGTGGCTTTGCCCGTGGTGCGCGACTTCATTGCACGCGTCAAAGATAAAGCCCTTGGCCAAGAAGTGATTGGCTCCTTGCAGCCCGGTCAAGCCTTGGTGGCCATCGTCAACCAAGAGTTGGCCGCCACCATTGGCGAGGGGGTGAGCGACTTGAACCTCGCCGCCCAGCCGCCTGCCGTGGTGTTGATGGCGGGTTTGCAAGGTGCTGGTAAAACCACCACCACCGCCAAGCTGGCGCGTTGGTTGATTAACCAGCGCAAGAAAAAAGTGCTGACGGTGTCCGGCGACGTGTATCGCCCTGCTGCGATTGAGCAGCTCAAAACTGTCACCGCGCAAGCGGGTGCCGAGTGGTTCCCCAGTTCGCCCGACCAAAAACCCGCCGACATTGCCCGCGCTGCGCTGGACTACGCACGCAAACATTACTTTGATGTCTTGCTGGTCGACACCGCCGGTCGTTTGGCGATTGACGAAGCCTTGATGGCCGAAATCAAACAACTGCACAGTGTGTTGAACCCTGTTGAAACCTTGTTTGTGGTCGATGCCATGCAAGGTCAAGACGCGGTGAACACAGCCAAGGCTTTTAGCGATGCGCTGCCTTTGACGGGCATTGTGCTGACCAAGCTCGATGGCGACTCACGTGGTGGTGCGGCCTTGTCGGTCAAGCAAATCACGGGTGCGCCCATTAAATTTGCCGGTACCAGTGAGAAGCTGGATGGCTTGGAGTTGTTCGATGCCAACCGCCATGCAGGCCGCGTGCTCGGTATGGGCGACATCGTGGCCTTGGTCGAGCAAGTCACCGCCGGCGTGGACATGGCGGCTGCGCAAAAGCTGGCCGAGAAGGTCAAGCGCGGCGACAGCTTTGACCTCAACGACTTTTTGGCGCAAATTCAACAAATGCGCTCGATGGGCGGCTTGTCCACCATCATGGATAAATTACCCACACAGATGGCGGCCAAAGCCGGCCAAGTCGATATGGACAAGGCCGAGAAAGACATTGGCCGCAAGCAAGGCATCATCCACAGTATGACACCCAAAGAGCGCGCCAAGCCCGAGCTCATCAAAGCCACGCGCAAGCGCCGCATTGCCGCTGGTGCGGGTGTGCAGGTGCAAGACGTGAACCGTCTGCTCAAAGAATTTGAGCAAATGCAAACCATGATGAAGAAGATGAGTGGCGGCGGCATGATGAAGATGATGAAAAAGCTCGGCGCCATGAAAGGCATGGGCGGTTTTGGCGGCGGTGGTTTTCCAGGCATGCGCTGAGCTTCTTGCACGTCAAAAAAAATCCCTGATGCTTTGCAGCTTCAGGGATTTTTTTTCATGGCGCATGCCCACTGGTGGATGGCAACCTTGGTCGCATGTGGCCGCTGAATGTGGCGTTAAGCTGACTCTTTCACAAACACCTCGCCGCGCAAGGAGTGCGGGTTGGCTTCTGTGATCTTCACGTCAATCAGTTGGTTCATCAGGCGCTCAGGGTTAGGGCCTGCTTTGAAGTTGACGATGCGGTTGCACTCGGTGCGGG
The DNA here is from genome assembly GCF_027925025.1 of Limnohabitans sp. MORI2. NCBI lineage: Bacteria > Pseudomonadati > Pseudomonadota > Betaproteobacteria > Burkholderiales > Comamonadaceae > Limnohabitans > Limnohabitans sp. MORI2. Next base: position 456,469 of record NZ_AP027058.1, read on the forward strand.
CGCGCAGTTCGGTGGCGTCTTTCTTAGAGTAGCCGTCCACCAACACGCGTTGTACCGTACCCACGCGCTGCACATTGATGTCGCGCATATTGTCTTCAATGATTTTTTGCACCTCTTGCAAACGGCGCAGCTTCACCTCGTGCGGTGTGTCGTCGTGCAAGTTGGCCGCAGGCGTGCCGGGGCGGGGGCTGAAGATGAAGCTGAACGAGTTGTCAAAGTACACATCGTGCATGAGCTTGATGAGTTTTTGGTGGTCCTCTTCGGTCTCGCCGGGAAATCCCACGATGAAGTCTGAGCTCATCGCCATGTCGGGGCGGATGGCGCGCAACTTCTTCACTGTGCTTTTGTATTCCATGGCGGTGTAGCCGCGTTTCATGGCCATCAAAATGCGGTCGCTGCCGTGCTGCACGGGCAGGTGCAAGTGGCTGACCAGTTGCGGCACTTTGGCGTACACATCAATCAAGCGCTGCGTGAACTCGTTGGGGTGGCTGGTGGTGTAGCGAATGCGCTCGATGCCGGGAATCTCGGCCACGTATTCGATGAGCAAGGCAAAGTCGGCAATCTCAGCCGTGCCGCCCATGGCCCCACGGTAGGCGTTGACGTTTTGGCCCAAGAGTGTGACTTCTTTCACGCCTTGCGCGGCCAAGCCCGCGACTTCGACCAACACGTCGTCAAACGGACGGCTCACTTCTTCGCCGCGGGTGTAGGGCACCACGCAGTAGCTGCAATATTTGCTGCAGCCTTCCATGATGCTCACAAAGGCGCTGCCACCTTCCACGCGAGCAGGCGGCAAGTGATCAAACTTTTCGATTTCAGGAAAGCTGATGTCCACCTGTGGCTTGGCCAAGCTTTCGCGTTGGTTCAGCAAATCGGGCAAGCGATGCAGGGTTTGGGGCCCAAACACCACATCGACATAAGGCGCGCGGGCAATGATGGTGTCACCCTCTTGGCTGGCCACACAGCCGCCCACGGCAATCTTGACGCCCTTGGCTTTCAAGTGTTGGATACGGCCGAGGTCAGAAAACACCTTTTCTTGCGCTTTCTCGCGCACCGAGCAGGTGTTGAAGACGATCAAATCGGCTTCTTCGACGTCGTTGGTTTTTTCGTAACCCTGGGCCTCGCCCAGCACATCGGCCATCTTGTCCGAGTCGTACTCGTTCATTTGGCAGCCGAAGGTTTTAATAAAGACTTTGCGGCTCATGATTGAGCCTCCCAGTGGGGGCAAGTGCAGCGTTTCATGGTGTTCATCCAGAGGCTGTTGAAGAAGTCCGTCATTGTAGTGTCGGCTTCTTTTGCGTACGTTTCTTGCTTTTATCATTTGCGGCAATAATTTGCCGACATCTGTGGTGATTAAAGCTTGTGTCAAATCGAGCCGATACCCACTGACTTGCCCGAATAGGCGCGTGCGCTGTGCGTGCCTGTTTGGCTTTATCCAATGCACCCACTCAAGTGAATGGCCATGAAAAAACATTTAAGACTGATCATTGAAATCGTCATGGGTCTGCTGCTCGCAGGCGCCTTGGCGTTTGGTTACTGGAGCTACTCTGGTAAGAACCACATCATGAGCGAGCTCACAGAAGCCAGTGAAGGCGCCACTGAGGCGCAAGAAGAACTCGAAAAGCTGACCAAGGAATTGGAAGAAGCCAAAGAGCATCTCGAGGAATACGAGCCAGCCGCCAAACAGTTCGCGGCGGTCAAAGAGTCGTTTGCCAACGGCGTGGTCTTGCAAGACTATGAAGCCTTCATCAAGGCGCAAAAAGGCCCAACCACCAGCGAACGCCAATTGGGCTTAGGCGCCTTGCGTTTGTTGACCAAAGGTGCTGAAGATCCAGAGACTGTGAGCGCATTCCAAAAAGCATTGGAAATGGCTGAGTGGTCATCACGCGTGAAGTCGATTTGTGCAGCGCAAAACGCATTGGCCGCTGCCGGTCAAAAAGTGAAAGTTTTGGCTGATTGCGTGGTTGAGAAAGAAGACAAAGCCCACAAAAAAGGCCATGCTGTTCATTGGGATTACGCGGGTGACATGGGCCCAGAAAACTGGGGTGACGAGTTCCCTACCTGCGGCAAAGGTCAAAAACAATCACCTTTGAACATCACCGGTCCTTTCGAGAAATCCAAAGACGTGTTGGTGGTGAACTACAAAGAAGGTCCGCTCAAAATCTTGAACAACGGCCACACCATCCAAGTGAACGTGGAGCCAGGTAGCACATTGAAGATCAACAAGGACGTGTATAACTTGTTGCAATTCCACTTCCACCGTCCCAGCGAAGAGCAAATCGACGGCAAACCCATGGCCATGGTGGCGCACTTTGTGCACAAGAACGCCGATGGCAAGTTGGCCGTGTTGGGCGTGTTGCTCAACGATGGCAAAGACAACGCCGCCATTCAGACATTGTGGGACAACGCCCCGAAAGCTGAAGGCCCTGAAGTTGTGGTGGATAAGGTCAAGTTTGACCCCAGTAGCTTGGTGCCTGCAGCATTGACTCACTACAGCTACGAAGGCTCATTGACCACGCCACCTTGTACCGAAGGTGTGAACTTCTACATCTTGAAGACACCGGTGGACATTGGTAAGAAGCAAGTGATTGAGTTCCCCTTCAAGCGTAATGCGCGTCCAGTGCAGCCATTGAATGGTCGCAAGATCAACGCAAATTGATGCACTGATATAACGTCATCTTCCAAGTCAAAACGCCTGCTCTGAATAGAGCAGGCGTTTTTTTTTATGTCATCCACAAAAAGCCCTGATATCAGGAGCCTTGAGGTGATGCGTTACACCAACTTTGGGGGAGGGGATGGCAAGGTGTAGAGCAAAGGCATGGCGACAGCAACCAGCAAGAACACCATCACCACAAAAATCAAAAGCAATTTGAAGAACTCAGGTGAGTCAGGAAATTTTTGCTTAGGCGCTGCGGGCGTTTCAATGCGAAAAGCCGGCAAAACGCTTCCCATGTGATCTGTTGTGGCGTGTGATCGAAAGACATTGATCACTGGCATGCCGTTGGGCTGAGAGCCACTCAGCGTGATGGCGACTTTCAAGGCAGCTTGGACCTTGGCGTCGCGATGACTAAATTGGCTGTAGCCACCATCTTCTAGCTCGCGAACCTGTGACTCGCTCAGTCCACACAGCTGTGCGACGCGCGCATGGCTGAGTTTGCAAAGCACCCGAAGGCGAAGCATGGCTTGTGGATCAATCAGGTCTGCGTGCATGGCGTATCTCTTCTGAGTTGCGTCAACAGGACGGTCTGTACACCCTGTGGCGTATAGACCATGAACTAAGTTCTCTTGACAATATCGACAGATTTGTCAATTACTCAACCTCGAATTCAAACTGTTTGAAGCTTTTGCAGCTTGAGGTCAGAACTGAATGCAGCCCAGAAAGTCACTATGAACGATCAAAACAATATGACCAAAGAAAACAGCATCTACATCGGAGAAGGTGTCGTCTTCAGTGGGACGATCAAAGCGCCCAATCAAGCTGTCATTTCAGGCAAGTTTGAGGGGGAGTTAGATGCGCGCGACGTGTTGATTGGCGCTTCTGGCGTAGTCACAGGAAAAACCACGGCCCAGTTTGTGGATGTCAAAGGTGAGCTGAATGAGTCAGTCACCAGCCGTGAATTGTTGATTGTTCGAGCCACAGGCCGTGTGAACGGCACTGTGACATACGGAGAAATTGAGATTGAACGTGGTGGTCAAGTCAAAGGTGACATGATCCAGCGTTAAATCATCTTGAGGCGCTCTGAAGAGGGCACCACACGCGTCAGGCGTACACCATAGCGGTCGTTGACCAAAACGATTTCGCCTTGCGCCACCACCGAGTTGTTGACCAACAAGTCCAGCGGCTCACCTGCAATGCGATCGAGTTCGACCACACTGCCTTGGGTCAAACGCATCAAGTCTTTGATCTTGATTTGTGCACGGCCCACTTCGATGGACAAGTTCACCACAATGTTTTGCAACACTTCTGGGTTAATGTTGCCTGGCATGGTGGGCTTGAAGTCTTCCAAACTTGGCTCGACTTCCTCAGCGGGATGCGCGGCTACTTCTTCGTGGCTTTCTTGCTCAGTCGCTTCGACGGCTGTGGCTTCGACTTCAGTGTCGTCGTGCTCGGGGGTTGGGTTTTCTTTTTCGTCTGTCATGATGGTTTCCTGTTTCAGGGTTTGCCGTGAACGTGTTCGTGGTCAATTTGCACTGCCACTTGTGAGCCTCGTGTACCTACATTCACATGGAAGGCGGGGACACCATTGGCTGTCATCAGGGCGGTATCGTCTTTCTTGAAGAACAACAAATCGCCTTCTTGTAAATGGTTCAAGTGATGCAAGGTGGTTTTGATCTCACCCATCGTGACTTGCAATTCGAGCTTGGCATCGCCAACAGCAGCAGCCAAGTCTTTGCGCCACTTGCGGTCGGATTCTTCGTTGCCTTCGCCACTCTGTACACGGCTGCTGAGCAGTTCGCGCACAGGCTTCAATGTGGCATAGGGGTAGACCAAGTCTATAAAGCCCTTGCCACCGCTGGCAGTAGCGTCAGCTTCAAAGCGGCTTAAAACCACCAAATCGTTTTCATCTGCAATTTGTGCGAACTGAGGGTTGATCTCAGAGCTCACATGTTCGCATTCGATGGGCATCAAGGGTCCCCACGCTTCTGTGAGCGAGCGAAAGAACACTTCCAAAATGATTTTGATGATGCGTGATTCTGTTGGGGTGAACAGGCGACCGGGTGGGAGCTCGCCCACGCCTTTGCCGAAACCACCGAAGAAGCTATCGAGTGAGCTGAACACCACGTTGGGGTCGATGATGATCACAGAGTTGCCGCGAAGCGGACTCATGCGAACCATGTTCACGGACAACGGAGGGCGTAAGCCTTTGAGGTAATCACCAAACTTCAAAATTTGCACGCGTGTGGGGTTCACGCGTGGACTGGTACGCAGCACTTCGAGCAGGCCAAGACGGAACAGTCGGATGAAACGCTCGTTGATCATGTCGATCGACGAAACGTTCACACCCAAGCTGCTGTCTTCGCTGGCGAGGTCGTGCTTGCGCACCCGCACGCTGTTGTTGAAGCCAGTGTCGGTCTCGATCGAACCGTCGCGCACGCCTTCCGACAGCGCGGCCAGTTCTTCGTCCGAGAGCAGGTTTGATTTCATGGTTTAAGTGCTTACTGCATCACAAAAGAGGTGAAGAACACGTCTTCAATGCCACCGAAGTCTTCGTACTTCATCAGCATGTCGTTCATCACGACCTTGATCTTGGCTGCCAATTCGACGCGGAAGTCAGACTTGGCCACATCTGCTTCAGTGCTTTGGCGCATGACGTCCAAAACAGCCGAACGAATGGCAAATTCATGCTTTTTCACGTTGTCGAAAACGCGTGAGTCGTAGTGAGTCATCACGGCCACTTTGACCACCATGATTTTTTTCGAGTTCGTGATGTTGGTCATGAACTCTTTGTCAATTTCCAAGTACGTGTTTTCAAAACGCGTGGCCTCGGCTTCTTTCTTGACTTTCGATGGGCCTTCGGGGGTGGCGTTGTGCGCGTTCTCGGCCTCTTTCTCTAACTCGTCCACTTTTTCGTGGGCGGCGGCTTCGCTCTTGTGTTCAAAGAAGCCTGAGAAATACAACGTACCGAACATCACGGACATGATCAAGACGATCACGGACAACACGATGACCAAGATTAAAAGAATCGGTTTCTTTTTCTTGGGTTCGCCTTCGACAACTTCTTCTGCCGGTGCTGCTTCTGCTTCTGCCATATCGTTCTCCTAATGTTCAGATTGTCATGCGTAATTTATGCATAGAGGTCAAGCAAGGACGCATTGGCCTTGTTACGGGTTGAGGTGGCACCAGAAGGGCTGCCTGTACCGCTGACTTGCGATGATGAATTGTCTCTAACTTGGGTATTCCTGTTGGAATTTCCAGAGCTGTTGTGTTGGGTGTTACCACCACCTTGACCGACGTTGACTTGGCCGGCGTTAATGCCAAAGTTTCCAAGTGCTTCACGCAAACGCTGGCTACTGTTTTGCAGCAAGTCGCGGGTCAGAGGGTTGTCGGCATGGAAAACGGCATCAAGTTGGCCATCTTTCATTTCGAGATGGATTTCAACGCCGCCTAAATTAGAGGGACGCAGTGCAAACTTCATCTTCCATTCGCCATCACTCAGCTGCTTGTGCATGCGTGCTGCCATCTCGGTGGCCAGCTTGTCGCTGAGTTGGTCATAGACCTCGCTCATATGAGCGCTGGTGGCCTGTGCTGCGTTTGTAGGGCTTGCACTTGCGGCATTTTTGTTCGTGCTCAGCGCTTGAGCAAAGCTGCTGAAATGTTGGTCTTCGCCTTGTGACGACGGCTGATCTTGGCCGCTGCTGGTTTCTTCTGAGAAGCGAGACAGGAGGGCGCTCACATCGTTTTCATCAATACCCGTGCCAAAGAGCGACAACATCTCTATCGTGCTGGGTGCAGGTGTGTTGACTGCGTGGGTGTTGATGGGCAACACGGCGGCAGGCAAGACGGTGATTTGCAATTGTTGGATCGCTGCCATGTCAGTGGGCGTCAAGCCTGGTACTGAGGGGGTCGTCAAGGTGGTCGCGGGTGCTGCCAAGCCTGCGCCAGAAATCACCGCAGGTTGCGCGGTGGTGGCGGTCATGGCTGCCATTTGTGTGGCAATGTCGCTGTCGGTGGGGACGATGCCTTGTATCTGACTATTGAGCGTGGCATTTAGACCTGCTTGCAACGTAGGGGAGGGCGTCAGTCCTGAACCCGTCGCTGTCACGCCAGCGTTTGTTGCACTGGTCATCAGTGTGGCTGAGGTCGCAGGCTGTTGGGCGAGCAAATCTTGAATAGCGGATTCATCGATGCCCATGGATTGGGCAAAAGCGATCAGGCTCTCAGGACTGGGTGCCGCTTTGGGGTCTGTGATGATGCGCATCTGCGAACTTAACGCGACAGTTTGTAACGATGCGGCGTTGGCGGTGAGTTCGGAGCCATCTGATGCGGGTGCTGGAGTGGGTGCGACAACTGAGCTGACCTCTGCAACCTTCAAAGAGACGGTGACTTCGGCCGTAGTCACGGCTTGCGGGGCTGGGGCTGGTGTGATGGGCGCACCTTGCATCAAGCCTTCGAGCAACGCATCGACGTCTGTGTTGACTGTTTTTGTAGTGTTGCTTTGTTTGCGAGGGCGAGTTTGGGTCGTGGGGCGATCTTCGCTGTCTTGAGCGTTTGCCTCGTCTTCAGTCCGTGTGTTGCGTGCTTGCTGATCTGGTCGATCGATGCTGTGGCGATCGTGCACCACTGGGCGCGAATCTTGTGTGTCTGAGGCTGTCTGAGCCTCGTGAGGCGCGTCAGCGGCAATAGTTTGCCGCTGCTGGGGCACTAAGCGTTGTAGTTGACGCGCCATGACATCTGCGAAATCAAACCCCAAACTGTTGCCCGTAGACGGGCTCACACCTGCGCTGGCGCCTTGCGCCGCCGCGTTGCTGGTGTTGTTTGGCACCAGCGGGGCTGGTGGCATTTGAAGGTAACTGGACAGGTTCATGGTGGTCTTTAAACGAGTTTGCCAAGGAGTTAAGCAAGAACCGTGACAGGTTAGTTCTTGCCGCTTTCACTCAGCAGGCACATCAGTGTCAGTTTGACTTGGCACATCGATTGCTTAACAAACATGCCTCGAATCTGTTTTCAAGGCAAAAAGAAACCAAAACGTTCCACTTCAAACTGGATTTTCCAAATGAGCACTCTCACTCTGTCAACGATTCGACACAACTTGTCGAAATTTGACCTCTCCGGACTCAGTATTCCGGTGGTGGTGCTCGTCATCATGGCAATGTTGGTCTTGCCATTGCCTCCAGTTTTATTGGACTTTTTGTTTACTTTTAATATTCTTTGCAGCTTGGTGGTGATCATGATCGCCATCGGCACCCGTAAACCACTCGAGTTTTCATCCTTCCCCACAGTGTTGTTGTTTGCCACCATGTTGCGCTTGGCGCTGAACGTGGCATCCACCCGTGTGGTGCTGGTTAATGGTCACGAAGGGTCGCATGCCGCAGGACGTGTGGTGCAGGCCTTTGGTGAATTCGTGATTGCAGGGAACTATGTGGTGGGCTTCATCATCTTCGCGATTTTGATGATCATCAACTTTGTGGTGGTGACCAAAGGTGCAGGCCGCGTCTCGGAAGTGAACGCCCGTTTCACCTTGGACGCCATGCCTGGTAAACAAATGTCGATCGACGCCGACTTGAACGCCGGCATCATCGACCAAGAGACCGCCAAACAACGCCGCGCTGAATTGGCCCAAGAATCTGACTTCTTCGGTTCGATGGACGGTGCTTCCAAATTCGTGAGCGGCGACGCCATGGCCGGTTTGTTGATTCTGTTGATCAACATGGTCGGTGGTCTGATCATTGGCGTGGCACAGCATGATTTGCCTGTGGCTGAAGCTGGCCGCATTTACACCCTGCTCACCATCGGTGACGGCTTGGTGGCGCAAATTCCTTCGTTGCTCTTGTCACTGGCCACCGCCATCATCGTGACGCGTGTGACCACGGCCGAATCGATTTCTGAACAAGCTTCGGTTCAGTTGGCCAACCCCAGCGCACTCTTTATCTCTGCTGTTATTTTGTTGATTTTGGGCATGGTGCCCGGCATGCCTCATCTGATGTTCATCACCTTGGCCCTCGCGTCTGCAGGCTTGGGTTTGATGATCATCACCCGCGAAGTTCAGGAAGAGCAAGCCGAACAAGCCGAAAAAGATGCCACCCCCACCGACGCACCCAAAGAACTCGATTGGGACGATGTGGACCAAGTCGACCTCATTGGCTTGGAAATTGGCTATGGCCTGATTCCCTTGGTCAACGCCGAAACCGGCGGTGAGCTGATGACACGCGTCAAGGGCGTGCGTAAAAAATTGTCTGCCGAGTTGGGCTTTTTGGTTCAACCCGTGCGTATCCGCGATGACCTGAACATCGATCCAGATGCCTACAACATCGTCCTCAAAGGTGTGGTGCGTGGCAAGGGTGAAGTCAAAGTCGGTCGTGAATTGGCCATCAACCCCGGCCATGTGTATGGCCACTTAGAAGGCATTCCGACTCGCGAACCCGCCTTCGGTTTAGAAGCCGTCTGGATTGAACCCTCGCAACGCGATCAAGCTCGTACGCTCGGTTACACCGTGGTCGATGCTGCGACAGCTATTTCTACCCACCTCAACAAAGTGTTGCGTGAAAACGCCTCTGACTTGTTGAGCCATGACGAAACCCAGCAGTTGCTCGACAAATTAGCAGCCAAGTCACCCAAGATCGTCGAAGACTTGGTGCCTGGCAAGTTGTCGCTCGGCATCTTGACCCGTACTTTGCAAAACTTGTTGTCTGAGTCAGTGTCCATTCGTGACATGCGCACGATTGCCGAAGCCTTGACCGAAGCCAGCACGCGCACCCAAGACCCAGAACAACTGACAGCCATGGTCCGACCCAAGCTTGGTCGCATGATCATGCAAAGCTTGATTGATGCAGACAACAGCTTGCAAGTGATGACGCTGGAACCTTCCTTAGAGCAATTGCTGCACAACGTACTGCAACAAAGCCAACCTGGTCAAGCTGTGGTGCTTGAGCCTGGTTTGTCAGAAAACTTATTTGCCGGTTTGCGCGAAGGATCGCGCACCGTAGAAGACATGGGCCACCCCGCTGTGTTGGTGGTGTCCCCCGTGATTCGTGGATGGCTCTCCAAAGCCGCACGATTCCGCGTGAACGATTTGACTGTGCTGTCTTACAGCGAAATTCCGGACGATCAGGCCGTCAAAGTGATCCACACCGTGGACGCCAAAGCCCGATAACCCGAAAACCTATAACAAAAGACAGAGTGAGCTGACCTATGGAACTCAAACGCATCCTTGCCCGCGACATCCGCGCTGCCAACGAAAAGGCCGTGGCCCAATACGGCCCTGACGTGCTTGTCATCTCAAGCGGCCAAGTCAATGGATTGACTGAGCTGATCGTGGCTGTTGATTTGGCACCTCTGTCGCCAGAAGAAGCGGATCCCCATGTGAAGCCAGAGTTCGCGCAAGTAGGCAAACCCAGTGGCAAGTTTGATGTGCTCCTAGGCCAAACCATTGAGCAAAACAAACGCCAAGCCCGCGAGCGTCAAGCCACCAAGGTGGCTAAACCCATCGTGGAAGTGGCTGCCAAATCAACTGCACCCAAAGTCAAGGCCGCGCAAAAAGTGCAAGCCTCAGCGATGGACGAATCAGCCAAGCAGGCCGCCGAAGAGCACGACACTTTGCGCGGTCGCGAAATCGTGGCGCTGGTACGTGAAGAGCTCAACTCTTTGCGCCGCGAATTTAAGCTCGGCCAACAAATGGCAGCTTGGCAACAAGGCGGTATGCCATTGCCTGCCGCTGTCCTGCCTTTGCGCGATGCCCTGAACGATGCACCGATTCCTGTCGCTTTGCGTGCTTTGCTGATTGACAACATCAAAGACCACGACAACATGGCAGACGCCATGGGTGCTTTGAGCCGCCAATTGGCGCACTCTGTGGAGCAAGAACAAGCGCAAACGCCTGTGTCTGGCATTCATGCTTTGGCTGGCCCATCAGGCGCTGGCAAGTCCATGATGGTGGCCCGCTTGGCACAACATGCCGCGCAATTGCATGGCAGCGAAAAAGTCATGGTCATCAGCTTCCAGGACCAGCGTGCTGGCGCTTGGAACCAAACCCAATTGCTGTGCGCACAGTCTGGCGTGGATTCCTTCCGCGCCACCAACGCTTCCACCTTGAAGCTGTTGTTGGATGAGCACACCGATCGCAAACTCATCTTGATTGACACCGCCGGTGTGCAAATGAACGAACGCCTGGCTGAGATTCGCGCCATGAACCTGAATGTTCAGTGCCATGCTGTGATTCCCGCTGATGCATCAGCGGCCAACATCCGTCGTGTGTTTGACAACACCGACAACGTTTGGGCATCCTTGATGCTGAGCAAGTTGGACGAATCCACCCAGCCTTGGGCCTTGTTGCAGTTCTTGACCGACAAATCGTTGAGCGTGTCTGTGGCCAGCCACGGTGACCGCACCAGCGATTTGGTGCAAGACGTGTCATTGGCCGGCTTGGTTCAATGTGCATTGGACAACTTGCCATTGCCTGAGACCGAAGAACAAGCTCAACAAAATGCACGCGATGCCGCAGTGAACGACATCGCATCTTCCAAATTGGCACAAATTGCCGCGAAATTTAAAACCGAAACCACAGGCTTGACCCATGAGTAATACACGTAGAACAGAAGTCATCGGCATTGCCAGCGGCAAGGGTGGCGTCGGTAAAACCACCACCTCTATCAACTTGGCTGTGGCGCTGACGCAGCTGGGCCACAGCGTCATGCTGTTCGATGCCGACCTCGGCTTGGCCAACGCGCAAATTGCTTTGGGTGCCCGTGCGGAATACAACTTGGGACACTTCTTGGCAGGACAAAAGTCGTTGCAAGAAATTCTCGTGACAACTCGCCAAGGCGTGAAGCTCATCCCCGGCGCTTCGGGTATGCAAGAGTTGGCAGGCCTGAGCGACGTACAAGCGGCCAGCATCGTGCAGTCGTTTGGTGTGTTGTCTGACGACGTAGATTATTTGATCGTTGACGTGGCTGCTGGTATTTCGCCCTCCGTGTTGTCTTTCTTGGCAGCCTGCCAGCGCCGCTTCATCGTGGTCAAAGACGATCCATCGTCTATTGCTGACGCCTATGGCACCATCAAAATCTTGAGCAAAGAGATGGGCTTGGATGAAATCTATCTCTTGCCCAACATGGTCAAGAGCCAGTCAGAAGGCTGGAAACTTTATAAAAAGCTCAACGACGTCTGTGTGCGTTTCTTGGGCGAATCGGTGCACTACCTGACCTCGATCGAAGAAGATGAGATGGTCTTGCGTGCACTCAAAAAATACCAGTCGGTGATGGAACTCGCCCCCGGTACGGCAGCCGCTCGTGACTACATGCGCTTAGCTGAGGCATGCACGCACTTGCGTCCGATTGATCACCCCTCGGGTGGTCTTCAATTTTTCATGGAGCGACTGATGCAAAACAGTTCGTCTGACACATGAGAACACTATCCCCCGTACAAATGTACGAATCTTGCAAGCCTAAAGGCGAAGATTTGGTCATGGCCCATTTGGGCTTGGTCAAACGTGTGGCTTTGCACTTGAAGGCTCGTATTCCTGCATTCATGGAGCTCGATGAGCTGGTTCAAGTGGGCATGATTGGTCTGCTCGAAGCTTCTCGTGCTTTTGATCCCACCAAGGGCATCGAGTTTGAAAACTTCGCACACAGCCGTGTGCGTGGTGCGATGCTGGATGAAGTGCGGCGATTGTCGTTTTTGCCTCGCTCTGCAGTGGCTTTCAACAAAGAGCACAACACCACGGTGCATGCGCTAGCAGCTGAGTTGGGTCGCACGCCGACCCAATCAGAAATTGCCGAGTACATGGGCAAAGATCTTGAAGAGTTTCACAAAGAGCGCGGCAAAGCCAAGCGCTTTGAGACTTATTCGATGGAAGTGGTGACCGAAGAGGTGATGACCATTGCCGATGACAGCTCGCAGCAACCAGAAGTGATTGTGGAAGAGGCCGAATTCATGGACGCGGTGACGGATGCGATTGCGCAGTTGCCTGAACGTGAGCAGCTCGTCATGCAGCTTTACTACGTTGAAGAGTTCAACCTCAAAGAGATTGGCGAGACACTGGGCGTGAGTGAATCGCGCGTGAGTCAAATCTTGTCCTCCGTAGTCAAGAAGTTGCGTGGCACTCTCAAGGTTGACAACGCTGCCGAAACCGAGAAGGTTGAGACAAGGAGACGCGCATGAGTAACTTCATGATGAACATGATCTCGTGGATCTTGCTCCTTTTGGTGATTTTGACGCTGTATTTGATTGACAAAATCAACAACTTGGCCAAGATGTACGAGGCGCCTAAGCCAGATGTGCCCGCTCTGCCAGAGTTGGGGGCTGAAATTCCTGGCGATTTGCTGTTTTCAGGACTCGAGGGCAAAAAGCTATGGGATGCCATGAACGGCAAACAGGTCGAAGGCTTTGATGCCAGCATGATCGATGCTTTACGCCCGCACTACGAGCCTATCTTGCGTGAACACATTGTGGCCACCTTCAAAGATGGGTTGGAGGAAGTGGGCGGAGATGAAAGCAAAGTTCCGAGTTCTACACGAAAGATTCCAACTGTGCGTGGGCACATCGTGTCTTGGTTGCCACCACAGCATTTGGGCAGCGTTTATCGCTCCGCCCTAGAGTTTGCGGGTAGCTATGCCAACAATCCCAACCCTGATGTCTTGGTTCGTTTGAAGCAGACGGTAGACAGCGTGGTGGATATGCTTTACCAACGTGTTGGCATCACCAATGAAGTGCCGTTTTCTGACTTCTTGTTTGAAGAAGCGCCCATCCATGAAGAGGCGTCACACGACGACAGCACTTTGCTGGCACTGACGGATGAGTCAGCTCAAATCAGCACTTTGGGTGAGGGCTTGGTTGAGAACAGCACAGAGCGCGAGATCACGCCAGAGGAGTTGGCTCAAGGGCTCGAGCATGTTCAAGCCTACGAGGACGAGCAGCGGCAAGAAATTGCCGCTGAAACGGTTGAGGCTGTGATGTATTCCGAGCCTGAGGCAGAAGTTTTGGCCGAAGAAGCCCCTGAGCAAGAGGCTGAGCTTGAAGTGAAACCTGCCTGATATGAATGAGGCTCAAGTTTGCTGGCACGCTTCCGATACTGCTTGTGTACGCTAAGAAATACACAGGAGTTATCAAATGCGAGCCAATTCACGAGCCATTCAAAGTTACGGCGATGTCAAAGTCAGCAGTGGTGTTGCCACGGCTAACAATGTGCAATTGATTCAGATGTTGTTTGATGGCTTGTTGGAGAGTTTGTCCACTGCGCGTGGTCATATCCAGCATAAAAATATCAATGAAAAATCCAAAGCCATTGCGCGTGCCAGCCGTATCGTGATTGGTTTGCAAGGCGCCTTGGATTTTGAAAAAGGTGGTGATCTGGCGAACAACCTCAATGAGTTGTACAGCTATGTGACCCGTCGTTTGTTCCACGCCAACGCCCACAATGATTTGGCGGTGTTGGATGAGATTTATGGTTTGATGCGCGAAATTCGCGACGCTTGGGAAGGTATGCCTTCTCTGGTGCCGGCAAGTAACCGCCCAGCCAGCATGATGAACTGATCAAGCTTTTCCGCTTTTTAGCGGAATTGGCTGATTTATCAGTTAATCTAGCAGGCTGTACGGGAAAGTTTTAAGGCGCATCCAAGTTTGGACTTGGGTGCGCCGACCTGCATGGGGAGAGAGTTAGATGTCAGCAATTATTGGTTTGGTCGTTTTGTTCATTTGCGTGTTCGGCGGTTTCGTGATCGCCGGCGGTAGCTTGGCGCCCATTATCAAAGCCACCCCATTCGAGATGTTCATTATTGGTGGTGCTGGCGTTGGCGGCATGATCACCGGTAACTCTGGCGCGATTTTTAAAGGTGCTTGGGGAGGTATGGGGCGTGTGCTCAAAGGCCCTCGCTACCACAAGGAAGACTACATCGGCATCATTGCGGTTATCTCTAAACTGATGAAAACCTTGAAGGCTGAAGGTGCTGTGGCGATGGAATCGCACGTGGAGAACCCCGAGGCCAGTGCCATTTTTGGTGAATGTCCCAAGATGTTGGCCGACCATGGCTTGGTGGGCTTGGTGTGTGACACCATCCGTTTGATGGTGGTGTCTTCAGGTACCTTGAGTCCCTATGCGGTGGAAGACGTGATGACTGCCTCTATCAAGCACCACCACCACAGCGAAATGCAAAACGCAGACGCACTCTCTACACTGGCTGGCGCTTTGCCAGCGCTGGGTATTGTAGCTTGTGTGTTGGGTGTGGTGAAGACCATGGGCGCGATTGACCAACCTCCTCCTGTACTGGGTGCCCTGATTGGTGGCGCGTTGGTGGGTACGTTCTTGGGGGTGTTCTTGGCCTACGGTATTTTTGAACCCTTTGGCAAACGTTTGGTGCAAATCATTGATGAAGACAGCGAAGCTTTGAAGGTGGCACAACAGGTGATCATTGGCAATATGCATGGGTATCCTGTTCCATTGATCATCGAAGCGGCGCGCGTGTGTATCAACCATCATGCACAACCCACCTTTGGTGAACTCTTTGATGCGTTGAGGAAATAATGGCTGACGAAAAAGACGCGGCCGCCGCGCCCGAAGACGCCGAAAAGGCAGCAGCAGAAGCCGCAGCAGCGGCTGCAGCTGCGCCTGAGAAAACGGAAGAAGAAAAAGACGAAGCACCTGCGCCCGTCATTGTCATCAAAAAAATCATTGATGACGGCCATGGCGGTGCACACGGCGGTGCTTGGAAGATCGCGTTGGCCGACATGATGACGGCGATGATGGCCTTCTTCTTGTTGATGTGGCTGTTAGGCGCTTCCAACGAAGATCAGCGTAAAAGTATTGCGGATTACTTCAAACCCACTTCACAAAGTTTGGTGGCCATTGGTCAGTTGGCTGGTTCCAATGGTGTGTTGGGTGGTCGCTCCATCATCGATCCCGATGGCTTTCCCTTTGCAGCCAAGCAAACGGCATTGCTCGAACGTTTGACACCTCGCTCAGAAGGTGGTCCCAACCCCAGCACGGATCCCGGACAGGAAAACAACAACCCCTATTCAGACCCTGACAAGCTGACGCCTGAGCAAAAGAAAGAAATTGCCCAAGCGCAAGAGAAGGCTGACTTTGACAAACTCGAAAAAGAGATTGAACAAAAGCTGTCTGAAAATAAAAAACTCGGTGGCTTGAAAGATCAAGTGTCCGTGACGCGCGACAAGCAAGGCTTGCGCATTGAGATCATCGATAAAGCTGATTTTGCGATGTTCCCAAGTGGCGGCATTGGCATGCAAGGCAAAGCCTCTAGTTTGATCAGTGAAATCGCCGCATCTTTGGCCGAAATGCCCAACAAGATTGCGATCCGAGGTCATACCGACAGTGTGCCGTTTAACAACAAAGAAGGTCGCAATAACTGGTCCTTGTCTGCAGAGCGTGCCGAGGCAACGCGTGCATTGCTCGAAAGAAGCGGTATCAAAGAAAGTCGCTTTGCACGTATTGAGGGTGTGGCCGATACCGACCCCTTCAATCCCAAAGATCCTCGCGATCCGAGAAACCGCAGGATGAGTATCACGGTGCTCTACAACGACCAAGATTAAGCCCCGCGATGGCGTAAAAAAAGGCAGCTCACAGAGCTGCCTTTTTTCTTGCATGGACCGCAGTGTTGTGTCAGGCGCCTTGGCTTATGCCGCTGGACGCAGCTCGTACTTGTTGATCTTTTCAATCAAGGTGGTGCGTTGCAAATTCAATAACTTAGCGGTACGAGACACATTGCCCGAGTTGCGATTGAGCGCCTGCTCAATGATGCTGCGCTCAATCTGAGCCATGCGCTCTTTGAGCGACAGGCCCTCTGGTGGTAATTGAGGCATGCCTTGCGCCAGCATGATGAGGCCTTCGATCTCGTTTTCCTCTTCTTCCGGCTCCTCGTTCATCTCGGCCAGCACCTCGGGAGGTGGCGTCATTTCGAGCTTGGCCAACAAAGGGGCTTGCGCTTGCAACTCGGCCTGAGCAGAGACCAACCCTTTGGGCAGCAGGGTAGGTGGGATCGCGCGTAAGTCGAGTTCTTGGCCTGCATAGAGCGTGCTGAAGCGATCAACCACGTTGGAGAGTTCACGCACATTGCCTGGCCATGGGTACTTTTGCAAAGCCGCCAAGAAGTCGGGTTTGAAGCGAATGGGTTGCTTGCCAAAGTTGGCGCATTTTTTTGCGAAAAATGCCAACAATTCGGGGATGTCAGTGTTGCGTTCGCGCAACGGAGGCGTCACCATGGGCAGCACATTGAGTCGGTAATACAAGTCTTCACGGAAACGACCCGCCGCAATTTCGTTTTCCAAATCGCGGTGAGTCGCTGCCACCACGCGTACATCCACCTGTACTTGGCGGGTGCTACCAATGGGATCGACCGTGCGTTCTTGCAAGACACGCAGCAGCTTGACTTGCATGTCGAGCGACATGTCGCCAATTTCGTCTAAGAAGATCGTGCCGCCATGGGCTAGCTCAAATCGTCCGATTCGATCGGCGACAGCCCCTGTGAAAGCGCCTTTGCGGTGGCCAAACAGCTCGCTTTCCAGCAAATCCTTAGGAATTGCCGCACAGTTAATTGGCACAAAGTTGGCGCCACAGCGGTCTGATTGCTCATGCAGCAGCCTGGCCAAAAGTTCTTTGCCCGTGCCGCTTTCGCCCGTGATCATCACCGTGGCGTTGGAGTTGGCCATGGTTGCGACCAGTTGGCGCAAAGAGACCGCTGACTCGCTGGAGCCGATGAAGTTTGTCGTGGATGTCATGTCAAAAATTCCTACACATGATTGTCGGCGACTCTGCCTATTTCACAAGACAGAAAAAGTATTCGTATTTAGATTTGTTAAAGATGCCCGAGTCGGTGCCGAATCATGGGGGAGACCTCTCAAGGACATAGATATGAACCGCACCACCTTTTGGGCTGCCACAGCCTCCGCCCTCTTGCTGACCGCTTGCGCTAACACGCCTCCACCCATGCCCGCGCAAGCCCGCTTGGACGAGAGCGCCAACATGATCACACCCATGACACAAAAGCGTGAGACGCTGGTGGCTACGGGTTATGCGGTGATTAGTATTCAAAATCACCGTAATCCTGCGCAGCAACGCTTGCTTGCGATCCGCGCATCCAAGCTTGACGCCTACCGTGCTTTGACTGAGCAGGTCTACGGACAGCAATTGGACGCCAGTACCACCGTGGCAGATATGACGGTGATGAGCGATACCTTCCGCGCGCGCGTCGAGGGCGTGATCTACGGTGCCGTCTTGGTCAGCATCACGCCTGTTGGGGATGACACGTACGAGACCACCATGTCGCTGGACCGTAATGTGGTCAATGACTTGCGTGCTTTGTACATTGCTAGCTTGAGCGCCAAACGTAACTGAGCGAATGTGACGAGATTGTGAAGATGTGGACTTCGTTGCGCCAGCACCTCTGCTTGACGGTTCTTTGGGGGCTGGCAGGTGTCAATTTTTCCGTCGCTGCGGCTGACTTGAGTGCAGAAGAGCGCTTAAAGGCCATTCGCAGAGCCATGGTTGAGGTAGCCATGAAGTCCAACACCCGCGTCAGTGCCACGAGCTGGATGGAGAGCGATGGCAAGTTGCGAGAGCTCAATCGGTTTTCATCTGAAATCAAATTGCGTGACTTGCAAGTTGCGCAATACGTGCGTGACGCAGGGCAACAACCACAAGCAGAGTTGGTCGCGGCCAACCAAGTTGAGTCCGTGCAACCAGGCCGCTGTGAGGCGCCTCAGGCGAAAGCGCCTTTGCGTCAAGTCATGACGGTGGGCATGGATTTATCTCCTGGGTTGGTTCCCACCCAACGCTATCTTGCGCAACAGCTCGGATTTGCGGCACGCACGCGGCTCATTCAATCTGCGGCACGTTCAGAGCGTTGGCGGTTGGTCAGCACACAAGCGCAGGCGCGTACGTATGACCGTTTGATTCATGGTCATGGGGAAGAACACATTCAATGGCACGCCCAGCTCACTGTGACGCCAGTGCCATTGAGCGGCGTCTCTGATGATTACTCTGCTTTTGGTTTGACCTTGCAAGTCAGTGGCCCAGGCCAGCGTCAGGGATGGTTCCTTGCCGAAGAGGTGGTGGTGCCTAGCCTCACCACGCAAGCGTATGGCACACCAAAAATGGATACCGATACCAATGCTGCCATCTCGCGTGCAGTGTCAGCCATGACAGCGCAGCTCGAGAAACAATTGGCATGTGAGCCTCAAACGTTTGCGGTTGAACAAACCAACGGACGTTTGGCACTCAATGCAGGCAGTAACGCAGGACTGCGTGTGGGCGACAAACTCATGATCGCCGATCCGTCGGTTCTGCCTCGCCATACGCTTGAACCTAGCGCACTTGACGCTGCGGTGTTGGCCGAAGTTAAATCGGTGACGCCTTATCAAGCTGAAATCAAGCAAGTGGCAGGACGAAAACAAAAATTCAAAGGGGCTTGGGTTGCTTGGCCTTACACGTACTAAACCATCAACGGGAGAACCGACCATGAAAACGCCTATGACTTCCGTTCGCGCTTTGCTGTGCTGCATGATTGCGAGCGCACCCATGCTTTGTCTAGCAGCCAAACCGGTTGCGCATGCCACGTATGTGGTTGAGTCGGGTGACACGTTAGACAAAGTGATTCGCAAGACCATGCCCGACAGCCCCTTGCGCGTTGATATTTTGCGCAATGCGTTTGTGCAACAAAATCCACAAGCCTTCACCAAGGCGCCACCTCGCTCATTGATGGCTGGGGCTGTTTTGAATGTGCCCAACCATGACGATCTGCTTCGCAGCTATATGGTGCCTGGTCATGCCCCCGGCAACAGCGGCATGCACCGTGGCGGCGGTTATTCGACGGCCGATATGAATATGAACGAGCGCAAGAACTGGGTGCGATTCCCCTAAGGGGCCGCTGTGTCAATCTTGGGTCCTGAGGGCGTCCACGCGATTCCGCGTGTGGCGCCTGTTCATTTGGAAATGCGCACGGCCTATGTTGAGGCGCCAGTGGCACGTCAGCTGGGTCTACACGATGGTCAGGTGGTGCAGGCGGTCGCGGCCATGCGCAATGAGCATCTCAAGTTGGTGCTGAATGAGCACAGCTTTAATGTGCCACTGTTTCCCTACATCAAAGATGGCGACGTGGTGCAGCTGCGTGCACACTTGTTACCCACGGGTAAATGGGCTTTGCAACTCTTGCATACCGGCAGTTTTGCAGGAACGGAGCCATTGCCTACTGGCCT
Organism: Limnohabitans sp. MORI2; assembly: GCF_027925025.1. NCBI lineage: Bacteria > Pseudomonadati > Pseudomonadota > Betaproteobacteria > Burkholderiales > Comamonadaceae > Limnohabitans > Limnohabitans sp. MORI2. The sequence continues at coordinate 476,324 of NZ_AP027058.1, forward strand.
CCCTACCCGCTTGAATACCTTGCTGTTTCAACCACCAGGGTTTACAAACCTCATGGCTTTGTTGCGCCCTGGCGTGTTGGAAGCTTTGATTCCACCGGTTCAAGATGCAGCAGAACTGAAGAAACGCATCGGTGCGCAGCGCTTGAGCATGAGTAGTTTGCAACCTCAAGCACTGAAGCGTTTTATCTTGGGGCATGCCAGATCGAGCGAAGCAAGTTTGGCGGATGGTGAGCCTGTGGCAGACAACACCAAGGTGTTGTTGCGCTTGCTCATGGCCGAACGTGAGCGTGTCGAAGAACAAGACAGCGTAGAGACCCAAGACTCACTCAAGCATGCGTTGGATGAGTTAGAGGCGGCGCAGTTGCAGGCCAGTCCAGCGGTCAACAAAGGTGACTTGAGTTTCGCTTTTGTCATTCCCTTTCGAGACGCAGATCCGGTGGAGCTGCATTTTGAGCAAAAGGGCAATCAGCCCGGGCAACCCAAATCGCCTTTGGTGGTCAATATGCACACACAAAGTCGCGTGTTGGGCGAGGTGTGGCTTAAAACCACCATCAGCGCAAATGCGCAAGTGGATTTGACCATGTGGGCGTTGCGTAAAGACGTGGCCGATCTGGCCAAGTTCAATGCCACCGAACTGACCGATGAGCTCGAAAGTGCAGGCTTGCACATGGGCAGTTTTCAGGTTTACAACGCACCACGTCCAGATGCGACACCAGACCATCCTCCACCAGAACACGGCAGCGTGGTGGACACACGCGTATGAACGACAAACACTACACCCAAGCAGTGGCGTTGGAGTATGGCCGCAACAAAGTGCCTGTACTCACAGCCAAAGGCGATGACGAGCTTGCACGTCGCATCGTGGCCGAAGCCAAAAAGCAAGGCGTGTATGTGGCCGAAGATCCACGTCTGTTAGCGATGTTGAGCCGACTCGATATCGGGCAAGAAATCCCAGAAGATATGTTCACCGCGGTCGCCGTGATTTTGGCGTGGGTGTATTGGCTCAAGGGCATGCAGCCTGGGGATGAAAAGCCCCAAAAAGCCTAGTGGGTTACGCCTCTGCGTAACCTCGACCGCCACCGCGTCGTCCGCCACGCGAGACTTTGCCCAAACGGTCATAAATCTCAACGGAGCTTGCAGGGTCTTGAATTTGCAAACTTTGTAATGCGCCGCGAATGGCGTCAATTTTTCGAACAATCAACACTTCGTTGCGGCGATGCATGTCGCGGCAATGTGCCATGTGTTCTTTGAAACCATCCCACTCTGGGCCTAGGGCGTCAGCAGACTCTGGGCCATCAATCCCAGCCAACTGCGCGAGCTGTTGCAACAGCTCAGTTTTAGATGTTTGCGACGCTTCGAATGCGTCAAGGTTTTGCGCTTTCAGGTGCTCGAACTCTTGTTCGAGCATATCTTCCAGCGTTTTCACCAAAGCCAAAGCCTGCTCAAGTGAGGAGGCTTGTGTGTCCGTGGCGAGTGATGTCATGCGAGTCAACGAACGATCAGTTACCGATCATTTTTTCCAACGCCACAAAGTTTTCGGCGATGCGGCGTGGATTCACAGGATAGTTACCGTCTTTGATGGCTTGCTTGATCGCTTCAACCTTGGAGCGGTCAAAGTCTGGCTGTGCCATGACTTTTTGGGCAACGTTGCTCAAGCTCACTTTGTCTGCTCCTGCGGAAGATGCTTTATCCATGGACGGAGCCAAGTCCTCTTTGGCTTGCGCGGCAGAAGGGCTTCGTTTTTCGACTTTATCGATGGCGCTGCGAATGGCAGCGTTCGATTGCGTCATACGACCGTAGTTTGAAATAGCGTCATTCATGATGTTTTCACTTTCTTAGCCCATTGAGTGGGCCAAACTTTTTCACAACACTTCAATCGACCCCAAATTTTAGAACTTGAGCGTTTTTTTGAAATATTTTTTAAATACCACTTTTCACTTCACTTTCGCGGCATTCGGTCCAGTAATCACGCCATAGAGTGATCGACCCGACTCCGAATTTTTTAAGCGAATTTGTTCACCCAAACCACCGTCTTGCAACGCTTCCGCACGCATTGTGATGGAAAAGCCTTGTCCTTCGCCTGCTGTGACCAAAACCTCTTGTCCGCGCTTGACCAACACAGCGGTCTTCACGTCATACGAACGCAGAGGGGTGTTGGGCGTGAGGTCGCGCACCAACTCCATGTTTTTTAATAAATTTGCATCAGAAATGATTTGGTTTTCCATGCCGGCAGCTGGCATTTCCGCGTAGCTGAACATGGAAGGGGAAATCACCGTACCGCGCTTGAGCAGCTCTTTGGACACCAAGACTCTGTGCAGAGCTTGGCCGGATGTTGTGTCGCGTGAAGGCGTCGGCCCAGCCGTCAGATTGACGAAAAGCTGCCAAGCCGGTTGGGCGCAGCGCACGCGTACGGCCGGTTGGTTTGGAAAAGGGTGCTCAAACTGCAGGTTTTGTTGACAGTTTTGAACCGTAATGCGTGGGTCAACAGGCGCAACCTGCACCTGTTTACCGCGAAAAGAGGGGTGCGAGCTGGCCCATTGTTGAGCTTGTTTTTGCAAGGCCTCAAAACCACTGTCCATTGACGCTGAATCGGCTGCAAAACCAAGCTGGGCGTGGCTTAGCACGCATGCGGCCAGCGCCATGCCCCAGCGCTTCAAGCGTTGGGTGTCGGCATTTTTTAGGCACAGCATTTGCATAGTCATTCGGGTCAGTGTTGATGTTTTGACATTTGTTTAGACACAACCCTTTATGCAAGAACGAAGCCAACTTTTCAAGGACCGATTAAACGGAGCAGCCCATGCAACTCGACCCGTCCTATAGCCCACAGGTGAACACCACCGACGCCTCCGGCATGCCAAAGCTGCCACGGAGCCAGTTGGCGTACGCCCGTACGGCGCCTGCCTTCGCGCGTGCGTTGGCCAGCGCCAATCAATCAGGTGCTTTGGCACCAGAGGGCAGTACGACTCCTTGGAGCACGTCGGTTCGGTCGGGGCAAACGTTGACGGGCATCGTGCGTGAGCAAATGGCCTCGCGTGGTGTAACTATTTCGAACAACGAAGCCATGCGTTTGGCGCAAACCTTGGCGCGTTCAAACAATATTGCCAATCCCAACATGATCCATCCAGGTCAACAGCTGAACCTGGAAAGTTTGAATTTCTCGCTTCAACAAGCGCAGGCGGTGAACCAAGCCATCGCAGCGAACAAAGCGGCTGTGGCCGCCGCCGCCGCACCTGCGGTGACGCCCGCTGCCAATGTGAACACCCTCAACACCAATACACCCATGGGTGCAACAGCTTTGGCGGGCACTGCACAAGTGCAGTTGCTGACACGCTCAGATCGCAGTGGCAATGTGGTGTTAGAAAAAACCATTGATCGTGCGATTGAAAAAGGCTTCATTCCCGCCCAAGATAAACAAGCGGTGATGAACAAAATTGTTCAACTCTCCCAAGAGCACCGCTTTGCCCCCGATGACTTTGCTCGCCTCACTTTGATGGAAAGTGATGGCATGAACCCCAAGGCCACCAATAATCGTTGCCACGGCATCATTCAGTTTTGTGATGGTCCTGATCGCGGTGCGGCCAGTGCTGGGTTTGGCGCCAACCCCAAAGCGATCTTGGGTCATAGCGTGTTGCAGCAGCTCGACATGGTGGGGAAGTATTTTGACGACACAGGTCTGAAGAACTTTGGACCAGTTGGTTTGGATGATCTGTACTTGACCGTGCTCACGCCCGCTGCGCGAAGTGAGACAAGGCCCAATGCAGCATTGAATATTCCAGGTCAACAAGCGGCTTACTTGCACGTGAACCGCGACACCCGTGCACCCATCACGCGTAACTCCATACTTGCTGGGTTACACCAAAACGCCAATGAACGATTGGGCAAAGATGTGTTGGCACAACAGCAACCACGCACAACCCTGCAGGCCGCTCGCTTGAGCGCCTATGCCGCACAAGCGGCCGTGACGGAATCACGTTAATTTCGCGTCAGCGGCAAAAGTTTGCCGCTTCCACCGTCAAAACCGCCGTGGCACGGCTCTTGCATTAATCGACACGAGGTCTCACAACTTGAGGCCATGTGTCAATAAACAGGAGTCTAGTAATGGACGTTTTCAACTCAGCTTTCGGAATACACGAGCGTGCGCTTGGCGTCAGAAGCCAGCGCATGGAAGTATTGGCGCGCAACATCGCCAACGCTGACACGCCTAACTACAAAGCCCAAGACGTTGATTTCAAGGCCATGCTCAAAGAGGCCAAGACCGAATATTTGACAGCCACCAACGAGAAGCACTATGCCGGCCTGACCGAAGCGCCAGACAACGGCATGCGCTATCGCACACCTTTTAACAGCTCATTCGACGGCAACACCGTTGAAATGAACGTCGAACAAGCCCAATACGGTAAGGCGGCGGGTGACTATCAAGCCACCTTGCAGTTCTTGCAAAACCGCATTGGCGGCTTGCGTAAAGCCATGCGCGGGGAGTAATAAACCATGCAACTCGATAACGTCTTTGGTATTGCAGGCACTGCGCTGAACGCGCAAGCCATTCGCATGAACACCACGGCCTCTAACTTGGCTAACGCCAACTCAGTGGCTGGTTCGGAGGAAGAGGCCTACCGTGGCCGCCGTCCACTCTTCAAAGCTTTGATGCAAGAAGAAATGACCCACGCTGGCGCGCAGTTCGTCGGTGGCGTCAAGGTAGACCGCATCGTCAACGACCCAGCCCCGATTCGCAAGACTTGGGAGCCAGGCAACCCACTCGCCGACAAAGAAGGCTATGTCTTTCACTCCAACGTGAATGAAATGTCTGAGATGGTCGACATGATGGCCGCCTCTCGCTCTTATCAAAACAACGTTGAAGTGGTGAACACCGCACGTCAGCTGATGATGCGCACCCTCGAAATCACCAAGAGCTAATTAGGAGTCTCACATGGCTATCGATACCTCGTCTTCTATTAGCGGCATCATGACCACGGCGCAGTACAACGCGCAAAAAGCGGCCACGCCTCAAAAAACAAGCATGGGACAAACAGAGTTTTTGACACTGTTCACGACACAGCTGAAAAATCAAGACCCCACCGATCCAGTGAAAAACGAAGCCTTTGTGGCGCAACTGGCTCAGTTCTCTCAACTCGAAGCGACCACCGCGATGAAGACCAGCATGGAAAGTTTGGTCAGCAGCTTGGCGAACGATCGTTTGTTGGGTGCGACATCTCTGATTGGCAAAACTGTGGGCGTACCTGATGGTCCTGTCGAAGTGACCGACACCACAGTTTCTCAAGGTGTGATGAATTTGCCAACTGGTGCCGATGGCATCAAGCTGCAAGTCTTCAACGACAAAGGTATTTTGGTTCGCACCCAAATCATGGGCGCACAACCTGTGGGTGATGTGACGTTGTCTTGGGACGGTATGACAGACGGCGGAACCGCCGCTGCCAATGGTATCTATCGCTATGTGGCCTCCGTCAATAGCAATGGCACCGTCACCAAACCCACGATCAACACCTATGCCACGGTCAAGGGCGTCAGCAGCGCAGGCACGTCAGATGGCACCATGTTGTTGGAAGTCACGGGTGGCAAGACCGTCAATTTGGCAGATGTCAAACGCATCAGCAACTAATTTTCAAATACAAGAATTTCTCTCAGGAGCTAAAGCACCATGTCTTTCTATACCGCACTCACAGGTTTGAACGCTGCCACTGCCCAAATGGGTGTCACATCCAACAACATTGCCAACGTTTCCACCACCGGTTTTAAGCGAAGCCGTACTGACTTTGGCGATATTTTTGCGACTTCACCCCTCCAAAAAGCCTCGGCCACGATTGGTCAAGGTGTGGCTTTGAAAAAGGTGACACAAGAATTTGGTCAAGGTAACTTGGTGTTCTCATCAAACACTTTGGACTTGGCGATCAGCGGTGACGGTTTCTTCCCACTGAAGTCCCAAGACGGTTTCCAAGACATCTTCACGCGTAACGGTGTGTTCATGATGAACGACCAAAACAACGTGGTGAACTCAGCAGGACAGAAATTGATGGCAGCGTCAGTTGACTCGTCCGGCAAAGCGAATTTGGATGACATGAACGTGCTCACCATCCCGCAAAAAACCACGGGCATGGCCAAACAAACCAGCAAAGTGTCTTTGGGTTTGAACTTCCCCGCTGATGCCGCTGTGATTACCAAAGATTTCAACCGCAACGATCCAGAAACATACAACAAGAGTACAGCTCTTACGGTGTATGACGCTGGCGGTAACTCTTATTTGGCTTCTGTTTATTACGTGAAGACCCAAAACGCAAGTCAAGAAACACCCAACAACAAATGGCAAACCTATGTGTATGTGGGTGACAAGTTGGTGAACGCTTCTTTGCAGCAAGCAACCAACAACTTGGGCGAAGAGATGTACGTCAACAAGTACGGTGAGCTCAAAGCTAAAAGTGACTTCAAAACACCAGAACAAATTGCTGAATTGAACAGTAGTTTTTCGAAGAAAACCATCAAGTTCTCGTTGGACCAATTGACGGATGTGCGTGTATCTAAGCCTGCGACCGTCAACGGCGGCATGGCCACCGATTTGGGTACAGGTTCCAACGACGGCATTGATTTCGCCAATTACCTCAACATCAGTAAGTCTGATTTGCTGCGTCAACAAGGTAGCAGTGCTGTCACCTACACCTTGGATTCCAATGTGGTCGGTGCGCGTTCAATTGAGTTCGGCCCCAATGCTGCACGCGTGACGGTTGATATTCCCGCCACAGGATCTACGCCCCCCACCGTGGAGCAGGTGGCTTCGACCTTGAACCTCAACGCCAGCTTTGCGTCAACTTATGTCGCACAGGCCGCAAAACCAGCGGTCGCGTTTGAGGGCATTAATTTTGGCGCCACTGCGCCGACGACCAACCCCTTTGCCAGCTTCAGCATCAACATTGGCGGCAAACAAATGGACTTGACTTCCTTGTCGGTGAATACCGTTTCCGGGGTTGATATGGCCACTGAGTTGCAAACCAAATTGCAAGCCATGGACGAAGGTCGTTCAAACATTTCCGTGGCCTGGGATGATGCCACCAAAAGCTTGACCATCACCGATTCGGCACAACGCAACATCAGTGGCGCAACTCTGACCAAGGTCACCTCTGCAGCTTCTGATGTATCCACTGGCAATGCCATTAAATATGCGGATTCAATTCTGAAGATCACGGCCTTAGACCCCAACGTCTCAGCTTCCGATATCAAGGGCACGACATCTGCCAAAGGTGTGGTCGTGACGCAAGGCACAGCCGTTGTCGCTGCAGACAAAATTGCTTTGCAAGAGACACCGTACACACGTGCCACGGCGGCGTTCACATTTGCCGACGCGGCCGTCGGGTTTAAAGCCACTTTTGGCACAGCAACACCGCCGCTGTTTGAAGAAGCGACATCTGGCTCAGACTTGGCCGACAAGCTGAACAAGAACGCCACCTTTGTGGCGGACTACATTGCCACGTATTCAGCTGCCGACAAGTCCCTCACCATCACCGCAAAAGACCCATCGAGCGCAAGCGCTCAAACCATTGCCAACTCGGTCAAGGTTTTGCAAAGCGTGACGGAAGCTACGGGCCCATTTGTTCAAATCGAAGACATTGATGCAACAACGGGCGTATCCAACAATCCCGTGTTGACAACCGGTGTTGCCTCTGCCTTGGACAGCAGCAAACGAAGCATTGATGATTTGAAAAATCTGTTCACAGTTAATGTGGATAACTCGATCGACTCCGTCACCGTGGGCTTGGATCACTTGATTGAGAGCATGAGCAAGCTGCCAGCCAGTGCCAGCAAAAAGCTCTCAGGTACCCAAATTGCCGCTGAATTGACCAATGTGATTGCGCGTGCCTATGGTGACGAAAAGCCTTTCAATTTTTCAACGGTCGGCGCACCGACGTTCTCGTTGTCCTTGACTCGCGCAGACAAATCCACACTTCCTAAGTTGCCGATTGATTTGTCGACGTTGAAAGATTTGCGCAATGAGGATTTGGTGCGTGAAGTTCAAAAACAAATCGATGATGATCCTCAATACAGTGGCAACTTGGTCGTGAGCTATGACACGGCCAAGCAGCAGCTGGTTTTCACGCCTACGAACAATGCCAAAGTCACGGTGTCCAGCGATCAAACGGCTATGAATTTGGCAGATCCTTTAGTGCAGGGCGTCAATGATTCATCCGTTGGCTTGCCTTTGTCGCCCTCTGTTTCTACATCGCCGTTCCGTGCGCTCAACGATCAACGCTACGGCATGAAGGTTGAATACGACGCCGTCAAGCAATCCTTTGTTTTCCAGTCTGGTACGACAGGCGATGCCTCTGGCTTGTCCATCACGGGCATTCGTCCCGGCAGTTTGGCAACACAAATTTCCAAAGGTTTGGGCATGACGGGTGACCCCGCCAACTACATCATCACGCCTTCGACGGTCGATGCCCTACGCGGCGTCGCTTCTAAGCCCGCGGTGCTCACAGGCAACCCATTGGCAGTGAACGTCGATAACAACTTCTCGGTCGACAGCACCAACAACCAGTTTGTGGTGTCCGTTAACGGCATCACTGGAACCGTGATCATTCCACCCAAGGACACATACACCCTGGGTACGTTCATGGAGGCTTTGCAAAACGGCATCAACAACCTGCAAGGTCCATCAAAGAATGGTTTAACACCTGAGTCTGTCAACGGCGTGAAGGTGAGCTACAACAGCAAGAGCAACGCGCTTGAATTCACCACAGGAACGGCATCGACCAGCTCTTATGTGAAGATCACTGGCGATGCACGTTGGGGCTTGGATGGTTTGGATGCCAAGTTTGGTTCCACCACCACATGGATCAAACCAACGCCTTTCAAAGATGACAAAGGCGCAACGGTCTACATCGACGGCTTTGGTGCCGAATCCTCCACCGCCACTGGTTTTGATACGCTGCCTGCATGGTCACCGGTTTACTTTGACAAAGGTGAGCTGACGTTTGACACCGCTGGTAATTTGATTTCACCAAAGCAAGGTGCTCAGTTAGACACCGTGTACTTGCCAAACGGTAAAGGCGCTTTGACCATGAACATCGACTACGCCAAGTCAACGCAGTTCGCGTCTCCCTTCTCCGTGTTGTCACAGTCGCAAGATGGTGCGCCTGAAGGTGACTTGGTGGGCTTGGCCATTGCCGACGATGGTTTGGTTTCTGCCAGTTTCTCGAATGGTTCACAGAAGTCTTTGGGCAAAGTGGTGTTGGTGAACTTCTCAAACCCCTCTGGTTTGCGCCAGATCGGCGACACCAACTACTACAAAACATCTGATTCAGGTGTGCCTAAGTACGGCGAAGCCGGTTCTGCAGGTTTCGGTACGGTGCGCTCAGGCGCGACCGAGCGTGCCAACGTCGACTTGACCCAAGAATTGGTGGACTTGATCACCGAGCAACGTAACTTCCAAGCCAACGCCAAGGCCATGGAAACCAGCACCTCGATGACCAACACCATCATTCAGATCCGTAACTAATAAGTTGCATTAAGAGCCTGATATGGACCGCTTATCTTTCAACGCGATGGCGGCGATCAACGAAGATCGCTTGATTCGACAACAACTGTCGAACGACTTGGCCAACGTGACCACTGTAGGTTTCAAGCGCACGTTTGAAGCCACCATCCAGCCGCATCAAGCGGTGGGTGAGGGCTTTGACTCACGTCTGCAACCTCGTCTGTACACCACAGACCGCGTTCGTTTGGATGCGGGCCCCCTGATGGTCACGGGGCGTGATTTAGACATCTCTCTGAACCACAAAACCGTGATGGGCGTGATGGGTAATGACGGAAAACTGGCATTTACCCGCCGAGGTGACCTGCATGTCAATAACAACGGTGTTTTAGAAACCGGTTCGGGCCACATTGTCCAAGGCCAAGACGGCGGCCCGATCACGATTCCTGTCGGTGCAACCGTCAACATTACGAACACGGGGCAAATTTTTGCCGCTGACCCGACTCAACAAGGTGTCCCTCAAGAACAGCTGATCGGCACGCTGATGCTGCGTGACGCCAGTACTACCAACCTTATCAAGCGTGAAGACGGTTTGTTTCGGGTTGACGAAAAACCACTTGGCACGGACTTTGCAACAGGTCCAGAGCCAGTTTCTTTGACACCGAAGGCCCTAGAGGGTAGCAGTGTCAATCCAATGGCATCGATGGTGAAGCTGATTGAACAGAGTCGCTCGTTTGAGCATCAGATTCGAATGATCAAGGAAAGCAAATCCAACGATGAGTCGGGCGCCTCCATGATGAAGGTGTCCTAATTTGACAGTTTAAAAGGGGCTTAAAGCCATGGACGCATCATTGTGGGTAGCCAAAACGGGTCTTGACGCGCAGCAAACGCGTATGAACGTGATCTCGAACAACTTGGCCAACGTGAATACGACTGGCTTCAAGCGCGACCGTGCTGTGTTTGAGGACTTGCTCTATCAAAACGTCAAACAGCCCGGCGGTCAAACGACCAACAACACCTTGTCCCCCACCGGCTTGATGCTGGGTACGGGTGTGAAGATCAATGCCACTGAAAAGCTCCACTTGCAAGGCAACTTGGTCAACACCCAATCGCCACTCGATTTGGCGATCATGGGCAACGGCATGTTCCAAATTCAAATGCCAGACGGCACCACGTCGTACACACGCGACGGTAACTTCAAGATCAGCAACACCGGTCAAGTCGTGACCGCATCCGGCTTTCCGCTGATTCCAGCCATCACCATTCCAGCCAACACGGCCGCTGTGACCTTTGGTCAAGATGGCACTGTGTCTGCTGAGTTAGATGCGGGCGCTGGCTCTCAAAACATTGGCCAAATTCAAATTGCACGATTCGTCAATCCCAGTGGCTTAAAGCCCATTGGCAACAACTTGTTCGAAGCGTCACAAGCCAGTGGTGTAGCTCAAATTCTCACGCCAGGCCTCAACGGGGCAGGGGCGCTGAAGCAAGGCTCGCTCGAAGCATCTAACGTGAACGTGGTGGAAGAAATGGTCAACATGATCGAAACCCAACGCGCTTACGAAATCAACTCCAAGGCCATCTCTGCAGTGGACGGCATGTTGAAGTTCTTGAATCAAAACATCTGAGCGAGGTTCACCATGATTGCTCTTCGTCTTCTCGCTCTGGTCGCCATTGTTTATTTGCTGCAGGGCTGCGCCACAGAACCTGTCGATATGGTTCTGCGTCCTTCGCCCGATTTCCAGCCGGTCTATCCCTTGGCCAGCGACCGGCAAAAAGTTGCCACCGGCGGCATTTACAGCAACCGTCAAAGTGACGCTTGGTTTGGCCGTGGTCGCAATTACCAAGTCGGCGACATCATCACCGTGTTGTTGAACGAATCGACACAAGCCGCACGCACACAAAACACTGATGTGAGCCGTGAGTCTAAAAACTCATTGCCATCAGGCTTCAATACCAAGATCGGCAGCATCAACCCATTCTTTAATGGGGTTGACATCAATAACAACAACAACAGTTCCAAAGGCGCTGGAAAAGCCGATCAACAAGCGTCACTGTCAGGCTCCGTAGCTGTGACGGTGGTTGAAATTCTGGCCAACGGCAATTTGGTCATCCGTGGCGAGAAAAAACTCGGCCTGTCTGAAGGCACCGAAGTCATTCAAGTCTCTGGCGTGATTCGTCCAGAAGACGTGGGCCCCAACAGCACGGTTCAATCACGCCGCTTGGCCAATGCACAAATCGCGTACCGCGGTTCAGGTGACTTGGCCAACGCCACCAAAGCAGGCTGGGGTACCAGCTTGATGCACAAATACTGGCCGTTTTAATCATGAACACGATGTCTAAATTTCTTCGCTTCGCGTTAGTCAGCTTGTGCCTTGTGGCGACAAGTGCTGCGCAGGCTGATCGCGTCAAAGATTTGGCCACACTGGCTGCCCAACGTCCCAACCAATTGATTGGTTACGGTTTGGTGGTCGGTTTACAAGGCACGGGTGATGACGCTTCGGTGCCGTTCACCACACAAAGCATGAAAGCCATGCTCTCGCAAATGGGTGTGCGCATTGACGGCCCATTAACCGACTTTGAACAAGCCGCCACGGCAGCGCGTGTGGACATCAAAAACACCGCCGCGGTGTTGGTGACGGCTGATTTGCCAGGTTTTTCTAAGCCCGGCCAACGCATTGACGTCAATGTGTCCGCCATCGGCAAAGCTTCTAACTTGCGTGGTGGTAGCTTGATCATGACCGCCATGCGCGGTGTGGACGGCGAAATTTACGCGTTGGCGCAAGGTGCTTTGACAGCCACCGGCATTGACGCCAGTGCGGCCGGATCGAAAGTACAAATTGGGGTGCCTACCTCGGCCCGCATTCCCGGTGGTGCGATTGTGGAACGCATTGTGGATACGCCGTTTGAAACATCTGAAAACGTGATCTACAACATCCGTGAAAACGATTTTTCGACCACGACTGCCATCGTCAATGCGATCAATAAAAAATTTGGCGGTGATGTTGCACAAGCCATTGACGGTACTTCGGTATCGGTACGTGCCCCCCAAAACTTGAATCAACGCGTTGCTTTTATGAGCATGGTGGAGAGCTTGGAAGTTACTCCCGGTGAACCACCTGCACGTGTGGTCATCAACTCTCGCACAGGCACAGTGGTCATCAACCGTTCCGTACGTGTCACAGCCGCGGCCGTGTCACACGGCACCATTTCCGTGGCCATCACAGCCACCAACGAAGTCTCTCAACCCAATGCACTCGCGGGTGGGCAAACCACCGAGGTGCAAAACGCTGACATCAAAGTGGCGGAGCCCAACAAGCCCATGTTCTTGTTCCAGCCCGGCGTCGAGTTGCGTCAAATTGTGGATGCCGTCAACCAAGTGGGTGCCACGCCTTCTGCTTTGATTGCCATTCTTGAAGCCTTGAAGAGCTCTGGCAGCTTACGCGCCGAGTTGGTCATCATCTAAGCGAGCATGTCATGAATAGCCCAGTCGATACCTCTACCGCCAAGTCCTATATGGACTTCTCGGCGCTGGGCGAATTACGTGGCAAAGCTCAGCAAAACCAAGACAAGGCTCTGAAAGAGTCGGCACAACAGTTTGAGGGCCTCTTCATCCAAATGATGATGAAGTCCATGCGTGAGGCCAATGCGCCCATGAAGGACGAAGACAACCAGTCGCACGCGATGGAAACCTTTGAGGGCATGTTTGACAAAGAAGTGTCTTTGCAAATGGCCAAGCGAGGCGCCATTGGCGTGGGTGCATTCATGGAACGCGCGGTCAAGCAACAAAGTTCGCCGCCCCCCACGGCTGCGGCCATGTTGGGTGCACGTCAGAAATCGATTCCTTTGAATCCTAAGCAAGAGCCTATGCGCTTGCCTACCGCGGCAGACCTGTATAAAGGTCTTGCACTGGAAAAAGAACTGCCACTCAAGAGCTTGCAAGAGTTCAAGATGCCTTTCTCTGGAGGTGTTAAATGAGTGACATGCTCGGCATCGCCAGCGGCGGCATTGGTGCTTATCAACGTGCGCTGACCACGGTCAGTAACAACATTGCAAACGTCAACACCGAGGGGTACTCGCGTCAAGACGTGGTGCTCAAAGACTCTGCGCCTAAAAAGATGGCCAGCATGTACGTTGGTACTGGCGTCATGTTGGAGACGGTCAAGCGCCAGTTTGATGCATTCGCAGAATCCAATCTGCGCAACAGCACCAGCGACCTCTCAAGCCAAAAACCGATGGTGGATTACGCCAAGCGCGTGATGGACATCATGGGTGACAAAAGCATTGGTCTGAGTTCTGCGTTTGACAATTTCTTTGCTGCAGCCAGTTCTTTGTCTGCCGATCCCGCTTCATCGGTACAACGTACCAGCTTCATGCGCACAGCAGATGGCGTGGCCTCTCGTTTTGGTGAGCTCAACACGCAGCTGGACCTGATTGCGACCGAAACCCGCACTGGCATTGAAGGTGTCGCCAAGCAGGTCAACACCCTGACATCGCAATTGGCACTGATCAACCAGAGTCTGTCTAAATCGCCCACGCTGGAGGGGCAAGCGCCTGAGCTGTTGGATCGTCGCGATCTCACCTTGCGTCAGTTGTCTGACTTGGTGCGCATCAAAACCAGCTTCACCACCAATGGCACCGTGAATGTCAGCTTGGGCACCACGATGACTCAAGGCTTGGTGGTCAATGGCAATAAGCCTCGTCCCATTGGTTTGGATACCAGCGTTCCAGGCAAAACGGAACTGATTTTGGATCCGTACGGCAAAACTGAATCATTGGCAAGTGCCAGCGGCGGTCAGCTGGGTGGCTACCAGAGCTTCATCAGCCAAGTGTTAGAGCCTGCACAAAAAAACCTGAGTGCACTGGCGCAGACCTTTGTGGCTGAAACCAATGCGATTCAAAAAAATGGCATTGATGGTTATGGCCAAATGGGTCAGGACTTGTTTGCTTTCGACCCCAAAGCCAGCAGCCCTGCTGCAGGTATGCGCTTGGCCATGAACGATGGCATGCGAGTCGCGACGGCTGCGCAGTTCCGTGTGAGCGAAGGTAATACCAACATCACCACCACACGCGCCACCGTCAAGTTCACAGGTACCACGCCCAGCACAGCGCTGAGTAACCCCAATTTGGTCAACAACCCCAACCCCACAGCCGGCGTGAGCTTCAAGGTTGACGGGGCACGCGTGTATTCGCCCGTGACTACTTTGTCCGCTGGCGTTGGGGCGACCTTTTACTTAGACGAAGCTGGTCCTGGTCAACAGTTGCAAGTGATGACCCGTGATGGGCGCTTGTTGATGGGTGAATCACTCGATGAGACAGCCAAGCATCAGCTGTTCACAACAGACAACGGATTTGCAGCCAATGCCACCTACAGCGAAGCGTATTTGAACAAAACCGGCTCCGCTGCATACCGCAACTTAGATTTGTTCTATGGAGCGAAGGCAACCGTTTTGTATGGTCAAAATTTTGATCAATACGGCGCAGCAGGCAAACCGATTCCACTGCCAGCTGTGATGGAAACAGCTCGCATTCCTGGTACCGGTGACTACATCCCAGAAGGCGCGCTATCCCTCAATGGCGTGAAGATGGGCGAGCTCAAGGCCTTGGCCACACCCGCCGATGTGGCGAAGTGGGTCAATGACAAAACTTCAGAAACCGATATTCGCGCTGAGGTGTTCAGCGAGATTCGTGTTCCCACAGGTCAAATCGATTTGAAGAAAAGCCTCACCATCAATGGTGAAGTCATTCAAGGCTACCAAGACCTCAAAGGCTTGGTCGATGCCATCAATCACACATTGAATCCGGATGTGGGTTCGGCCTTGGACGCCAGCAAACACGTCGAAGCTTCACTCACTTCGTCGGGCGAGTTGATTTTGAAAAATGCGGATGGCAACCCCATTCAAATCAATGCCAACGTGGGTGCTTTAGAGCCAGGCGCGAATGCTTTGAATTTGGCCCTGGGGACCTACAACGGTCAAGTCCGCATGACCCAAATTGTGCGTGACATGCACATCTCAAGTGGTGATTTGCAATATTCGAAACCCTTGCAAATCAATGGTGTCAATTTGAACCAAGCTAGTTATGGCTTGGGGCAAGATGTGTCCTACACCGTGAACTTCGGATATCCACAGCAGACTTTTGTCGGAACACCCGAAGAGCTGATGGCTGCGATGAGTGATCGTACGAAGGCTTCTATCTCGGATGTGAACTTTGGCAACGCGCCTGCTGATCAAGCCTTTTCTTCGTTCGGCATCGAGATCGATGGGGTTCATGTTCAGTTAGATAACTTGCATCCCGCGACCGCTGATTTGACAGGTTTGGCCTCCGAGTTGGAATCCCGCCTGAATGGGGCTGATGCCAACCGCAACGCCTTACATGTGACGGTGTCGGGCAATCAGCTGATCTTCTCGGATGATTTGGGTCGCAATTTGACACAAGTCAGTTTGACCACCAGTGACGAGGCCTACAAAGCGGGTGCACGTGTAGGTAATGTGGATCAACGTTTTGCAGATGAATACCAAGCCTCCTATGTGGATGGTGAATTCGTTATCACTGCTTTTGATGCCAAGATGGGTGATGCTGACATTGCCAACAAGTTCAACATCAAGTTGGGAACCTTGACGGTCGATGCAAAGCCAGGCATGTCATCGATGAATGATCTGATCGCTCGCATCAACAGCAAACAAGCCGACACAGGCGTGACCGCTTCATTGGACAGCAATTTAGATTTGCAGTTGACGGTGACTGACGAAAAGGGGGTGCGCAGCATCTCCATCGGTCCAGGCAAAAACACAGACGGTAGCTACACCACCAACGCTTTGGGCGTAGAGCCCATGGATTACTCGGCCACCGAGCGCCTCAAGCGCATGCTGGCCGAAGACCCCACCAAAACAGACATCCGTTTCTCATTCAGCACCTATACCTATGGCGACCCTAAAGTAGACACGTTTGGCAACCCTGCCGACTTGGCTAAATTGGGTTTGCGTACAGGCGCGTACATCGAGGGTGGCTGCCCCGATGATTTGTTGTTGTTCGTCACGGGCAAGGGCGCGGCCAAGGTGGCAGCTACCTACAGCGGAGAACCAGACAACGCACGCGACAACTTGCGTAGCCAAAAGCTGGAAGTCAAGTTCACAGCTGCCGATCGATACAGTATTTTCGATGCCAAAACAGGGACCGAACTGGCCAGTCGTCAGTACGACCCAACGGCCTTAGAGCCTGTCATCGAATTTCAAGGGCTGAACATCAAGCTGACCCATGCAGCTTCGGTGGGCGATAGCTTCACGATTGATGGCAACTACGATGGCTTGGCCAACAACGTCAATATGTTGGACATGGTCGATCTGAACAAGAAGCCCGTGGCCAATGGCAAAACCATTGCCAACACCTACATCGACCAAATCAACAACGTCGGTAACTTGGCGCAGCAGGCCATCATCACGCAACAAGCGTTGACGGTGGTGAATGACCAAGCCATTGCCGCTCGTGACAAAGTTTCTGGCGTCAATCTCGATGATGAAGCCGCTGCGTTGATCCGTTACCAACAGGCTTATCAAGCTTGTGCCAAAGCATTGCAAGTCTCGGGCACCTTGTTTGACACGATTGCAAATATCCGCTGATGAAGGCGAGTTTTTATGAAAATCTCCACCACTCTTTACTTTGACCGTGCCACCCAGCAAATGGGAAACGTGCAAGCCAATTTGTCCAAAGTCCAAGAGCAAATGTCGACGGGCCTGCAAATTGTCAAGCCAAGCGATGCACCTGACAAAGCAGCCTTGGTGACCCGTATGGAGTCGGAGTTGTCGCGTCAAACCAGCTACCAAGAGACCTTGAAGGCGGTGAACGTGCGTTTAACAGCGCAGGAAACGGCGCTGAAAAACACCAGCGATGTGCTGTATCGCATCAAAGAGTTGGCGACCCAAGCCGCCAACGACACCTTGAGTAGTGCAGATCGCCAAAGCGTTGCCTTGGAATTGGGCGCTTTGCGTGAGCAAATCATGAGTCTCGGTAATAGCCAAGACAGCAATGGCAACTACCTCTTTTCCGGCAGTAAAGCCAGCACACCGCCTTATGCCAAAGACAGTGCAGGTGTGGTGTATTACCAAGGCGATCAAGCACGGATGAAAGTCAACGTGGGCGACAGCCGCCGCATGAACCTTAATATGCCAGGCTCAGATGCCTATGTGCGCGTTGTCCGCGATGACGGTAAAGGTGGCAAAACGGGCGTGGACTTTTTCCAAGCCTTAGATGATTTGGTGACTGCTGTGAAATCGAGCGATCACACCAACATTCAGCGCGGTATTTCTGAGGTCGATGCATTGCAACAAGGCGTCAGTGATGGCTTGGCTCAAGTGGGTACCGACTTGACGGTGGTCGACATGCAAAACAGCGTCCTAGATGAAGTGGTTTTGCGCTTGAAGGCCACCCGTTCGGATGTGGAGGATTTGGATTACACCGAAGCCATTACCCGCATGAACAAAGACCAACTCGCTTTACAAGCTGCACAGAGTGGCTTTTCAAAAATCTCTCAGTTGAGCTTGTTCAACTACATCAAGTGATGCGACTCAAGTTTTTCTAACTCCTGTCGATCACTCCACCGATTAGCCCACATAAAGCATCGCAACCATGGCCACCTCCGCAGTTTCATCGACCAGTACGAGTGCCTCATCAACGGCCGCTAAGACTGCTACTAGTAGTGCCGCCAATATTGCGGCAGCCAACCGTGCTGCAGCCCAAAAGCTACTGACATCATTGAATGCTGGTTCAGGTGTCGATGTTGCCTCATTGGCTCAGAACTTGGTTGATGCAGAAAGCGTTCCCCAGAAGAATGCAATCAACGCAAAAATCACAAAAAACGAGGCGCGTATTTCTGGCTACGCCGCTGTTTCATTTGTCGCCTCTGAGTTGAACAACGCATTCACGGCACTCAAAGACCAAAACAGCTTCAGCTCCCTGGCCGCAACCAACACGCAGCCCAACGCATTTTCAGTCACCACCACTGCCTCAGCAGTGGCAGGATCGCATGACATCGAGGTGCTGCAACTCGCCAAATCCCAGCGCACCATCAGTGCAGGTTTTGCTTCTGCCAGTGCTTCAGTCAACGGTGGCAACCCCATGTCGTTGACACTGACCGTGGGTGGCGTCGCCAAACCTGCCATCAATTTGGCTGAAGGCAAAGACACACCGCAGAACATTGTCGATGCCATCAATTTGGCCAAAACAGGTGTCACCGCAACGTTGGTGAACACGGGTGACACGTCCGGACCCGCTTTTCAAATTGTGCTCACGGGGCCCAAAGGCGCGGCGGGTGCTTTTTCGTTGTCGAGCAGCTATACGCAAGTCGGGGGCGCCGTCAGCAGCACGCCGAATGCGGGTTCTTCAGGTTTGTCGTTTCCAGCCAATACGGCCAACCAAGTGGCTACCGATGCCATGGTCAAAGTTGATGGCATCACGATCAAACGAAGCAGCAATACCTTGACCGATGTTTTGGCAGGTGTCACGATTGACTTGAAAGCGCCAACCTCTGCCACTGAGGGTGCTGCCAATTTGAGCTTGGTGCGCGATACCACTGCGTTGAAAGAAAAATTCAAAACGCTGGTCACCACCTACAACGATGCAGCCTCCATGTTGAATGTGGTGTCTGACCCTAAATCAACGGTTGACACCTATGGCGCCACATTGGTCGGAGACTCCACCACGCGCAGCGTGAAGTCTTTGATGCGCAATTTGGTGCAAGGTGAATCCAACACCCCCGGCACCAAGATCACAGCCATGTGGCAAATGGGGTTGAGCATCGATCGATCCGGCGTGATGACGTTGGACGAAGCCAAATTGGATGCCGCTTTGACTGACAACTTCGACGATGTCGTCAAGACCATGACTGGTAATACCAATGGTCTCAGTGCGTACAGCGTACAGCCTGCAGGTTTTGCTGGCGAGGCCATGCGTAAGTTGTCCAAGTTGATTGGCCCCAACGGACCTTTGCTCAGCAATAGCCAAAACGCTGAAACCCAAAATACCAAATACCAAGCTGATTTGTCCAAGCTTGAAACCCGCATGACCACGTTGTTGGCCCGCTATAACAAGCAATTCGCCAGCATGGAAAGCATTGTGGGCAGCGTCAATAGCCAGAAAACAAGCCTTAAATCTAGTTTTGACGGCATGATGTCCGTCTACACAAATAAATAATTTTTTAAATTTTTCCTAAAGTTCTTCCTGCTGGCGCCGATTGAAGGCGAACCCCGCTATTTCTATGGGGTAAAGGCGGTTCTTATGGGAAATGAAATTCAACCGAAAGTACCTCAGCCAGCGCTAGCTCGGCCTGAGGTGGCTGTCATGGCGATGGGCTCTAAAGCGCCTGTGGGTACAACGCCGTCTGAACATCCCAAAGACAAAGAAGTGCCAAGCATTCCTAAGCCTGTCATCAAATTTGATGAAGAGCACGCACGCAAGAATTTAGAAGAGGCACTGCAAAAGCTCAATGACATGATGAAAGACAGCGGTCGCATGTTGAGCTTCACGATGGACGTCAAGTTAGGTCGTCCCATCGTCTTCGTCAAAAACATGGCCAATGGCGAAGTGGTGCGCCAAATCCCCAATGAAGTGGTGGTGCGTGTTGCACATGGCATTGAAGATTTCAAAGGCATGCTGCACAACGCGGCTGCTTAAGCCATACGCCAAGTGGTGTATTGCCCATTTTTTACAAAATTTTTTCAGAAAACCACTCAAGTAATTTCCCAGCATACCGAATCACTGGCTATCAGGAAATGAAATTCTTGAAATCTTTAACCCTCTCTCTGGACTTTTAGGAGAAACACCATGTCCGTTATCAACACCAACGTCAAAGCATTGACAGCGCAAGCATCTATGAGCAATGTCGAGAAATTGACTGCAACGACCATGGAGCGTCTCTCCACAGGTCTGCGCATCAACAGCGCCAAAGACGACGCTGCTGGCCTTGCTATCACCAACCGCATGACATCGCAAATCCGTGGTTACGCAGTTGCCATCCGCAACTCTAACGACGGTATCTCGATGGCTCAAACCGCTGAAGGCGCGATGGGTCAAGTCACCAACATGCTGCAACGCATGCGTGAACTGTCTGTGCAAGCTGCTACCGGTTCTGTGAACGACCAAGACCGCGTGTCGATCCAACAAGAAGTGGATCAACTCAAGGCCGAAATCGACAACGTCGCGAACAAGACCAACCACAACAACATCAAGTTGTTGGACGGCAGCGCCGGCAAGATCGTCTTGCAAACTGGCACCAACGCCAACGACACCATGAACATCGCTTTCGGTTCTGTGAAGACCAAAGACATCGGTATGGGCTCACGTGCTTCGTTGTCTTCTGTGGCAACAAACTATGACGCTGCCTCCACTGCTGCGCCAGCATTGGCCGATGGCGACCTGATCTTGAACGGCGTGGTGGTCGGTGCCTCTTTGGCCACTGACGACACCAAGTCTTTCGACAGCAATGCCTCTAGCGCGATTTCTAAAGCTGCTGCTATCAACCGCGTGTCTGCCCAAAGCGGCGTGACAGCCACTGTCAACCAAACGACCGTTCACGGTAGCGTGATGACTGCGGCCGCAACAACTGGCATCACAGTCAAGATCAACGGTGTAGATACCGCTGCATTCGCCACATCGGATGATGCAGAACTCTCACGTGCTTCAGTTGTGACAGCGATCAACAACATTTCCGGTCAAACGGGTGTGAAAGCAATCAACACACACGACGACAGCAAAGGCGTGGTGTTGGTGGCGGAAGATGGTCGCAACATCACCATCACAACAACCACATCCGAAGCTGTGACAGGTTTGGCTGTGACTGGTAAGACTTACGAAGGTACTTATGAGTTGAACACTCAAGATGGTCGTGCCATCAATGTGTCTAGCAATGTGTCAGGTACCTTGTCTAACTCTGGTTTGAACTTTGGCAGCTTCAAAGCCGATACAGCTCAAGCAGTGACATTGACACGCGCTGGCCACACTGGCACAGCAGGCCCAGTCAGCGGTGACGCAGCAGGCGCCTTGAAAGGCAACACCTTGGTGATCAACGGTGTGGGTATCGATGCAGCCAATGCCAACGACGATCAAGCGTCTGTGGATGAGTCTGTGGTTGGTTCCTCTTCTAAATCAGCTAGCGCGATTGCAATCGCTGCAGCGATCAACAAGAAAACTGGCATGACTGGCGTGACAGCAACTGCTGAAGCCAACACATTGCGCGGTTCTAGCTTTACGGCTGGCGTGGTGACCAACGTCAACTTGAACGGTGTTGACATTGCCATGAATTTGGGCGCTGATTCCAAGCGTGACGATGTCTTGAATGCCTTGAATGCTTACCAAGGTCAAACTGGTGTGGTGGCCACTGCATGGGGTGACGGCATTACCTTGACTGCAGCCGATGGTCGTAACATCACGATTGACGTGGCCGGTGCAGGCGGTGCTGATGCCTTGGGTCTGACAGGTGTGGATGTCGGTGCAGTCGGTGACGGCACAGCTGCTGTGGCTTACTACTCGACCGTGAAACTGTCATCTGACAAAGCTTTCTCAGTTGAGAGCGGTTCTGAAGGCAACGACAACTTTGCCAACCTCGGTTTCCGTCGCGGCACGTTCGGTGGCTCAGACAACGCCCTCAAGATTGCTGACTTGGACGTGACCTCACAAGCGGGTGCCACCGAAGCCTTGAAGGCCATCGATGCAGCACTGACCACTGTGGCTGCTGACCAAGCCCGTGCCGGTGCCTTCCAAAACCGTTTGGAAGCCGTGGTGTCTAACTTGACTGAGTCGAACCAAAACATGTCTGCTTCTCGCAGCCGTATCTTGGACACAGACTACGCGACAGAAACCACCAACATGGCGCGTAACCAGATCATTTCGCAAGCTGCCACAGCGATGTTGGCGCAAGCGAACCAATCTTCCCAGTCTGTCTTGTCGCTCTTGAAGTAATCAAGAAGCGTATCCAGCCCAAGCGATTGGGCGTGACAAAAAAAGCGAGCCCTGTGCTCGCTTTTTTTATTTTCAAAATTCACTAAAGCTCTGGCAACTCATGTCGATATGGAAGAGACGAAACCCTGCAAGGGCAGCATCTTGCTGAGCAAGACGCTGCTGTTGCCCCTCCATTAGTGAGAAAAGAGCACATCATGGCCAACACAATTAATAACTTTAGTAATCCAGCTGTCACATTCCGCAATGTCACGGCGCCCGCTAAAGTCACTGCCACCACAGACATTTCTTTGTACACGGCCGACCAGATCAAAGCTTTGACGGCAGGAGAGGTGGCAGGGTTGACAGAAGACCAGGTGTCTTCTGTTGGCATTTCCGCCATGTCGGGCTTTACGGTGAAACAGCTCTCAGTCATGTCCGCTGCCAATGTCGCGGCGATGAGTGATGCCCAAGTGGCCGCCTTGAGCAACACCCAGCTTTCGGGTTTTGGCGCAACGCAAATGGGGGCGTTGACCTCGTCACAAATCAATTCATTCACGACGTCACAGCTCACGGCGCTCAAAGGCAACCAAATTGCATCTCTCAAGGCGAACCAAATCGGTAAGGTCGATAACGCGCAACTGAGTGCACTGACTTCTAGCCAAATTCAAGCCTTGACCACAGATCAAATTGTCAATTTGATCGCCGATCAGTTGGGTGCTTTGGGGACTTCACAGATTGCAAGCTTCAAAGATTCTCAAATCAAAGCCATTGAAACACGCGACATCAATGGGTTGACAACAGACCAAGTGGTGGCCATGAGCTTGAACCACATCAAGTCTCTGAGTACAGGGCAGTTGCGTGCCATGAGCACCGATCAAATTCAAGCCATTGAGAGCAAGGACTTCGTGGCCATGAGCGCAGCTCAGTTGGACGCGTTCACCTCCACTCAGTTGGCAGGCTTGACCAGCGCGCAGCTCAACGCGATGACCGTCACACAACTGGCGTCCCTTGATGACACACAAATTCAATCTTTGACAACGGCTCAGATTGCCAATTTGAATACCACCCAAGTTAGCCGTCTGAAGGCCAGCCAGGTTAATGCGCTGAGCAGTGCGCAGTTGACAGCCCTGACCAGCACTCAGCTGAAAGCCTTGAGCGTTACGGCCTTAGAGACGTTGGACAGTACCGACATGACGTCGCTCACGACCACGGAAGTGGCCGCATTGACCACGGCTCAAATCAAAGGTTTGAGCTCTAACTTTGTGGCGGGTTTGAGCACATCACAAATCCGTAACTTGACAACCGATCAAGTTCAAAACCTGTCTGCCTCTGCTTTGTCGGCGTTCACTGAAACCCAAATTCAAGCATTGAGCACCAACCAGATACAGGCCATCACCATTACTCAACTTAAAGGGTTGACCCCTGATAAGTTTGGGCAGCTCAGCACATCACAGGTTGAAAAACTGACCAATGATCAAGTGAAAAATTTGAGCGCGGCTCAGCTGAAATCCTTTACGACAACAGGCATCTCTAAGCTAACTTCTAGTCAAGTTGGCGTTTTGACAGCCACCCAAGTCAAAGGTTTGAGCACTGCAGCGTTGGCTGCCTTGACAACCACACAAGCTCCTGGTTTAGTCGATGCGCAATTGAAAGTCTTGAGTGAGGCGCAATTGCAGGCCATGAATTCAAGCACCGTGGGTGCTTTGACCACCTCGCAAATCAAGGTGTTGTCAACATCGCAAGTCAAGTCGCTCACGACTGCCGCGACGGCAGCTTTGACATCGAGCCAAGTCAATGCGCTGAGTACCTCACAAATCAAAGCCTTGTCTGGTGATCAAATTGCGGCGCTGTCTACCACGGCCATGCATAACCTCAGTACGACCAATTTGGCTGCGCTAACTACCGCACAAGTACAAGCCCTCACCACAACAGGTATTGGTCAGCTCGACACAACGCAGGTGAGAAAACTATCGACGGACCAGCTCAAAGCAATGACGACCACGGCGTTGGCGTCCATGAGCGTTGTACAGTTAGGAGCCCTGACCACAGCGCAAGTGAAAGGGCTGACCGCTGAGGGCTTGAACGCTTTGAATTCCACCAAGCTGCAGGCTTTGGATACCAATCAAATTGCGGCACTGACGACAACCCAAGTCAATAGTTTGTCGAGTTCACAAATTGCAGCACTGAGCTCCGATCAGGTTGCGGCCTTGACAACCGCCCAAATTACGGGGCTTGAGGCTTCTGACTTCGCAGCCATGACAACGGCTCAGGTTCATGCGCTGACGACCGATCAGTTGGCTGCTATGGCAACGGATGACATCGCAGCTTTGAACTCTGCGCAAGTTGTTGCCATGAGCTCAACGCAACTTCGCGCTTTGAGTTTGGCCCACGTCAAAGCCTTGGCAGCTGATGAAATTGCAGGCTTGAATTCGACCCAGTTGCAGGCCTTGACCACCAACCAAGTGAAAGCCTTGTCGACCGAAGACATGGCAGCATTGAAAACTTCACAGATTGAAAAACTGACGACAGACCAAGTGGCTGTCATTTCAGCCGCCAACATTGCCGCATTGAGCACCGCGCAAGTGGCGAAATTTGACACCAATCAAGTGGGAGCTCTGTCTAATGGTGCCGTAGGTGCCTTGACTGCTGGTCATGTGGATGCGTTGGCTGCCAAAGTGGCCAAGTTGGATACAACACAAATTCGCTACCTCAACACCTCTGCTGTTGCTTCGTTAGACACCACACAGATGGCCGCGTTGAGCACAGCACAAGTCAAAGCTTTGACGGTTGATCAAATCGCCTCGTTGACAACGACTGCAGCAGGCAGTTTGTCTACCAACCAATTGGCTGAGCTCGGGACCGATCAAATCAACGCCTTGACTGCCGATAGCATCAAGGCTCTGGGAACCAAAGTTGCTAACTTCTCCACCTCGCAAATCAAAGGTGTGAGCACAGCGGCGATTGCCAACTTAACCAGTACACAAACTCAGGCGTTGACCACCAGCTTGATGGCGGCACTGACGACAGATCAAATCAGCGCATTCTCGACTGCGAATGTGCGTGCGATGGACACCAACCAAATCCAGACCTTGAGCAAAGACCAAGTTTTGGCATTGGGTAGTGCACAGTTGCAAGCGTTGACAACATCACAAGTGGCCAAGATCAACACAGATCGCGTGGCTGCGATGCGTACTTCGCAACTGCAAGCGTTGGGGACCAGCGCCCTGGCTGGCATGACCACAGATCAGGTGGCCGCATTGACAACCGCACAGGTGGCTAGCTTGTCGACGGGGGCAGTGGCAGGACTTAACACCAATCAAGTGAACCACTTGACCAGCACTCAAGTGGCTGCGCTGAGTACCGATCAAGTACGTGCCATGGAAACTGCGGATGTGGCTGTTTTGAGTAGCACACAACTTGGTGCTCTGACCACGGCTCAGGTTGCCAGTTTGGCAACTGATCAGGTGGCTGCACTGAACTCTTCTGAGGTTGCAGGTTTGACCACAGCGAGTATGCGCACACTCAGCAGCAGTCAGCTGCAAGCCATGACGACTGCGGCGCTCAATGCACTGAACTCGACACAAGTGGGTGGTTTGTCGACCAGCCAAATTCAGTTACTGACCACATCACAGGTGGCTGCATTGAATACAGCGGTTGTGCATGGGCTCAGCACCACCTTGGTCAAGGCGATGGAGACTGCGGATGTTGCATCGCTGAATACAGACCAAATTACTGCGATGACTACCGATCAGGTGGTCGCCTTGACCACGGGGCAAATTCAATCGCTGACGACGGCGCAGTTGCAAGCTTTTGATCAAGCGAAGTTGCAAGCACTCAGCACAGCCCAAGTGGTGGCGTTGACGACCGATCAAGTGAAAGGTTTGACCACTACACAAGTGGGACAGCTGACGACAGACAGTGTCAAAGCGTTGACCACGGATCAAGTCTCTGCCTTGACCGAAGCGCAAATTGCTAAGCTCACCACCAACAGCATTGCTGAATTGCGTACGGCACAAATAGCAGCCCTGAGCACCGCACAAATTGCGGCCATGACGACTACCCAAGTGGCTCAATTGACCACAGCCAGCGCATCCACGCTGAGTGCTGAACAAGTGTTTGCGTTCACCACCGATCAAATCAAAAAATTGAGCACAAGTGCGACGGCAGCTCTGACTGTCACTAGTGTTGCTGCCATGGGGACTGGTCAATTGGCAGCATTGACCACTGATCAAATTCGTGCGCTCGAGACAGAAGACTTTGCCCGTTTGGATGATGCGCAAGTTGGGGCGCTGACCACAGCGCAAGTGGCGAAGCTAGAAGATGGTGACATTCAAGCCTTGGATGATCGCTTAGATAAATTCAGCACAAGCCAGGTGCAGGCGTTGACGACAGCGCATGTGGCGGTTCTGAGTTCTGACCAAGTCACTGGTTTCAGCACGGCACAACTCAATGCACTGTCCACTGAGCAATTGGTGAAAGTGTCTACATCAGCAGTGGCTCGTTTGACCACGACACAAGTTGCATCTCTGAGTTCCACCTTGCTACCAGCATTGACAACAACCCAAGTGGGTGCAATGTCAACCAATGCGATTCGTGCCATTACTACTTCTCAAGTGACGGACTTGTTGGCGGCTCAAATCAACGCCATGACGACTTCTGGTGTCGCGAGCTTGACCACTTCTCAGCTAGAGAAATTGAGCACCACACAGGTGGCTGGCTTGTCGAGCGACACAGTCAGGGCAATGACCACCACACAGTTGCAAGCATTCACCTCTACGCAAGTAGCTAAGTTGGATACTTCGGTCATCGCGAACCTGAAGACCAGCCAAGTGACAGCACTCAAGACAGACCAAGTGGCTGCCTTGACAACAAACCAAGTGATCGCATTGACTACAACAGCTGTCTCTAAGTTTGACACGACACAGTTGACAGCACTGACCACCACACAAGTGCCCAAGCTTTCAAGTGATCAGGTGAAGAATTTGAGTACTGCCCAGGTGGCGGCTTTGACGACATCGCAGACCGCTGCTGTCAATACGGACGCAGTGGCGGCAATGTCTACTGCGCAAATCAATGCCTTGACTACATCTCAAATTGCTGCGCTCAGTACCAACCAAGTGGTGGCATTGACCACCGAGCAGGTTGCTAGCATGAAGACTGAGCAAGTGGCAGCGTTGACCACCGATGGGGTGGTGGCGCTGGAGAATGCGGACATTGATGCTTTGACCACAAGTCAAGTTCGTGCGTTGACCACCTCACAAGTGTTGCAAGGCTTGTCTACCAGCGATGTGGCTCGCTTGACCACGACTCAGTTGGCAGCAATGCGCGGCAATCAAATCGCGGCGATGAGCACCGATCAAATTGCCAAGATGACCACCGATCAAGTCAGCCATTTGACCTATGACCAAGTGGCGGCGTTGACGACATCGCAAGTGGCCAATATGGAAACAGCCGACATTGCCAAGTTGAGCGCATCGCAAGCCGCAGCGCTTTCTACTGCGCAAATGCAGGCAATCACCACCACACAAATTGACAAGTTGGATACGTCTGTTGTTGCAGGTCTGACTAGCACGCAGCTTGCAGCCCTGAGCACCAGCCAAGTCGCGAAGTTCAGCACTGGGCAAATTGGTGCGTTGACCACCGCCCTGGTACGTGACTTGAGCACTGATCAAGTGGCAAACCTGACCACAGATCAATTACGTGCGCTAGACACAACACAGGTACAAGCGCTTGAAACCGCAGATTTGGCTGCGTTGAGTTCAACCAAAGTGAATGCTTTGAGCACTGGGCAAATTGGCGCGTTGACCACAGCACAAGCCGTGGCCTTGACCACCACGCAAATGGCTAATTTGTCGACTGGCAACTTGGCTGCTCTCAGCACTGCTGCTGTCAGTCAGTTGTTACAAGCACAAGTGGAAGCGCTGACATCAACGCAAATCAGCAAGCTCACAACTGGGCAAATCAAAGCGTTGACGACGGGTAACGTGGCGGCATTGAGCACCACGCAAATTGCTGGCTTTGATACGACCAACCAGATTCAAGCGATCACCACAGCACAAGTGGCGGCCTTGTCGTCTGATCAAATTGTGGGCCTGAGCACTAACCAGATCCAAGTCATCAGCACGGCGCAGATCCAAGCGATGAATGTGGATCAAGTCTCCAAGTTGACAACGGGTCAAGTTGAGAAGCTCAATAGCTCACAATTACGTGCATTGAGCACCACAAATGTGGCTGGTTTGAGTTCTGACCAGGTCAACGCCCTGAGTTCAACGAATTTGAACTTGCTGGAAACTGCACAAATAGCGGCCATCTCAGCAGCAGTGGTTGCTGCGTTGGATACGTCTAAGTTGGCTGCATTGAACACGACACAGATTGGAGCACTCTCTGCGGATCAGCTGAATGCCTTTACGACCGACGAAGTTGCTGCATTGACCACGGGGCAGATCAGAGCGCTGAGCTCATCGCAAATTCAAGCGTTGACCTCTAGCGGCGTTGCTGCATTGACCTCAGATCAAGTTCAAGCTTTGACCACCTCGCAAGTGGCGAATTTGACAAACAACACGGTGGCTTCGCTGACGTCTGATCAAGTGAACTATTTGACAACCACACAAGTTCAGCATTTGTCTGATCCAGTGATTGCAGCCTTGAATACGACCCAAGTCTCTAACTTGGATACTGCGCTGCTGCATGCGTTGACCACAACACAAGTTCGTGCATTGACCTCCACTTCTGTGACGAATTTGAGTACGGACCAAGTGGTGGCGTTGCGTACAGACCAAATCGCTGCCTTGGATGTGGTGGATGTCACAGCCATGTCTACTGATCAGGTTGGCGCACTGACCACAGATCAAGTGGCCGCCTTGACCTTTGCTATGGTCAAAGCCATCAGCACAGATCAAGTGACTGCCTTGACCACCAGTATCAATGCCATGACTCAAATCAAGGCATTGACATCGGCTCAGACAGCGGCGTTGACAACGGATCAGGTAGCTGCATTGACGACTTCTCAAGTCCAAGATTTGACGACTGTCTCTGCACAAGCCTTGACCACGGACCAAGTGGCTGCTTTGACGACCGATCAAATCACTAAGCTGAGTACAACAAATATCAGGGCTATGTCTGATACGCAGTTGACGGCGTTGACCTCTGATCAGGTGGCCAAACTGACAGTTGATCAAATCAAAGCTTTGGAGGGGGCAGATATTGCAGCCTTCGCAACGGATGAGATTGCTGCTTTGTCGACTGATCAAATGCGCGCCCTGACGACTGCGTTGGTTGCAGCTTTGACGACCGATCAAGTGGCGATCATCGATACAACTCAGTTGCGAAGCTTGACTTCAACTCAGGTGAGAGCCTTGACGACCGACCAAGTGACAAACTTGACGACCGATCAAGTCAGCAGTTTGACGACTTCACAGTTGGCATCACTGACTAGCGCTCAGGTAGGGGCTTTGACAACGACGCAGATTAGTTCGTTGACTGCAACTCAGCTGTACGGTTTGATTAGTAGGGCTTGAGATGACTGTGTGATTGGCGGCTATTTAAACGCCGTCAATCACTCAGCATAGTAGTTCTCGATTGAATAGAAATATGTTTTCGCCTTTATGAACAAAGTCGAATTCATATTGAGCGATAGCCTTAAAGAAGTTTTTAGATGATCCTGAGAACGGAAGCATCCAGTCGTGCAGTTCGATGATTAACAGTGGGAACTCTCGCATCCAAGATGTGTCACCTTCAAACAAACTCTCTTCACCTCCTTCGATGTCAATTTTGAACATCATAGGTTTCATGTGTTTAGTTTTTTGAAGGATGGTTTTCGGTGAAATCGCAGAAACTTTCACGCTTTCAGAGTTCGCCTGATCCTTTTTGCGTGTCCTAAACCCCCAGTCTGAATGTCCAGGATCCTCTAGATAAAGGTCACCATCTTGTCCAGCAATCGCTCCGTGGAAAATATGAACAGCTTCGTACGGCTGAGTGTTCAAGGTTAGAAGGCTTACATTCTCACGATCTGGTTCAATCGCATAAACATATGAGTTGTTGTAAATTTCTAAAAAATAGACAGCTGATGCACCTATGTTTGCGCCAGCATCAATGATCAGACCTTGCTGATTTTGCGTGTGCTCATGGAAGTACTCCACAAAACGTTTTCCTTGGGGCCAATGAGCAATGTTGTAGTCTGAGTTTTGAAAAATTTGTTTAACGACGCCCTTGTCTCCAAGGCTTTGATTTCGGTATGAGAACCTAATGGGCTTATTTCCAAAACTAACTTCTAGCGCGGCAAGTTTCATAGTATTTATTTTTGTAAATTAAGCTGATGTATGGGTGTAGTCAATGTCAGTTTTTTCAATGTCGCTGTAGGAAGGAATTTGAGCGCCTAACATGGGTGTGGTGCAGTACCAATTGTCCGTGCGTTGTAGCTTTTTCCATGTTTGGTCGATTGCAAATTTGTGATAAATCACACTTCGTGGAGAAGCTGCTCTGAATTTTTCCATTCCAATGATCGAGTCCATGCAGTTAATCATCAACTGTTTTACATACCGACGTCGCACGATATAGCCTGAAGTTGTGGCAGATTCAAATACTTGATTCACTTTATACATCCCGATTTCGGCGTTGGTAGGCATTGGAACCAACTTTGTTCCACCTAGTAAAAATACATCGAGATCAGAAAATTTCTTTAGTGTGTAGTCAATCGTTTGCTCGGTAGTTTCTCTTGTGTCGCGAAAGTTGAAGTCATCCTCAAAGATGCAGCACCATTCATTCTCAGTTTCCGTCATAAATTTAGTCATGGCGAGCAAATGCGACTTGGCGCATCCTAAGCCTCCAAAATCTTGATCTTCGATTGCACGAATCCACTCAAATGTATTGAGTGCAAAGCCTTGCGTATCAGTGTTGGCAACAAACAGTGCTCGACGATCCTCGCGTGCATCTAAACTGATAAGGTAGCAACTAGCATTTGTGAAGCTAAAAGTCATGATGATTTCCAATTTATTTCTGAATAAAACTTTGCGAAAACGTGCCGCTTAATATCGTAGAAAATGCCTTAGCTTCATCGGTAAAGTCGCCTTCTCGTATTAGGGTTAAATTTTTCTCTATGTGATCCGACTTCCCACCCATCCAAATAAGTTTTCTAAATGAATGCCACACCAGTTCCGTATAGGCATGCTCTTTTGTTTGGATGTTTGAGTCTTCAGATTCAGATGAAAGTGAAGTTAAGAATGGGAACGCTACAAAAGCTTTGAGTTTCCTAGTCTGAACCAATGCACGGTACGTCAGGTCAATTGGTGTATCTAGTTGTTGCATGGCATTCAACATCGATGCAACTTTGCTGATGGAATTTTTGTTAACAATGTACGCTGCGGTACTGGCAAAGTTCATTTCGCAAAGATCGAGAATGCGCAGTTGATCATTTTTAAGGCAGCTTTGTTTGAGTTGAAATAAATCCAACATGGTTGCTGCATTCGGTACGCAGATGTCCGTATAGAGCAGGTCCCATTCGAACTCTGGAGTAGTAATAATTTTTTCAATAACGGTTTGCGTTTTGTTGCAAAGCACGATGTCATCTTCAACAATAAACAGATGGTCTTTGTTATTGATGTTTTGATTCATCAACTCGCGATGACTTAAGAAGCAGCCCTTTGCGCCGTTGGAGAGTTGCCCTTGAATGTTGTTTGCTTCAACATACTTTTTGTCAAGAGCTTCAAACCGATGAAGTGGCCAGTTCAGAGTGTTGTGTTGAGCAAAGTTTTTCTCGAGCTGAGCACGCTTTTCTGTTTCAGATGCGAGGTTGATGTAGTAGCAGTCCATAGGGGTCTCACATTTGCAAGATCAAACGATCTGAGTAGTGCATGATCTCGTTGCCAAGTAAGAAGCTAAACCCGTTTGGCCAGCGTTTCATATTGGCAATGGCAAGCGATACGTTGGATTCTTTGTTGCCAATGAAGTAATCGCATTTCAACGCAATCAGCGCATCAATCAACACCTCTTGTCCAGCTTTGTGGCCATCGTTCGTAGACAGATGTACGCCAATTTGCGAGCTGGTTCTTTCTGATGGTGTGAAGAGGACACGCTCACCGTATTTGATTTGGAAGTACTCCAAAATTTGCACAGCATCGGTCATTAAAAAGATGCCAATGCCAGGGTTGAGCTCCAGCATGCGATCTATGAATCCAAAGTAATGTGCATTGGTTTTTTGCAAGCCTGGTGATTCATGAATCTTGTCAGAGCCGCGCATGTGCACGGCTATCCAGTTGCGCTGAGCCATGTGGCGCTGGTAGAAGTCATCTGCTTTGGCTTGCATGGCATCGGTCGGTTGGATGAATTTTTCAAACAAGAGTTTGTAAATGTCATCTTCAGACAGGCCAAAGTAACAAGACTTTTCTGAAATCCAAGGCTTGATGGAAGTGAGTGATGTATAAAAATCACTCACCAAAATAGGTTCTGTGCGACTCAAAAAATATTGAGCGGATTGCTTGGAGTATTCACCAGAAAATATTTGTCTATTTTCTGTATAGATGTTTTGGCCATGCCACTTCGGCGGATAAATGCCGTCTTCAGTGCACAACTTTTCTAAGTCTGGATTCTCGAAGCCTTGAAAAAACTCGCTGATGCTGTTGCGTGTGTTTTCAAGCCTGAAAATGCAGTTCGTTCCCCAAAGCGGAATTGGCGTGCGATGCGTTAATTCCGCCACCAACAGTTGTGACAGAAGGTGATGGACTTCACTCCAAAATCCATGCCCCCAAGCTTTGATGATCAGATATTTTCCGGGATCAACGGATGCATGAGGTAGTTCACAGGCGCGAAAGTTTTCTGGAAAACCGTACGCCATTTCGAACTCGCGCTCAATCTGCTGTTTGTAGTCCACATCCTCAGGATGTGCCGCCAAGTATTCACGCGCATAGATCTCTGCCAAGGGCGCATTGCCTTGGCGGATGATGTTCTGAATTTCAATTTTTCGGGCGATGACGTCAGACATGGTCGAACAAATTAAATTTCAAGCAGCAAAGCCTCAAGCGCCCGTGCCTGATGTGCAGGTGTATGTGGCCACTCTTGGCGGTCCAAAATGCCTTGCAGCTTGCGCTTGGCTGCTTCGCGTTCGTCAGCATGGGTTGCCAAGCGCAATGCCTTGTCGTGGTATTCCTCAAAGCTGGTGCAGGTGAGCTCGCTCATGCCGATGTCGTGCAGCAGGCTGGCGGCCACTCGCGAAGAGAAGCTCCCGCCACACAACGTCACAACTGGCAAGCCTGAACGCAAGGCATCACCCGCCGTGGTGTGGCCGTTGTAGGGGTAGGTGTCAATGAAGACATCGGCCAAGCGATAGCGTGCCAAGTGGTCTTCGACGCGTGGGAGACGTGAAGCAAAAATGATGCGTTCAGGATCGATGCCATGATCACGTGCACTTTGTGCCAAATTTTTGTGAGCACCTTCGTTGAGTTTCATCAACCACAGCACGCTTCCTGGGACTTCTTTTAATAAATCCATCCAAACTTTGAACAGAGGCGGATTGATTTTGTAGTCGTGGTTGAAGCTGCAAAACACAATGCCTTCGTCTGGTAAACCAAAGTCAGATCGTTTGGGAGTGTCAGGTGATGGCACCACCGTATCGTCACGCGGTAAGTAGCAATGCGGCAGGGTGAGAATTTTTTCTTGATAGTGCTTTTCAAACTCAGGCGGAATGATGCGCGGGTCAGAAATCAAATAATCAATGTATGGCAAGCCCAAGGTGCCTGGAAAACCTAGATAGGTGACTTGGGTTGGCGCAGGGCGATACGCCAAGATGTCGAGACGAGTGCCTTCGGTGTGACCCGACAGCTCGACCACCACATCAATTTCCATCGCCCGCATGAGTTTGGCCACCTCAATGCTAGGCATGGTGTTGCAGTCGATGTAATGGTCGAAAGCGCATCGGTAACGACGCCACAAATCGCTGTCGTCGCCAACGCCCGTAAAGAAGCCTGTTAATTCAAATTTACTCTTGTCAAACTGCTCAATCAGGCCAATCAGCAAATAGCCGACGGGATGAATGCGGAAATCGGCCGACATGAATGCGACACGTTTTTTGCGATGTTGGTATTTTTCACCGGTCCACAAAGGTGTTGAAGAGGCTTTGTATTTGTCAGCTGCATACAACTCAGCACATTTGCGAATGGTGGCTGCATCATCCGTGATAGACATGATGGTCAGCGGGCCGCAGGTGAGTTTGCCGGCATGAATGCCTGCGATGATGCGGGCTTTGGCTCCCTCGAAGTCGGTCCAGTCACAATTGCTCATGCGAGCACCCATCAGATGCCCTTCGCCATAGGCATAGTCAGGTGCAACTTGTAATGCGTGAGCAAACGCACGCGTGGCCAATGTGTATTGCTTGTACTGACCCAACAATTGGCCTTGGCCTTCTAAGGCGCGCACATGGTTGGGTTCAATCTCTGTCGCAGCTGTCAAAGTCAACAGTGCATCGTGGTGACGGTTGATGCCTTGCAACAACGCGGCTTTGTTGGTGTAGGCCTCCATGTAGTGGGGGTCGACATCAATCGCTTGGTCGTACGCAACGATGGCATCTTCCGCCAGGCCTAAGTCATGCAAGGTCTTGGCTTTGGCGAAAAAGCCAAGCGGCAAATGTGGTGCCGCTTGTGTGGCGCGATCAAAGTAGCCCAAGGCTTCTTTGGTTTTTCCGAGGTGAGAGCACGACACACCCAGCGAATACAGCGTCATGAAGTTGTTGCTGTCAATGGCCAATGCTTGTTGCAAAAGGGCTTCTGCTTGTGCATGTTGTCCAGTGCCTTGCAGTCCGATGGCTTGCGAGTTGAGTGCAGCTGCTTCAGGGTTGCTGCTGCTCATTGGGTTGGTGCCATTTTGAGAGAGTCGCAACGTTTCCAAATGAGCCTGCGCGCCCGTGAGGCGCGGGTCCAGCTTGAGAGATTTGTTGACGGCCTGAGTCGCTTCTGGGATGCGATTCAAGTGATACAAAATCACCGACAGCGCGAGATGTGCCTGCGCAAAGTTAGGCGATGCCTTGACCGCTTTTTGCATATGTGGGAGCGCTTGCTCATATCGACCACGGCTCGACTCAATCGCTCCTAGCGAATAAAGCGCAGCTGCATTCTTCGCATCGAGCTTGAGTGCTTGTTCAAACAACGTTTGCGCGGCGTCTAACTCGCCTGCATGTTGGTGTGCAAGAGCCTCATTGATGAGGGTCTGAATCGATTTTTTTGGCGCTTTGGTAGTCATATGCGGTGTTTCGCTTTGGTTATACCCAGTCAATCGGCACATGCTGGCCGGCTGAGGCTAAAAGTTGTTGACGTTTCACACGTAAATCGAGGTTAGGTGCAGGCCATTTTTTGTAGATAGACAAGTAATCCGTCACAGTTTGCATGCCATTGCTTTGGCTGTTCCCGCCACGACGGTCGTGCTGGTTGACATAGTCTTTGTAGACCATGGCGCCGGTGATGTTGGCGTGCACAAAGGGGGTGTCGCTGGCAACGTTGAGCAAAAAGTCCCAGTCGTCCAAGCTTGAAAGGTGGGGGTCTTGCAACCGACCATGCACAGCCTCACGGGGAAAAATTACGCTGTGATTCAGGATGAAATTCTTGACGTACAACGCGTTGAAGTCAGCATTTGCTACTGAGAAGGCTTGCCCTGGTTGAGGGGGGAGGTCTGGTTGAGAGCGATCTTCTTGAATGACGCAGTAGTTGGTGTAAATCACCGAGCCTGGGTTATCCAAGGTTGTCAAAAAAGCACGTTCTAAATAATCAATGCTGAACGCATCATCATCATCTAAGAAGATCACGTATTTCCCACGCGCCATGGAAAGACCTACGTTTCGACTCAGTGCAGGCCCAAGTTTGCCGATTCGTTTGCAAAAACTGTCTTGCTCACGCAGGTTTTGGCTGATCACATGCATGGTGGCTGCATCCACTGTGTCAGCCACCACAATCATTTCGTGATCTGTGAAGGTATTGGCGCAGACCGATTGCATGGCACGCGCAAGCAACCGTGGTCGCTCATGCGTTGCGATGATGATGCTGAAATAAGGCGGCTTCATGCGTTGAACCGATCCGTGAGTTCTCGCGCCAATGCTTCCACGACGGGGAGCCATGCTTTGGGTTCAGGTTGTCGAAAGAGTTGCACGCTGGGATACCAGGGGGAATCTGTGCGGTCGAGTAACCAACGGAAATCAGGGGCAAACGGCAACATAACCCAAGTGGGTATTCCTAGCGCACTGGTGAGATGGGCGACGGAGGTGTCGACTGTGATCACGACATCCAGTTCGCTGGCTAGGCCAGCTGTTTCATTGAAAGAGGTGAGTGCGGGGCGCCAATCATGCAAATTCGACCACAGACGTAAGCGCGCCTCGTCATAGGGGCGAATCTCTGTTTGCAAAATGTGGAAATCCATGTCCATCGCCAACAGTGGCGACAGTTGGTCCAGCGTCATGCTCCGGTTGTGATCGTTCACATGTGTGGTGCTGCCTGACCAGCTGATGCCAATTTGTGGACGAGACCGTTGAGGGACCCGTTGTCGCCATGCCTGACGGACGACGGCATCCGCTTTCAAGTAGCTGGGCGTGGCTGGAATGGTGTCAAGTTGCGTCTCGAAAATGCGAGGCAAGCTCATCAGGGTGATGTGGCAATCATGCGCAGGCAAGGTGTCTGCTGTTTGGCGTGAAGACACCACTTGTAAGGCTGGATGCATGCTGCTGAGTAACTCGATCAGTGCAGGCTCGACAGAAAGAATCACATGGATTCCGCGCTGCTGCAGCAGCAATGCGTATCGCGCAAATTGAATTTGATCACCTAGGCCTTGCTCAGGGCAAATCAACAAGCGTTGGCCTGTGATGTCTTGCACACCATCCCACAGTGGCGTTCGCATGGGGACTGTGGGGTTGTTTAAAAAGTTGCTTGTTTGAAAGCGTTTTTCATAACACTGCCAGCCCTCTTTGAATGAGCCGCTGAGCAACAAGTCAAACGATAGGTTGTATTCGTACTCGGGGTTGTCGGGGTTGAGGGCCATCGCCTTGCGCAAATCAGCCATGCTTTCATCGATCTGGAGTAGTGCACGGTGGGCATTGCTGCGAGCCATGTAGGCCGATGTGACCGTTGGATCAAGCTTGATGGCTTGATTGGCAGCTTGAATCGCCAGTAAGAATTTTTCTTGCTGCACCAAAACTTGGGCTTGTCTTGCATGCGAGAGTGCTTTTTTCGGACGCAACGCGATGGCCGCGCTGATGCTCAAAAATGCATCGTCAAACATGTGCATCTTGGCTTGTACGTCAGACAGGTTTTCAAACGCATCGGCGAAGTCGATCTTGATTTGCAGTGCAGCACAGTAGCAATCGATGGCTTTGAGGTATTGCTGCTCTTGGTGGTGCGCGACGCCTTTGCAGTAATAAAACTGAGCATCGTCTGGAAATTCGTCTAAGGCGAGGCCATACCAATGGGCCGCATCCTCAAAATTTTCGGATTGCATCAATGCCGCGCCTTGGCGTAGCAAGGCCTCCCGCGTTGCAGCGGGCGTCGAGGACGGGCGAACTTGCGATGTGCTCATGACTGTTTTTTTGACACTGAAAACCATAAAACAATGGCTGATACGCAATATGTAAGCCAAGTTTTTCCGTCAGCTGAGGGTGTCAAGTAAAGCGGCAAAGCTAGTTGGCACAGAAATCGCTTGGTGTTCCCTAACTTAATTTGCACAACCAGGAGTTTTCAGATGACCCTTATCCAAGAATTGATGAACCAAAGCGCAACCGGCAGCTTGCTGCAAGGTGGCAACATCAAGCGATTCAGCCCTTTGGAAATCCGCGAAACCATTCAAACCTTGGTGGCGACTGAACAGATCGAAACAGCCTATGCCTTGGGTGAAGCGGGCCTGGCTATTTACCCTTCCAGCGAAGACATGCTCGCCATTTGTGGCTTGCTCGCTGTGATGCGCCAAGACTGGCCAGCTGCCGTAGAGCTGCTGCAAGACTTGGTCGAATTGCAGGGCGCCAATATTCAACCGTTCACTTATGTGATGTTGGTTCGCGCATTGCGCTGCAACTTGGACCCCGCAGGTGCATTGAAGATGGCTAACCAAGGCTTGCATTTTTACCCTGGTCAATTGGAGTTGGAAGCTGAACGTCTCGCTCTGGACGAGTTCGCCGGTCTCATGGCCACTTCAGCCCACACCCACTAAAGCGGCAACTTTTGCCGCTATGGCGGCAAAGTTTTGCCATGGCTTGCCATTTTTATGGACCTTGAAGAAATCAGTCAGTTGGGCTTAGACCAAGTCATCCAATTGGCTGAGCATTTTCAAACCACAGGGCGCACCGCAGATGCGATTGCGCTCTATGGTCTATGGAACCAACACAGTGAGTCGAATGATCGACACATTGGTTGGTTCAACCAAGGTGTCATGCAGCTCAATGCGGGCGACATCGAAGGTGCAGAGCAGGCTTACCGTGAAAGTTTGAATTTATTCCCGGGCTTTGCGCAGGCACGCATCAACCTTGGCCTATTGCTTGAGCGCAAGGGTCAACATGACGATGCCATGCTGCAGTGGAGTCAAGTGGCTGCATCGGGCTACTTGCAAGGTTCAGCGAATCTCGACTTGCAAGCTTTGGCGCTCAACCACATTGGGCGTCTGCAAGAGCAACTCAAGCATTACGACCTAGCTGAAAACGCGCTCACGCAAAGCTTGCAGCTCAAAGCCAGACAAGCCGATGCCTTGCAACATTGGGTGCATCTGCGCAGCAAACAATGCAAATGGCCCGCCATGCAAGCGTTGCCCGGCGTGCCGGTGAATTTGATGCTCACGCACACCTCGCCACTGGCCATGTTGGCTTTGCATGACGACCCTGCCTTGCAACTCATGGCAGCACAAGCGTTCGTTCAACGCAAATTTAATTTACCGACCCATCGCCTTTGCGTTCATGCACCTTATGCACATGAACGCATTCGGATTGGCTATTTATCGGGTGACTTATGTACCCATGCGGTTGGTCTGTTGATGGCTGAATTGCTGGAAGCCCATGATCGAGATCGGTTCGAGGTGTACGCCTTTGACTACAGTCCTGAAGATGGCAGCGAATACCGTCAACGGTTGAAGCAGGCGTTTGATCATGTGGTGGATATTCGCGCTTTAGATGACACGCAAGCTGCTGCTGAAATTGCATTCGCAGAAATTGATGTACTGATTGATTTGCACGGCCTGAGTTCTGGCGCACGGCCAGGCATTTTGGCCATGCAGCCAGCACCTTTGCAGGGAACATACCTTGGCTTCATCGGCACCACAACCTTGCCATGGTTGCAGTTTGTGGTGACCGATCGATTCACTTTCCCTGAGTCGCTCATTCCATTTTTCTCGGAAAAACCGCTTTATGTGGAGGGGAGCTTTTTACCTCTTCACCACACCCCCACAGCCGAGTGTCGCGAAACCCGATCAGATTTGGGTTTGCCACAAGACGCCTTTGTGATGGTGTGCTTCAACAATGTCTATAAATTCAATCCACAGATGTTTGCCACATGGATGAACATCTTGAAACGTGTGGACGATGCCGTTCTGTGGCTGCTCGATGACAATCCCAGCGCCACCCGTGAGCTGAAAAAGCACATCGCAGCGCATGGCATTGAACTCGAGCGTGTGGTGTTCACCCAGCGAACCTCACATGTGCAATACCGTACACGCATGCAATTGGCGGATGTCTTTTTAGACACCACACCGTACAACTCAGGCTCCACAGCCAGAGATGTCATTGACAGCGGTTTGCCGATGGTCACCCTGAGTGGACGTACGTGCGTGTCACGCATGGCGGGGAGCTTGTTGCATGCGGCAGGCTTAGATGATTTGATCACCTATAGCCATGCAGATTACGAGAATTTGGTGGTCGATTTGGCGCACGACCGTACGCGCCTAGCGTCTTATCGACAGCAATTGCTCCAAGGCGTGGCAGCGCGACTTGATGCACCTAAAAAGCTGGTCAAAAGCCTAGAGGCTCAGTTGCTGCAAATGGTCAAGACCCTTTAATAAGGGGGAAGCCTTTAGTTTGAGCATCAGCATCCGATACAAGAAAGTCCACTTTCTTGTTTGAGTTGCTGCGTGTCACTTTCGGTTTCCTTCACATCTGGTTTGTCCCCCATGCAAAGCATGGCGTTGGGCAGTGCCACGGCTGTGACGGTCACGCAGGCCATGATGGCCAAAAATGCCTCACCCGTGGTCGTGCAAGACAGCTTGGCCAATGTGCAAGCCAATGTGGCCGGTTTACAAAAGTTGGCAGCGAGTGGCAAGCTCAGTGGCTTCAGCTTGTCTGAAGCCAACCCTGTGGTGAGTTTGAGCGCTTCACAACTCAACAGCAGCGCAGCGTTGCTGACGAAATTCAATACATCGGGCATAGCGGTGGCGGTGCAAGACACGGCAGCCAATCTGACACGTTCGTCAGCCAAGCTTTCGCCTGAAATGCAGGTGCGAGTGCAAGACACCTCGACACGCATGATGGCCAGTTTGAGCGCTTTAGAGTCATTGGCGGCGAGTCAAAAGTTGGATGCCGTGAGTCTGACCGATAGCCCCAGTCGGCTGACATTCAAAGTCAGTCAGTGGACGGGCACGAGCGTTTTGCGCCCGCTGCTCAATGTGGCCGTGGATGTGCTGGATACTGCGGCGAATGTGGCTGGCACCAGCTTGGCGCAGGCTGATCGAGTGACAGTCAAAGACTCGGTCTCGGCAGTGTTGCGCAACTTTGAAGCCTTGCGTAGCAAAGCGGCCAGTGGTGAGCTCGATGCAGTGGTGTTAACTGACAAAAAACCAGCGCTCACCTTAACGGCCGCGCAATACCTTGGCAGCGAAGCATTGCGTGCCAAATTACAAGGCGTGAACTACACCATCAAAGATACGGCGCAAGCCATTGCTGACAACGCTCAGGCTTTGAGTGGGTTAGCGGTGACGGTGGTTGACACTGTGGCTCAAGTGCAAGCCAACATCGACGCTTTACAAAGTTTTGCAGCGGGGGGGAAGTTGACGGGTGTGAAGTTCACAGACAGCAGTCAACCCGTCCTGTCGCTGACAGTGACACAAGCGAAAGGAATTGGTGCGATTGCTGGCGTTGGTATCAAACTGACAGATACAGCCGCCAATATTCAAAACAATTTTGATGCATTGGTGGCCAATAAAAAAATCACGGCCATTCAGTTGACAGATACGGCACGCCCTGTTTTGCAGCTGAGTGAAGCGCAGTACAAAAAGGGTAGCGCCTTGCTCGCCAAGGTGTCAGGTGCTGCGGTTGCGGTTCAATTCAATGGCAATTACAACGATTACAAAATCAAAGCCAACACGGACGGCACGTATTCAGTCGGAAACGCCAAATACAAAGGGGTGAACATCTTTGCATTTCGGGACACCAGTACCTTTGCGGATACTGGGGACGCCAATATCAATGCCATGCTGCTAGGTGGAACGCCTTATTGGTGGCGTGATAGTGCTAACTCGCTCACGACCTCAGATGTGCAAGTCAAGGCCGGTGTCTATGCCTTAGGCGAGGGGAGTAGCCGCCAAACGTTCACCTATAGTTTTTTACAAAAAGCCAACGTGGCAGGGACTGAGGATGGCGTGGGTTTCCAATCCATGAGTGCCACTCAACGTCAGGCTGTCCGTGATGCCTTTACCTATCTCTCGAGCATCATTCCGGTCACGTTTGAGGAGTCCAATCAAGCGGGCCAAGCAGACATCAACTTTGGCACCAACGACCAATCGGCCAGAAGTAGCTCAGGCTATGCGAATGTCCCCAACGGCAGTGGTGACCACGGGGTGTATCTCCTGCTCGACAACGGAGCGGGAAATTTAAACGGTAATATGACGCAGGGGACTTATGGATGGCAAACCCTGATTCATGAAATTGGTCACACACTAGGTCTTAAACATCCCGGCAACTACAACGCCAGCGGCGGTGGTTCACCTGGGCCATTTCTGAGTAAGGCCTTGGATACCCGCTTGTACACCTTGATGTCTTACAACAACCCTGTTGGAAGCATGTTGGTGAGTAGCAAGCGGACAGGCAATGGGTTGGTCAACTACACAGGCACCACGGTCAATCCCAGCACTTACATGATGTTTGATATGGCCGCCCTGCAGTATTTGTACGGTGTAGGCGATGGCGTGGGCGCTGAGAAATACCAAGTCAGTTCGTTCACTGCCGATTGGACGGGAATGCAGACCTTGTGGATGCCAACCGCGGGTGAAATCGACGCCTCTGCAGTGAGCAATGCCAACATCATTGATTTGCGTGCAGGCGCTTTCAGCTCTATCAATGTCATTCCTAAAAGCATCACGGATAGTTTTCCAGCCTCATTGAAAAATACGGCCACCTATATTGGGTTGAACAACGTAGGTTTGGCGTATGGCAGTCAAGTCACACAAGTCAAGGGCGGAAGCAGTGACGATGTGTTCTACACCAGCAACCTGTCGGATGCCACGATAGATGGGGGCGCAGGCGAGAACGACACGGTTTATTTGGCGGGTACGGCTGCCGACTGGGTCATTCGTAACAACAGTTATGTGAATGACAACTTGCATCGCACCGTGCGCTTGACGAACGTGGAAATCGTCAAGTACTACAACGCCGACACGGCATCGATCACGCATTCACGCCTCGATCTCGAGGTTTAACTCCTCTGCAATGACAAACAAAAGTCGATGAATTCGGCTTTTGTTTTTTACAACCCGAGTGCCGCGCGTTGTTCGCTGCTCATGGCTGCAAGCTGTGTGCTGCCAAATGCGGCGGCCTGTTGGGCATTGAACGCTGACAGTTGCGATGTGCTGAAGGCCACCACTTGTGACGTGAGCATATTGGAGAGGTTCTCCACTGGAATGGCGGGTACTTGCCAATTGGCAATGGCCGAGATTTGATCGGTGGTGAGTGCCTGCATCTGACGCGTGCTGAACGCGGCAATTTCGGTGGTCGTGAGGTTAGAGATTTGATCCGAGCTGAAGGCCGGTATTTGACTGTATTGGAAGCCTCGGATTTGACCGGTCGACATGGCTGCCAATTGCTCGGTGGTGATGGCTGCAATCTGCGTCGATGACAAGGCTTTCAAGGAGCCTGTTGCAATGGCCTGCGCTTGAGCGACTGTCATGACGCCGATTTGATCGGCGGTCAGCGCACCAATCTGATGGCTGTTGAGTGTGCCAATGTCGGTGGACTCTAGAGCTTCAAATTGATCTGTGGTCAAGGCTGCAATTTGCTCAGTGCGCAGCGTGCTGACTTGGTCGCTGGTGAGCGACACGATTTGATCTGACGTGAGCGAACGCAAAGCCGTCGTACTGATGGCAGGAATGTCTGCGGAATCGATGGCACTGATTTGCGAGGTTGTTAACGAGGGCAGTTGAGCCGCCGTGAGTGCGCCAATTTGCAAGCTGGACATGGCCGCCATGTTGTCGTTGCTCAAAGCAGACAGCAGGGTGCCTGAGACGCTGGCAATTTGTGCTGTGCTGAAAGCTGCGATCTGTGTTACATCAAAGTTCGCGAATTGGCTGGTGGTCATCGCGTTGAGTGTGGTCGTGCTGAGCACGCTCACCGCAGAGGTACGAATGGCGCTGACCAAGCTGCTTGGCAAGACGCCTAACTGATCGGCACTGAAGGCGCCGATTTGTGTGGCGTTGAGGCCAGCCACATCGGCAGACTCCAAGGCTTGGATTTGCTCGGAACCAAAGGCGCTGAGTTGTGCCGTCGACATGCCCGCAATTTGCTGGCTGGTCATGGCTGCAATTTCGCTGGAGGTCAGGCTGGCAACTTGTTGTGTGCCCAACAAGGCCACCTGTGCCACCGACAGCGATTGAATCTGGGTAGTGCCCATATTGGGCAGTTGATCGGTGGTCAAGCTGGTGAGCTGGGTGGTGGTCAGGTTGCGCAGTTGCGAGGTGGTCAACGCCGCGACTTGGTCGGTCGTCATCCCAGTCAGCTGCGAAGTGGTAATGCTTTGAATCTGATCGCTGGTCAATGCGGCGACTTGAGTGGTCGTCAAACTGGCAAGCTTCGAGTTGGGCAGTGCTGACAACGCAGTGGTGCTCAAGTTTTGGACTTGAGACACAGTCAAGGCGGCCAATTGATCTGAGGTGAATGCATTGGTCTGCGTGGTGCTCAGCGCTCCCAACTGGTCGTTGCTCAGGTGTGAAACTTGTGATGTCGTCAAGGCTGCCAATTGGGCCGTAGCCAGCAAAGGCATTTGCGTTGTCGTCAATGCTGCCATTTGTGTGGTGCTGAACAATGGCATA
Organism: Limnohabitans sp. MORI2; assembly: GCF_027925025.1. NCBI lineage: Bacteria > Pseudomonadati > Pseudomonadota > Betaproteobacteria > Burkholderiales > Comamonadaceae > Limnohabitans > Limnohabitans sp. MORI2. The sequence continues at coordinate 520,959 of NZ_AP027058.1, forward strand.
TCGGACACATTGAGCGCTGACAAGTTGCTGCTGTTGAGTGCTCCCACCTGCGTGGTTGTCAATGCCACCAATTGGTCGTTGGTCAAGGCATTGAATTGAGTGGTACTCATTACATTCAATTTGCTGACATCCCACGCCGCCACTTGTGTGGTGGTCAAGGTTTGCAGCTGATCGGTGGTCAGCGCTTGAACTTGTGAGGTGTTCAGGCTGTTGAGCTGGCTCGAAGTGAGCACCGTCAATTGGCTGTCATGCAAGAGTGCGACCTTGGTGGTCGACAGGCTGGCCAGTTGTGTGGTGTTCAACCCCGCCACTTGTGTGCTTGGCAACGTTTGGAACTGGGCTGTGCTCAATGCATTGATCTGCGCTGTGGTCATGGCTGAGACCTGAGTGGTGCTCAGGCTTGCAAGCTGCTCTTCACGCAAAGCGGGTACGTCTTGGGTCTCGATGGCCACTACTTGTGCCGTGGTCAAGGCTTGAGTTTGGTCGGTGCTGAGCGCGGCAATTTGGTCGCTGAGCAAAGCCGACACATTGGCCGAGGTGATGGCCCGTACTTGCGCTGTGCTGAGCGCACCCAATTGTTCGTTGGTGAGTGCTGATGCCAAAGTGGTGCTGAGGCCCTTGACCAAGTCCGTGGTGAGGTTTTCAACCTGCTCGGTCTTGAGTGTGATCAACTGTGTTGTGCTGAGCGCATTGAACTGTGCGGTCGTCAAAGCATTGATTTGCTCACTGGCTAGCCCGCGTAGCTGTGTGGATGCAAATGCACCGACTTGCGCTGAGGTGAGGGCGCGCATTTGTGCCGTGCTGATGGCTGGCAGTTGGTCTGTGGTCAGTGCTTTGACTTGCTGTGTGGTGAGTACTGCCACATCATTGGTTTCGATGGCGGCAATTTGGTCTGTACTCAGCGAAGCGATTTGGTCTGTGAAGAGCGAGCTGATCTGCGTGCCAGTCAAATCGGCAATTTGGCTGGTCTGCAAAGCTGAAATCTGGTTGGTGCTCATGGCCACCAAATCACGTGTCTCAATGGCTTGCAGTTGTGCACTGGTCAGATTTTGAATCTGGTCATTGGTGACGGCGGCCATTTGCTGAGCCGTCAGGGCAATGATGTCACGTGTTTCAAGTGCTGCAAATTGCGTGGTGTCAAACCAAGTCACTTGGTCAGTGCTCAGGCCTTGTACCTGTGTTTCGGTCAGTGCCACGATTTGAGCTGTGGTGAGCGCTCCGACTTGCCCCGAACTCAAAGCGGAGAGCACATCTGCACGAATGGCTTGAACATAACTGGTGCCCAAGGTGCTTAATTGATCATTTGTCAACTCTTGAATTTGGGCTGACGTGAGTGCGCCAAACGCACTACTACTGATGGCTGCAATTTGTGCAGTTGAAATGGTGCTGATGTTTTCAACGGCGATGCTAGCGAACTGGGCACCAGAGAGCACGGCCAGTTGGTTGGTGGTCAGGGCCGCCAACTGATCGCTGGACATGATGTTGATTTGGCGGCTGACCAAGCCGGAAATGTCTGCTGTTTCGATGGCTGCAATTTGAGAGGTGTCCAGTGCTGTGATCTGGGCATTGGTCAAACTGCCGATTTGCGTGCGTTTGAGACCTGCAATTTGCGATGTGGTCATGGCGGCCACTTGGTCAGCACTGAAAGCGGTAATTTGGGTGTTGAGCATGGCGCTCAAGTCATTTGTCTCTAGCGCGGTTACTTGCTCGGTCGATAGCACAGAAATTTGTGCGCCCGAGAGGCTTTGAACTTGTCGACTGTTCAAGGCGGCCACTTGGGATGTGTTGAGTGCACCGATTTGGTCTAGACCCATGACGCCGACTTGGTTATAGGTCAGTGCCGTGATTTGCGTGGTCGTCAAGGCGTTGACTTGGTCCGTCGTCAAGGCGTTGAGCTGACCAGGACTTAGCAGGGCCACATCACGGTTTTCCAATGCAGGCACCTGTTCGGTGGTCAACGATTGAATTTGCGCGGTACTCAATACCTTGATCTGATTGCCGGTGAGTGCGGCGACTTGCGCTGTGGTGAGGTTATTCACTTGCGCAGTCGTCAATGCAGTAATGCCAGTGGCTGTGATGGCCTGGAGCTGTCTGGTGGTCAATGCCGCAACTTGATCAGTGCTCAGGCTACTGATCTGTGCGTTCGTCAGAACACTGATGGCCTTGGGGGTCAGTGCCTGAATTTGATCCGTGGTCAATGCCGCAAGCGTGCTGGTGGTCAAGCGACTCACCTGATAGTGGGTGAGCGCTGGTAATTGTGAGGTGGTCAGGGCTTGAACTTGCGTGTCGTCCCAAGCAGCGATGTCTTGCGTTTCAATGGCTGCAATTTGCTTAGGCGTGAGTGCGGCCACTTGATCAGTTGTCATGGCCGAAAACTGCTGTGTTGTTAGTGCAGTGATTTGATTGGCATTCAATGTCATCAAATCATCTGTTTCCAAAGCCGTGATTTGCTCGGTGGTCAGGCTTGCAATTTGGCCCACCGTGATCGCCTTCACCTGTTGGGTGGTCAACGCCGCGATATTGGTGGTGTTCAATGCAGCGATGTCTTGGTTTTCAAACGCAGCAATCTGAGTCGCCGTTAAAGAGGAAACTTGCTCGCTGGTGAGCGCTGCCGCTTGGTCGGTGGACAATGCAATCAGTTGTTCTCGGGTCAGGCTGCGCACGTCTTGTGAATCAATCGCTGCGACCTGCGTGGTTGAGAGCGCGGCAATTTGAGCCGTACTCAGTGCAGCCAGTTGCAAACCATTCAGCGCGGCCATTTGCGAATCATCCAAACCAGCTAAAGCATCGGTTGTCAACGCGGTGAGCTGAGTCGGTTTTAAATTGGCCACTTGTGTGCCAAGGGCGGTCACTTGACTGTCGCTGAGCGCAGCCATTTGATTGTTGCTGAGGTAAGGCACTTGCTGTGCCGTCAGCGCTGCTATTTGCGTGGTGGTCAGTGCCGCCACATTTTGCGTGGGGATCGCGCCCACTTGCGAGGGCTTGAGCGCAGACACTTGGTCAGCCGTCAGGCCTTGCGCTTGGCTGGTGCTGAATGCAGTCAACTGGCGTGATGTGAGGGCCGTGATTTCGCTAGCAGAAATAGCGGCAATTTGTGTGTTGCTGAGTGCCCCGATCTGTGTTGTTGAAATTTGAGCCAGCTGTGCTGCAGCCAATGCGTTGAGTTGCGAGGTGGTTAACCCAGCCACTGCCGATGAGGTGATGGCGCTGATCAAGCTCGATTTGAGCGTGGCAAAGGTACTGGCGCCTATCGCGCCTACCTGTGAGCTACTGAGCGCACTGACTTGTGCTGCGCTGAGCGCTTGCAATTGATCACTGCTGATGGCCGCAGCTTGTGTGGTGCTCAAAGCTTGAATAGCCGATGTGCTGAGTTTTGTGATTTGGGCCTTGTTTAACGCATTGATTTGCGCTGTCGTCATGGCATGAATTTGTGTCGTGGTGAACGAATCAAATTCACTGCTTCGCACGGCAGCTAAGTCTGCAGTTTCAAGTGCGAAAACTTGTGTGGTGCTCAATGCTGCGAGTTGGGCCCCTGTGAATCCACTCAGCTGCGTGGTGCTCAATGTTTCAATTTGGTCCGTGTCTAATCCTGCCAAATCACGCGTTTCTATGGCGGCAATTTGCTTGGCGGTCAGGCCTTGGATCAAGTCTGTGCCAAGGGCCGAGAGCTGACCGCTGGTCATGGCTTGAATTTGTGCGGGTTTGAGCGCAGAGAGCTGAGCCAATGAGAGCGACTGAATTTGTGCATCACTCATGGCGGCAATGCCATCGGTGCTCAACGCCATCAATTGGAAAGCGCGCATATTGCTGAGTTGCGCTGTGGTCATGCCCGCAATTTGATTGGCACTGAATGCGGCAATTTGCTTGGTCGACAGTGCCACCAAGTCTGCCGTTTCAATGGCTGCGACTTGCGTGCTGCTCAGTGCATTGAGCTGGCTGCTAGAGAAAGCCGCTAATTGGGTGACATTCAATGCCACCATTTGTGCGGTGGTTAAGCCAGCTAAATCACGGGTTTCAATGGCTTTGATTTGTGAAGCCTTCATGCCGGCGATCTGCGCTGTTCCCAGAGCCGCCAACTGGGTATCAATCAAACCAATGATTTGATTGGTGGTCAGTGCTTGAATTTGGCTGGTTGTTAGGTTTTGAAGTACCCCTGTACTGACAGAACCCATACGTTGACTATTAAATGCAGATACTTGTGATGCTCTCAAGCCCGAGAGTTGGGTAGACGTTAGGGCATTGACCTGTGTGGAGGTTAAGGCGCTGATTTGACTGGGGCGCAGGCTATTGAGCTGATCTGCGCTGAGTGCGGCAATTTGTGAGGTGGTCAGCGTCGCTAGGTTGCTGTTATTGAGTCCTTGAATTTGTTTAGCAGTCAGTCCAGCCAGTGCGCTAGTGGTGATGGCGGCTGCCTGTGTTCCTGTGAGTCCACTGATTTGACTTACTGTTAACGCAGCAATTTGCGTTGAGCTGTAGCCAGAAATGTCGGTGGTGGTGCCAAACGCGGGGGCGCTCATTTGCACGCTGGCATAGGCATAGTTGCCTAGCGAGTTGCTGAGAGAAGAATTGATACCGTTTGACATAAAGGAACGAACTTATAAAAGTGTTGTGTTGAGTACTCGACACCTTCATGCAAGATTCACGCCGACTCGGCGAGTATTTGCTGATACTTTTAAAAAACACGATTTGTTCCTAAAAAACGGCAAATCATTGCCGTTTTGCCGCCATTTCCTTGCCGCTTTGCCGCTTTAGTACTTGCCACTTAGGGTAAATATTTCTTTTAGAACCCCTCAAGTTGTCGGAAAACAAGTTGGCACGGTATCTGCTTAACTCGTTGGAAATTTGATTGACCCGTATCGGGCAGGAGAAAAACATGGCAGTTATCAATACCAACGTCAAAGCATTGTTCTCACAGGCAGCCTTGCGCTCGACTGAGAGAAGCCAGTCCGTGGCTATGCAGCAATTGTCGACAGGCAAACGCATCAATTCGGCACGCGATGACGCTGCAGGTATGGCCATCGCCACGCGCATGACGCATCAAATCCGCAGCTTGAATCAAGCGGTGCGCAACGCAGGCGACGCGATCACACTGATTCAAACCGCTGAAGGCGCGACCAATGAGATCACAGACATGATGCAACGCATGCGTGAGTTGGCGATTCAAGCGGTCAACGACACCAATGACAACGCACAACGTTCTTATCTTGATTTGGAGTTTCAACAACTCAAACAAGAAATCGTGCACATCTCTGAAAGTACGGAGTGGAACGGCTTCCCTGTGCTCAACGGTACAGCGGGTGAGCGTGTGGGCGAAATGCCTGTCTATAAAACGACAGCGACCAGCGAATTCTCGACCAAGTATGTCAACCCAACCACTGAACGGAAAATTTCTGGCACAGGCGTCGGTGAAACACAACGCATTGTGTTCTCAGGCACCGGTGCTGGTTTGAATGTGACAGGCTCAGACAAGTCGATTTCGATCGATGGCGTGACTGTTCCTGTGACAAAAACCGATTTGGGTGAAGCTTTGGTGGAAATTCGTGATGCGTTGAAGCAAAGCGATCGTTTCTCGAAGTCTTCCGGCCGCGATGTCTCGATTGACGCAGCCAACAACACATTGGTCATCAAATACACCAGCTCAGACAAAGATGTCTCAGAGGTGGATGTGACGATGTCTGCTGCGCTCGGCAGCACATTGTCTGCCACTGTCGCAGCACAAACAGCGCCTGATCAGGCGGTGGTGGCTGCCAGCGAGGAATTCATGGACGGCCAAGGTGAGTTTTTGCGCAGCGGTGCATTGACCATTGATTGGACGCCCAATAACTTGGATGCCACGCAAAACAAACTGACCGCCACCTTCTTGACCAGCGATGGCAAAACCATCCAAATGACGGGTGAGTTGGGTGATCCAGACGGCTCAACCGTCACGTTTACCAAAAACCAAGGCCTCAACGGTCAGGTGATCTCCAATGACATGGTGTATACCTTCCGTGACAGCGAAGGCAACGCGGTTGACATCACTGATCGTCCGCTATCGATGGAAGTCAATGTGGCTGGCGGTATCCCCGCTCTCAAAGCTGGCGACTTGCTGATCAATGGCATTGATGTCGGTCCCTCATTTGCGGAAGACGATGCGCTATCGCCCCCTAACAACGCTGCAGGCAGTGCGATTGCCAAAGCCGCTGCGATCAACCGTAAAGCAGTGAGCACCACACAGTCTGTGGGTGAGTCACAAACATTGACATTCATGGGTACGCCCAAAACTGGCACCATCACCGTCGGTGGTGTGTCGGTTCAATTGAATGAATCTGTGCACACGACACCAGTTCAAGCCGCGGCTGCCATTGCTGCTGCATTGCGCGCCAGCCCTTTGTATGACGCAGGGACAGGCCGCACCGTGACTTACAACGCAGGCAGTGGCACCATCGGTATCAATTACTCTGTCAACGAAGGTGATGTGGCTGACACCCCAGTCAACGCAGGCACCACAGGTTTGGTCGCTACCGTGGACACCACCGTCGAACACCAAACCACCGTACAAGGCACAGGCGTGTTTGCTAAGGTCAACGAGAACATCGTGACCGGTCGCGCTATGTCGTCCACCAATGTGGTCAAAGGTGTTGTGTTCATCAACGGCTACGCCAGCGCTGACATCACCACCGTGCTTAACAATCCGCGTGAAACACGTGCGAACGTGGTACGTGCGATCAACTTGATCAGCGATAAAACAGGTGTCAAAGCGATTGACACAGGGTTTGATAACCAGGGCGTGACTTTGGTAGCCGCCGATGGCCGCAACATTGAAGTTCGCTTTGAAACCGATTTCAACGCCAATTTGTTTGGCGAAAGCATTGGTATGCGTCAAGGTGTTCAAGCAGGTACCTATTCGCTTGAATCTAAGATTGAAGCACCTGTGATTTTGACTTCTTCCGCCATTGGTGACATTGGTCGATCAGGTCTGATTGCTGGCAACTTCACCAAAAACCAATCGGTCTTCAACACCAGTGAGCGCGCTCCCGTGGTGGCCACACAAGCACAAGTGGAAAGTGTCAAATTCTCTACAGGCGGCGGCGCAGCTGTGGCCGATGAGTTGTTCAGCCTCACCATCAACGGTGTGGAGTTCACGCACAAAGCGGTGGGCGGTGAAACACCTGCACAAATTCGCAATTCTTTGATTTCCAAAATCAAAGACGTGGGTGTCACAGCGACAGCGGGCAATTCCACCGATGAGTTGTTGTTGACCGCAGATGTGCCTGGTATTGCTTATTCATTGAAAGTGTCAAGCACCAGCGCAGCAGGTGCTGTCACCAATGACAATGTTTACGGTGTCACCAAGGCCAACATCCCTGCAGATGTCAAACCCTTGGGTTTGAACGACCTCGTGATCAACGGCGTGAAAATTCGCGCCACCACCACAGCGGATGACAAGTTCTCCAACACGGTTCCTACCAGCAGCGATAAAACTGCGAGCGCCATTGCGATTGCAGCTGCGATTAACTCGCAATCTGCAGAAACTGGTGTGCGTGCTTATGCCAACCCAGTCGTTAGCAAAGGTGCCGTCACCACGGTATTGCCACAGCCTCTCAAAGGTCCGCAATCCTTGTTCGTCAACGGTACAGAAGTGACCGTCGAACTCGATCCCATGGATACCGCTTTGCAGCGTCGCACCAAAGTGGTGGAAGCGATCAACCAACGTGTGGGTCAGCACGGTGTCACCGCGTCTGACAACGGCTATGGCGTGAGCTTGGCCAGCGATGGTCGAAACATGTCTGTCTGGTTTGACTCCAGCGTGGACAGTTTGAGCGCCGCGAGTTTTGGTCTGGAAAAAGGTGGTTCAGTGGCGCAAGTGTCACAAATCTCCTTCAGCGGCAGCGGTGCAGACTTGGGCGATCAGTTGAGCATCAAGCTCAATGGCAAAACCATCACAACAGCAGGTGGCGCAACAACGTTGGCTGAAGTCGCTGAGCAAATGAAAACAGCCATTGGCAATTCTGGCTTGAAGAACATTGGTGTTTCACTGGTGGGCAATGCGTTGCAACTCACATCTAAAGTGCCAGGCACCGGTTTCACCTTGACAGGTGCTTCGGTGACGCCCGCTGACTCTAATTTGAGCATGAAGCTGGAAACCCTGACACCCAACGGTACGGGTGACAACGATGTCACAGGTATCTTGTTTGCCACGGAAAAGTCCACGACAGCTACAACGCTCTATGGCACGGTGCGCATGGTGTCAGATCCGGCCTTGTTGCCAAACTTGCCATCGCCTGTGGGTGCACCACCGTCAGACAAAATGGCTTTGCTCAAAGCATCTGGCAAACCCTTCACCATCTCTGTGGGTGATGACGGCTTTGGTAAGAACAGCAACTTCGCAGCCATGGGCTTTGAAGTGGGCACATTCGGCGGCCAATCAAGCGCGGCCATGGATCCTCCACGTGTTGGTCGTTTGGCCTTCCAAGTGGGTGCTACTGCCAACCAAATGATCACCATCGATTTGGCTGACTTTGGTAAGAACGGCTCCATCACGAGCCAGATTACCGGTGACGTCGATTTGAACGTTGAGCAACGCACAGCGCGCATCAACACCCGCGAAGGTGCCACTGCCGTGTTGACCATGTTGGATGACTCCATGGACAAGATCAACGCCACCCGTGCCACCATGGGTGCGATCATGAACCGCTTGGATCATGTGATCAACAACTTGACCAATGTGTCGATGAACTTGTCTGCCTCTCGCAGCCAGATCGAAGACGCGGACTACGCCAAAGCGTCGACCGACTTGGCCAAGACGCAAATCATGCAGCAAGCCGCGACGGCCGTGCTGGCGCAAGCCAACACCAGCCAACAGTCGGTGCTCAAACTCTTGGGTGGTTAATCACCACCTTTGAGTTAATGCATGAAAGCTGAGCAAGGCGCTGTGCCATCATCCTCTCAACCTCCAAAAGGCCCCAATTGTTGGGAGTGCCGCTATATGGCGGTGACTTGGGATGTGCGCATGCCTTATGGCTGCAAACTCATGGGGTTTCGTTCGAAAGTCGTTCCTTCCTTGGAGGTGCTGCGCACGGACGGGCGTTTTTGTGGCGGTTTTTCGCCTAAACCTGGCAAGCCTGACACCCAAAAAGCCTCTAAAAAGCCTGTCGGTAACTCGTCGCAACGTCGAGAAACTGACCGTCCTAGGCTCATTACGCATATAAATTTAATTACATAGGTTACAAAAATACCTGGCACGGCCTTTGCATAACAGTCTTACCTTTATTTCGGACTGTACTCAAAGTGAATGCTTCTTCTGTCAACGTAATTCATGCCGTGTGGTTGGACCCATTTAGTCCAATCGATGCCGCAGATCGCGCCCAGCTGGATGCCGCAGGTATCAGTCTGGAAACCGTTTCCACCTTGGGCGACCTCACGCTGGCCTTGCGCCGTGCACATGTGTTGGTCATTCGCTTGGGCGATAGCGCCGAGCTGCTCCAAGAAGTTCAAACCCTCATTGCCCAACTTGGTCACACCGTGCCTGTGTTGTGCCGCGTGGATCGCCGCCGCATGGAAGTGGCCGTCGACGCGATGCGCTTGGGTGCTTTGCATGTGTTGTCGTCAGACGAGTGGTCTGCCGAAGCTTGGCAAGCTGCTGTGAAAGGTTTGAACGCCCCTGAACTCAAAACCAAGAGCTATGTGTTTGTGGACCCCACCAGCCAACACTTGTTGGCATTGGCCCAACGCGTGGCACAAACCGATGTGACCGCTTTGTTGGTCGGCCCCACAGGCGCTGGTAAAGAGGTGTTGGCCCGTGTGTTGCACGAGTCTTCACCTCGCGCCAAGGCGCCGTTTGTGGCGCTCAACTGCGCGGCGATGCCAGAGCACTTGATCGAAGACATGTTGTTCGGTCACGAGAAGGGCGCCTTCACAGGTGCTTTGAAAGAGCACAAAGGTTTGTTTGAACAAGCCCACGGCGGCACCATCTTCTTGGACGAAATTGGCGAGATGCCCATGAACTTGCAAGCCAAGTTGTTGCGCGTCCTGCAAGAGAAAAAGCTCAACCGCTTGGGCGGCGAAGCCACCATCGACCTCGATGTGCGTGTGATTGCTGCGACCAACAAAGATTTGAAGCTGGCGATTGAGCAACGCGAATTCCGCGAAGACTTGTATTTCCGCATCAGCACTTTCCGCTTGCGTATTCAACCTCTCAAAGATCGTCCAGGTGACATCGTGCCCTTGGTGGCGCAATCTTTGGCGCGTCATGTCAAAGGCGGTCTGCCTTTCACCGTCACGCCCGAAGCACAAGTGATGTTGCAAAACTACCCATGGCCTGGCAACGTGCGCGAACTTGAAAACGTGGTGCAACGCGCCGTGGTGTTGAGCGGTGGCCGCACCATCAGCCCAGCGCACTTGATGTTCGATGATGCACAAATGGATGAGCAAGCGATGCCTTCTATGCATGCCGCATTGCCACCTATGGCGATGGAAACACCAGCGACGGCAGAGCAGCTTGCAACACCTGTGATGCCAGCGCCTGCATATGCCGCAGCGCCCATGGCACCGATTGCGCCGATTGAAACGGCTCCCGTGAATTTAGACAGCGCCGTCAAAGCCAGTGAATTGCAAGTCATCATGGCCGCCATTCAAAGCACCGACAGCCGCATGGAGGCCGCTGCCAAGTTGGGCATTAGCCCACGCACCTTGCGCTACAAGCTGGCGCAAATGCGCACCCGTGGTATGACTGAAGGAGTCTCAGCATGATTGATCGCATCTCCAACGCCAATATTCAATCCATGATTGAAACCCTGCGTGCGCATCAAACGCAAGCAGCGGGTGTGAACTCACCAGCGGGCGAAGCTAGCACCTCCAAGGTTCAAGGACAACCCGATTTTTTCAAAGCCGTTCAAAACGCTTTGGACAAAGTCAACGACGCAGACATCAAGGCCGATGCGCTGCAAGAAGCCTATGACCGTGGCGAAGAAGTACCGCTCACCGAAGTCGTGTTGAGCATGCAGAAATCGTCATTGGCGTTTGAAGCCACCTTGCAAGTACGCAACAAAGTGATGAAAGCGTACGAAGAAATCATGAACATGCCTGTGTGATGCTGGATTGAAAGACTGATATGGCAACCGATACCTTAAACATGAACGCCGTGGGCTTACCCGTGGCCACCGGTGTGGACAACACCAGTGCCGCCAACACCAACACGGCCACAGCGGGCAACGCTTCTCGCATGCCCGCATGGATCAACGCCCAAGAGGGGCCAGGCGCTGCCGTCATGGATGTGCTGCGCCAGCCCACCGTGCGCAAGGCGTTGCCATTCATTGTGATTTTCATGCTGCTGGTCTCAGTGGCTGTGTTTTTCACATCGCTCAAGCCTACGCCTTACCGTCCCTTGGTGTTGATGCTCAGCGACGCTGACAAGCAACAAGCCATCGAAGCCTTGAAGGCCGCTGAGTTCAAGCCTGAAGTGGATGTCAACACCGGTCAAATTTCGGTGCCTACATCACGTTTCCAAGAGGCCCGCATGCTGTTGGCTTCTAAAGGCTTGCCTCGCACGGAAGCCTCTGGCATGGACAACCTCAAAGACATGCCAGCCATGACGACCAGCCAGTTCATGGAACAAGTTCGCTACAACAACGCGATGGAGCAAGAGCTGGCGCGCAGCATTGTGCAAATCGGTGGCATCAAATCTGCCCGCGTGCATTTGGCCGCGCCCAAGCAAAGCGTGTTTGTGCGCGACCGCGCACCGACCAAGGCTTCTGTGGTGATCACACGTTTGCCTGGTCGCACCATCTCTTCCGCGAACGTGCAAGCCATCATCCAATTGGTGGCTTCGAGCGTGCCTTACCTCGCACCTGAAAACGTGTCGGTGGTGGACAACTTTGGTAGCTTGATGAATGACATGTTGACGGAAGCCCCGTTGGGTTTGACCGCACAGCAGTTGACGCACAAGCAGCAGATGGAAGACCTCTATCGCACCCGCTTGATTCAGTTGCTGGCCCCCATCGTGGGCGAGAGCAATGTGACCGCACAGGTGAGCATGACTTTGGATTTCACCCAAACCGAAGTCACCAACGAAGAATTTGACGCACAAGACAAGGGCCCTAAGACCCGTTCTGAACTGTTTGTCGAAGACCGCAACACATTCCGTGACGCGATTGGTATTCCTGGCGCGTTGTCTAACACCCCTCCAGCGCCTACCAACCCACAAGCCACCACGCAAACCAACGCCGACCCCCTGAAGGGTGTGAGCGAAAAGGGCGTGCAAGTGACAGCCCGTAGCACCAAAAACTACGAACTCGATCGTGCGGTGCGCCACACCAAAGGCGCCATGGGCACGATCACCAAGATTGGTGTGGGTGTGTTGATCAACGAACGTCCTTTGCCCCCAGGTGCCAAGGTCGAGAAAAACCCCGATGGTTCGACGCCTACGTCTGTGCCTTACACCCCTGAAGAAATCGAGCGCTTGAACCAATTGGTCAAAGGTGCTGTGGGTTTCAACAACGACCGTGGTGACGTGGTCACTGTGGTGGGCACCAAGTTTGAACCTCAGTACGACCCTACCGTGATTCCATGGTGGCGCGATGAAAACTACCAAGTGATGGTGAACGCCGGCGTGGTGGGTGGCATCTTCTTGCTCATCCTCCTGACTGTGGTCCGTCCGATGGTGCGCCGCTTGTTGTCACCCGAGATTGATCCCAAAGCCCTGGCCGCCGCCGCCGCTGATGCAGCGACCACGCAAGCCCAGATGGCGATTGATGTGGCCACGGCGGAAAACGCCGCCGCACAAGCCGCCGCTGCCTATGCCAAGAAAGCACACGACGACGAAATGCTGCGAATTTCTGATGAAGCCATGCGTGCCGCAGAAGAGTCCGTGCGTTTGTCTCAAGAAGCCAAATACGCAGCCGAGCAAGCCCGTTTGGCTGCCGAGGCGAAGGCCGCTGCTGAAGCGCAAGCCCTTGAAGAAGAGCGTCAGCGTCAAGCCGCCTTGTTGGCTGACGAACAAGCCCGTGCCGCTGACTTGGCTGAACGCGTGGCTCAAGCCGAGCGTGAAGCTGCAGAACGTTTGGCCGCCGAGGAAGCTGCCCGTCTTGCCCAAGAACAGGCCGCTGCGGCAGCCGCCGAAAGCGAATCTGGTGAAGCCATCGAAATCGAAGAAGGTGAAACATTGGAAGAAGTCAAGGCCCGTATGGCCAGCATGAAGCCCAAGAAACAATCGATTTCTGCGGACTTGCTCAACACGGCTAATTCGTATGACGATAAAGTGGCGTTGATTCGCATGATCATGGCTGAAGACTCCACCCGTGTGGCAGGCGTCTTGAAGAGCTTGATCGAGAAGTAATTAAGAGTGAGGAATTGAATCATGGCTGACGACACCATTGTGATGACCGACAAGCTGCGAGCCGAGCTCGCAGGCATTACCAGCACGCAACGTGCAGCTGTTTTGATGCTGTTGTTGGGCGAAGAGCAAGCAGCAGAAATCATCAAATACCTGAGCCCTAAAGAGGTACAAGCACTCGGCGCTGCGATGGTGCAAGTGGCTAACTTCTCACAAGAAGCAGTCAACTATGTGCTCGATGAGTTTGTGGACCATTTGAAGAAACAAAACAACGTCAGCATTGGCGGCGCCGACTATGTGGAGCGCGTCATGCGTTTGGCATTGGGTGACGACAAAGCGGCCTCTGTGCTCGGACGCATCATGCCTGGTCAAGGCACCAAGGGCTTGGATATCTTGTCTTGGATGGATGCCCGTGGCATTGCCGACATGATTCGTGGTGAGCACCCTCAAGTGGTGGCCATCATCTTGTCCTTGCTTGAGAGTGAAGTGGCCGCTGATGTGTTGACATACCTGTCACCCGACACGCGCGCTGAGGTGATTCAGCGTGTGGCCAGTTTGGATACGGTGCAACCTTCGGCGATGGCCGAACTCGAAGCCATCATGAAGCAGCAGTTCTCTAAGAACGCGTCGGCGCAATCCTCCAGTTTTGGTGGCGTGCAAGCGGCCGCCAAGATCATGAACATGACCAAGACCGCTTTGGAAAACAGCATCATGAGCGGCTTGAACGAGATCGACCCCGAGTTGATGCTCAAGATTCAAGACAATATGTTCACGTTCGAGAACTTGGTCAGTGTCGACAACAAGGGTATTCAAGTGCTCATGCGTGCGGTGGAGCCAGACTTGTTGATGATGGCTTTGAAAAATGCCAGCGAAGAATGCCAAGCGCGTTTCTTCGACAACATGTCCGAACGTGCGCGCGGTATGTTCCGCGACGACATGGAAGCCAAAGGCCCACAACGCATGGCTGACGTGGAAGACGCGCAAAAGCAAATCATGCGCAAGGCGCGTAAGTTGTCCGATTCGGGCGAATTGATCTTGGGTGGCGCAGACTTTGTTTAATCAACCGCACTCCGCTCGGGCTGCTGTGCCATGGCAGTCCCATGTCGGCCTCGCTCAAAAGCTGTGTGATCGTGGATACACCACGACCAGTTGGACAGATGAGGCGCCGGCAGACTTTGCTGATATGGGGCTTCCCCCCAAGAGCAGCGGCTTTTCTGCGGCGCATTACCAGCCGGTCAAGCAATCTTTGAGCAAGCAGGCCCAAGCATCCTTGGCGCTGTTCGAGCGCGAATATCGAAATGAGGCGTCGGTTGATGCGAATCCGGCCGAGGTTCAAACGCAAGAGGACCCCAACGCCCATTTACCTTTTGTGTTTGATGACTATGCCGCCACACGCAAATCCAAACTGCGCGTGCAGTTGACACCCAGTGTGTTGCAACGTGCATTGGCACATGCGGAATTGGCGGAAACTTTGGTGGTCAGCCCCATCACCACAGATGACAAGGCAGCCGACCCCATCGTCATCCATCCGGATGTGCCCGATGAGCAAGAAGAACCCTCAGCGCTCGAACTGCTCACGGATGCGTCATCCGTGTCTGTTCAAGCCGATGCTTTGAGTCCCGAGCCTATTCAAGACATTGCCCCTGCCGAGGAGGTGATGGCTGAACCAGAACCAGAGCCAGAGCCACAACTGCCCATGGTGGCGGGCGGCATCTCGCCTGAAGAAGTCGCACAGCGTGAAGCAGAGCAATATGCCAAAGGCTTGGCCCAAGCTCGTGAAGAGGCTGCCGCTGAATTGGCTGAAGCCGTGCGTGTCGCCACTGAAGAAGCCATGGCTAAAGGTATCACGCAAGGTCAAGAAGAAGGCTTTGCACAGGGCCGAGAAGAGGGGTTTGCCGAAGGTCTAGCGCAGGGCCAACAAGAAGGTCATGCCCAAGGTCTGGAAGAGGGTAAAGCACAAGGCTTTGCAGAAGGCAAGGATGTCGGTGCGTCTGAGTCAGAGACTAAGGTACGTGAGGAAGTTGCTGATGAAATGGCAGCGCAACGTGTGGTGTTTGAAAACGCAGCACACGCCTTGCATGAGCTGATCGCAGATCCTCAGAAATTCTTCGATCCACTCAAGCGCTTGGCCATGCATATTGCAGAGCAAGTTGTGCTGGGTGAGTTGAAAACTTCAAGTCAAGCCATCTCGCGCTTGGTGCAGCGTTGTTTGGATGAACTCGATCACCCCGTGCATGGTGCGGTGGTGTTGGAACTCAATCCGCAAGATAAAGCGCTGCTTCAGGCACAGGATGCCGAGTTGATCAAGGGCATGCGTTTGGAAGCCATGCATGACATGCAACGCGGCAGTGTGCGCGTGTTTGCCAATGACACCGTGATTGAGGATTTGGTCGCACAGCGTTTAAGCGGGTTGGCCAAAGCCTTGTTGTCTGATGTCGAGGCTTGGCGTGATCAATCGGTGCTGATGAAGCCTGAGCCTGTTCAAGCTGATTCGTCAGACGTGGAATTGGGCGAGGCCCAATCCACACCAGCGCAGATGACAGAACAAGTGACAACAGAAAATGTGACCACAGAAGAAGTGGTGGAGGACGATGATGTTCATTCCTGACGTAATCAATACCCTGCTGATGGGGCTCATTTTCATGGTGGTCATTGTGACCATCATTCGTCCGTTCATCCTGAATTTGGTGGGAGATCCTGTTTCTAACAGTGATTTGCAACGCGCAGCCATTGATGCAGTCGAGCGCGAGATGATGCGCAAGGCCGAGTTGTTTGAGGCGCAACGCGCTGAGAAAATCAAGTATCAAATGATGTTGCTCGAAAAGCCTGAGAAGCCCAAACCTAAGCCAGTGGTCGAACCCGAGCCAGAAGAAATTCCTGAACCAGTAGCGCAAGTGCCGGAGCCTGTACAAGAAGTCACGCCAGAACCCGTGGTCGAAGAGCCACCCGTGGCCGAAGAGACACCGCCCGAGCCAGAGGTTGTGCCAGAAGTCGAACCAGTGCCAGAAGCTGTGGAAGAAGCGCCTGTTGAGGTGGTGGCCGAAGCCGCCACCGAGGAGCCCGCCGAAGCTGAGGAGCCCGTGGCTGAAGGTGAAATTGAAATTCGCGAAGGTGAGACCTTGGCTGAAATCAAAGAGCGCATCCGCAAAGAACAACAAAAAGCGAAGAAGCCTGCGATTCCGCCGGAGTTGCTCAACACCGCCAACAGCTACGAAGACAAGGTGGGTGTCGTGCGCATGGTGGTGCAAGCCGACCAAAACCGTGTGGCTGCCGTCATTCGCAGCATGATTCAAGTGAACAAATAACACATGCTCGACTTTGCTCAAGAAGTTCAAACCGCGTTGCCCAAACTGCGCACACCAGAGCCGCAACGCAGCGGTACATTGGTGCGCTTGGTGGGCCTGACTTTAGAAACGCGCGGCATCATGGCCCCTTTGGGGGCTTGCTGCGAAGTGATTGGTCAGCAAGGCCACCGTGTCGAGGCAGAAGTGGTGGGCTTCAACGACAAAACGCTTTACCTGATGCCTTTCACCGATCCGGTCGGCGTGGGCCCAGGTGACACCGTGCGTGTGATGAGCAACTCAGGCCAAGTGAGTTTGGGCAATGAATTGCTCGGTCGTGTGCTGGATGGTCGTGGCGTGCCGATTGATGGCAAGCCTATGCCTCATTTGCCCGACCAGCTCAGCTTGTTAGGCTGCCCGCTCAACCCCATGGAGCGCGGCCCGATTGAAGAAATTTTGGATGTGGGTGTCAAGGCCATCAACGGTGCTTTGACGATTGGCCGCGGTCAACGTATTGGTCTGGTGGCTGGCTCTGGTGTGGGTAAGAGTGTGCTCTTGGGCATGCTCACGCGCTTTACCAAAGCCGACATCGTGGTGATTGGTTTGATTGGCGAACGTGGCCGTGAGGTACAGGCTTTTATTCACGAATCTTTGGGTGAAGAAGGTTTGGCCAAGTCGGTGGTGATTGCCGCGCCCGCCAACGTGTCGCCTGTGCTGCGCCTCAAAGCCACGCACATGACGCACGTGATTGCTGAATACTTCCGCGACCAAGGCAAAAACGTCTTGATGCTGTGCGACAGCTTGACCCGTGTGGCCCATGCGCAGCGCGAAATTGGTTTGGCCATTGGCGAGCCACCTACCGCCAAAGGTTACCCACCTTCGGTGTTTGCTTTGTTGCCTAACCTCATTGAGCGTGGTGGTGTGGGTCGCCATGGCCATGGTTCCATCACTTCGATTTACACCGTGCTCGCCGAAGGCGATGACGGCAACGACCCTATCGTGGACATTGCACGTGCGTCGCTTGACGGGCAAGTGATGTTGTCACGCCGCTTGGCTGACCAAGCGCATTACCCTGCGATTGATTTGAACGGTTCAATTTCGCGTGTGATGCAAATCTTGGTCAATTCGGACGAGTTGAAGCAGTCCAACAAGTTGCGCCGCTTGTGGTCTGTCTACCAACAAAACGCTGATCTTGTGCAAGTGGGCGCGTATGAATCGGGTTCCAACCCCGAGTTGGATGAAGCCATTCGCATTCGTGAACAAATGGTCGACTTCTTGCGCCAAGACATGGACAAGGGCGAAGACTACGCCATGACTCGTAGCCGCTTGAGCCAAATGCTGTCATGAAGCCCCGTGCCGCATGGCCCGTGTTGGCCAAAAAAGCCAAAGAGAAATGCGATGAAGCGTTCGCAGAACTCAAAAAAGCACGCGACCGTGTGACGCACTTGGAGCAAAGCCGCGAACGCATGGAGTTGCTGTATGCCGACTATGTGGTGCGCAGCAAAGAGGCGGAGAGTCGTCCACACAGCATGGCAGAGACCTTGAACTTTCGCGGCTTCATGCAACAACTCCAGGCCTTGATCAGTCGTGTGAACATTGACATGAATGAAGCCCAACACGCTGTTGAGGTCAAACGTTTAGCGCTCAAGGCCGCTGAGCAAAAGCGCATTCAGATGGATACCTTGGTTGAACAAGACTTGAAGGCGGTTCGCGAATATCACCGCAAGCGAGAGCAAAAAGAGATGGATGCCGCGGGCGTCACGCTCTACAACCTCAAGCACTAAATTTTAGGCGTGCACCCAACCTGCCTGAAGCCAATGCCAGTAGTTGGGTTTGAAGGCCCAGGGCATCCAAGTGGTTTGTGTCTCCGGCGAAAAGACATGACTGGTCAAGTGGTCCTGCCAAACATCTTTGGCCCCGACGGTGGCCAATAGCTTCTGAGAAAAAGCTGGCACCAAGCCTTGCTTGGCTGCGACATGATGGCTCCACACATTCAAGCCTGCAGGCAACAAGCGGCCATCGGTTGGACCTGACAACACATCATGCAGGCTGCCCCAGTGGCGACCTTTGAGGATTGTCTTGATGACGCCTAACTCGCGTTCGACACGGACTTCATCACGTACACGATAGCGGTGTTGACCCAGCACATTGTCAAACCAGATGCAGGCATTCGGATGTTCTTGCAAGATCTCGGGTAGGCGAAGCAGAGCATCTTCTCGGTGGTGCGTGATGGTGATGCCTTGTGCTGAGAGCGCAGTGCCATGCCGCCAGTTGAACAGCCATGCAGCCAAGGGGTCAATGTCGTAGGCATCGATCTTTTGGAAGCGCGTCAGCCAGCTCGGCGGCATCATCCAACCCGCGCTGCCGCCGATCAACACCAGATGATCAGATTTGGGGTCGATGGATGCAAAAAACTGCGCGATCAATTGCACAGTGGGCTGCCAGCGTTTGTGCGAATAGTGGGCGTGCACATGCCAGTTGAGACCCCCAGTGCCTCCGGCGTGAATCAAGTCACGCATGAATCCCAATGCATTTGACGCAAGGGCGGGAACTTTGAGTTGTCGCATGAACTGACTATACCGCCCACAAAGCTGGCACGTGGCTTGCAACACCACAGCAGATAGGCACGTCCAGTGTCAAAAAACCGTCATCGCGCACAGGAAAAACATCATGCAAAGTTTCGATTGGGGTCAATTCATCGCCAGCACCTTCAGTGTGTTGTTACTGCTCGTGGGCGCATTGTGGTGGGTCAAGCGAAGCCGTGGCTTTGCAACCCACGGCGGTGAAGAAAAACGCATTCAGGTGTTGGAGGCCTTGCCTTTGAGCTTGAAGCACAAGATGGTGCTCATTCAAGTCGACAACCAGATGGTGTTGACCAGTGTCAGTCCGGCAGAAGTGAAAACACTGCATGCGTGGACGCAGGAGCCAAGTCATGCTGCGTAAGCCCATCACCAAAAAAATTCTTTACGTCATCTTGGGCTTGCTCTTGCTGGCGTTGACTTCATTGCCCATGATGGCGCATGCGCAAGGCATACCGTTGGTCAATGTGAGCGGTGGCAAGGGTGGCCAGCAATACAGCATGAGCCTGCAATTGCTGGGGTTGATGACAACGCTCACGCTGTTGCCATCCATGCTGCTGATGATGACGTCGTTTGTGCGCATCATCATCGTGCTATCAATCTTGCGTCAGGCCATCGGCACTGCCCAAACACCACCCAATACCGTGTTGGTGGGTTTGGCACTGTTCCTTACCTTTTTCATCATGTCGCCCGTGTTTGAAACGGTCTACAAAGAAGCGGTGGGTCCTTATATGAATGGCAACCTCGACTTTGACAAAGCCTTGATCAAAGCCGAAGTGCCTGTGCGTGACTTCATGACCAAGCAAACACGCGAAGACGACATCGCCATGTTCATGCAAATCGCCAACCGCCGCGAGTTGGATGACGCCACACAAGTGCCTTTCACGACACTGATGCCTGCATTCATCACGTCTGAAATCAAGAGTGCTTTCACGATTGGTTTCTTGATTTACATCCCGTTTGTGGTGATTGACTTGATCGTCGCCAGCGTGTTGATGTCGATGGGCATGATGATGTTGTCGCCCATGATTATTTCAATGCCGATCAAGCTCATGTTGTTCGTGCTGATTGACGGTTGGACGCTGTTGATGGCGTCTCTGGCCAACAGCTTTGTTTTCTAAGGAGTGCCATCATGGATAGCGCAGCAGTTGTAGATTTGGCCCGCCAAGCCCTGTGGATGACGATGATCATCTCGGGCCCCTTGTTGGCAGTGGGTTTGATTGTGGGTTTGGTGGTTGGTATTTTTCAGGCCGCTACGTCGATCAACGAACAAACCTTGAGTTTCATTCCGAAAATTTTGGCGGTGGGTTTGACCATGTCACTCGCTGGTGGTTGGATGATCAACACCATGGTGGATTACACCAAGAGCATCTTCACCCGCATTCCAAGCCTGTTCATGTAACTCGCGATTTGTCATGAACGCCTCACTCATTGAAATCCTAGACAAGTTTTTGGTCGTCATCTGGCCAATGCTTCGCTTGTCTGCGTTTTTGGCGTTCACGTCTATTTTTTCGATTCGTGCCGTGAACATGCGCATCCGCATTTCACTGGCGTTTGCGATGTCATTTTTTGTCACGCAATACATTGAAATTCCAAAGATTGATCCCGTTACCGCCGATGGCTTGATGGAAATTGCCCGTCAAATTCTGATTGGTTTGACATTGGGCTTGGTCTTTCAAGTCGCCTCGGCTGCATTGGTGGTGGCAGGGCAGGCAATTTCGGGCTCCATGGGCTTGTCGATGGCCAACATGGTCGACCCGAATATGGGGAGCGTGCCGGTTCTGTCGCAGCTCTTCAATGTCATGGGTACCTTGGTGTTCTTAGGGATGGGTGGCCACTTGATTGTGTTTGGCTTGGTCATCGAATCATTCAAACTGTTGCCGATTGGGCAGCCGTTTTTTAGTCAGGACATGCTGGGCAAGATGATCAACTGGAGCTCCATGATGTTCTTGGGCGCGCTGTTGATCGCATTGCCTGTGATGATGACGCTGCTGTTTATCAACATCGGTTTAGGTTTCGTGGCACGCGCTGCACCTAGTTTGAATATTTTCACGGTAGGTTTCCCCGCGCTGATTTTGATGGGGTTTTTGGTGCTGATCTTTTCCATGGGCAGCAATGTGGCCCGCATGGATTGGGTATGGACGCAAGCATTCATGACGTTGCGTTCGTATTTAGGAGGCTGAAATGTCGGAAGAAAGCAGCCAAGATAAAACCGAAGAACCGACGGCGCAGCGGTTGAAGAAAGCCCGTGAAGACGGGCAGATTGCACGTTCGCAAGAATTAGCGCCTGCGGCCATGATGGTGATTGCCACCTTGTTTTTCAGCATGATGGGGCAGTACTTGTTCAACAGCATGAGCAATCTGTTCAAGCATCAGCTGCAGTTTGATCGACGCATCACGGACAAAGCAGAGTTATTGCCTGCAATTTTTGGTAGTTCGATGGTGGACGGTTTTCTCATTGTGTTGCCATTGATGGCCGTGCTCTATGTGATTGCTGTGTTGTCCACCACTTTGGCGGGTGGATTCATTTTTTCACCCCAACTCATCATGCCTAAGTTCAGCAAGCTCAACCCGATGACGGGTTTGGCGCGCATGTTTGGCAAAGATGCACTCGTGAACCTCGGTAAAGCGGTGTTGAAGTTTTTGTTGGTGGGGGCCATTTTGTTGGTGTCAGTCATGAATAACCTCAATGACTTGACCCATATTTCACAGATGGATTTGAATGTCGCCATCAAGTTGGCTGGCACCATCATTGTTGACTCGTGTTTGTGGCTCAGTTTGGGTCTTGTTTTGGTGGCTTTGGTGGATGTGCCACTGCAACGTCATCAACTCAATGAGAAGCTGAAGATGACCAAGCAAGAGGTCAAAGATGAGATGAAGAACTCAGAAGGTAACCCTGAGGTCAAAGGTCAAATTCGACGTCGTCAGCACGAAATCTTGAACAACAAGATGATGAGCAAGGTGAAGGATGCCGACGTGGTCATCACCAACCCCACACACTTTGCTGTGGCCTTGTCCTACGATCCCATGGGTGACGGTGCGCCACTGTTGGTGGCCAAGGGCGAGGACGGCTTAGCAGCACGTATTCGTGAGGAAGCCAAAGAGCACAACGTTTATATTTTTGAGGCGCCTTTGCTGGCTCGCGCCTTATACTTCACGACCAAGCTGGATCATCCGATTCCAGAGGCGCTGTACCACGCTGTTGCGCAGGTCATTGCCTATGTGTTCAGCCTGAACCAGTCTTATGGTCGTGGCCAGGAAGTGGTCAAACCATCGCCCACCATTCCAGACGAAATGAAGTTCGACTCGAATGGTGTTTTGATGAATTCTTAAGACCTGAAGTTTGAGCCCGCATGACAGACATTTACCAAAGCCCCGGCGATCGGTTGCGATTTGAAATACTGCTGAAGTCATTGACTGAGGGCAGTATCAATCTTGCCGTGCTGAGCGACCATGACATGGTGCTCGATTACTACGGTAAATTGTTTGAAGAACGCTTGCGCTCCAAAGGCGAGAGTCACATTGAGTGGTGCAGCTCGACGAACTCTGAACAGTTGGTCAATAAGTTCAACGAAATCTTGTCCGAGATCACCCTCGATCAGGCCTTAGAAAAAGACAAGAAGCACGCTCCACGACGCTTTTTGTTGTTCCGCGATTCCATCTTGATGCAAGATTTTGAATTGCAATTGCTGGCCCGTTTAGTGAACGGTTTTCCTGCAGGCAATATCAGCGTCATCTTGTTGATCAACAGTGTTGGCAACTACCAAAGCAAAGTGGACGCATTTGGTAAAAACTTGGTGAAGTGGGAAGTTGAGACAGAAGCAGGTGAAGCCAAACAAAAATTGACAGATTGGGTTGCCTCAGAGCCCGAACCAGAGCCACAGCAAATTGAGCCTACGTTTCATGCCGAGCCTCCCACATTGAGTGATGAGGTGGTACCTGTTTCTAAGTTGCTCAATATCCCCGCCAAAACAGCATGGCGTGTGCCAGGTTTTGGCAAAAAAGAAGAGCCCAAGCTCGTCCCAGAGCCACTGCCAGCATTTGTTCCGCCTGTCGTTGAACCTCAGGTGACGCCCCCAGCGCCAACGCCTGCCGTTGCCGCACTGCCTGATACAGGCACATCGCGTGAGCCCAGTTTGCAAGCGGCGAGTTTGCCGCCAGCTCCCTCGGATGCGGAGTTGTTCAAGCCCGCACCTCGAAAGTCTTATGCAGGCTGGATCCTGCTGGTTGTGTTGGTCTCGCTTGCCACCTCGGGTTTGATGTACAAAGATTTGGTGAGCCAAGAGCTGGAGTCGTTGAAAAAATACATGCTCAAAGGTACGCCAGCCGTGCCTGCGCCCGAAGAGGCGGCCAGCGCAGCCGCTGCCGCTTCTGCAGCAAGCGCCGAAGCTTTGGCCGCGGCTGAGTTGGCAGCATCGATGGCACAAGAAGCTGCTCGTGTGGCCAGTCAAGCTCAAGAGGTGGCGTCTGCTGCGAGTGCAGCAGCTTCTGAGGCTGTTGCACCTGTGGCATCTGCAGCGGTAGAGCCTGTGAAGGCAGCGTCCTCAGATAGCACGACCAAAGCAAAAGCTGAAAAAGAAGTGAAGGCAGATCAATCAGCCAATAAGGGCAAGACTGAAGCCAATTCAGATGATGCATGGGTCGATCAACTGACGCCGAATGCCTATGTGGTGCAGCTCGCAGCCATGGATACCCAAGAGGAAATGCGCAGTTTCCAAAAAAGCAATGCGGTGTATGCCAAGGCCCGCATTTTGCGCGCCAAGCACAAAGACACCGGTAAGCGCTATTACATTTTGGTCGCAGGACCTTTTGAAAACAAATCTCAAGCCGATGCTTTTATGCAATCCAGTCCTTTGCTCAGCAAGGGGTGGTTGCGTAGCAGCAAATCGATGAAAAGCCAATTTACGAAACCTTGAGGTCCAAGGCAAGGAATGATGCATGAGCCAAGAACACGAACAGCCCAAATCTGAACCAGTGCCGGTCTCTGATGAGATTCGCCCTGAGGCTGCCCCTTTTGAGCCAGGCTATCAGCCCGAAACCTTGCCACAAATCTCAGTGCCTGATTTGCCGGAAGACGCGCAGGGTTTGAGCGCCGAAGCATTGGCCCAAGTGCCAACTTTGACCGAGTTGGTGGACGGCGAATCTGTTGAGCAGGTGAAGGAAGCCGACAAGCCCGAGACGTCAGAGCCAAGCCCAGCGCAGCAAGATTCTGCGGTTGAAACGCTGGCTAGTGAGGAAACGTTAGCTGCGCCTATTCAAGACACGCCACCTCAGGCCGATACATGGGGGGAAGAGCTGCACGCACGCATGGGCAAGCTCACAGATGATATTCATACGCTCAATGCTCGGCTGGACCGACTTGAAGAGCGAAGTAAAACAAAGGTTTAACTATGGCTGATGAACAAACAACGAGCACCGATGCGGCACAAGAAGCTGCAGAAGCCATCGTGGATGTCGAGGCAACAGCCGAGCGCCTGACCGAAATTGCTTCGCAATCCTTGGATACCAACGAAGTGGCTCGTCAAATTGAAGAGCTCACCTCGGTCGTGTTGGACTCCGCAGAGGTCTCCACACGTTCTGCTTCTATTGCGGCCGATGTCAGCGCCACCATGCGCGCTGTGGTGTCAAAAATTCAAGAAAACAACCGTCGCAATGTGATGCATTCACGCATCATGCTAGGGGCGTTTTGTGCTTGTTTGCTCATCGCCATGGGTATCTTCTTTGCCATCACCATGAAGATGACCAAGTCCATCAAAGAGCTCGACACCATGGTGTATGCCATGGCCAAGCGTGTGATCGAGGTGGACGCTAGCCTGACGGCGATCGGAAAGACAAATTCCGACTTCTCAGAAATCACAGAGAAGCAAGAGGAAGTTATCACCACCCAAACCCAAGTGGCCAAACGATTGGAAGAACTCGGTAAGAGCTTGGCCGCTATGCCAACGGTGGTCGCAACCGAGGCCAACAAGTCAAGCGATTTGAAGTTCAAAGACATGCAAAAGCAACTCAGCACCATGGAGAGCAAGCTGCAGTCTTTCGATGGCAAGTTGCAAACGGTGGCTGAAAAAGCCATGGCGCGTGTGCAACCTGCACCCCCGCCTGCACCTGTTGCTGCGCAAGGACCCAGCACGCAAGTGCTGTTGACGGAGATTCAAAAGCTCAAGTCTGATTTAAATGCGGCCATGCAAAACCGCGAGCGTGTGCAATCGGCGGCAGAAGTCACCGCTTTGAAAAATATCGATAAAAACTTAGAGAAAGCTGCCATCGTGGCAGGTGAGGCTCAAAAGGCCGCCGACAAGGCTGCACTGGCAGCCAAGGCCTCTGCCCAATCTGAGAAAGCGGCCGCCGACGCGCAGCGTGCAGCATTAGAAGCGCAGCGTTCTGCAGCGGCTTCAGAGAAGGCTGCAGCTGCTGAGCGCATTGCGCAACAGAGGGCTGCTGCAGAACGAGCTGTCGCCATGCGTATGCAGCCTGAAAAGCCTGTGAAATCTGCAGAGCAGATTGCTGAAGAAAAAGCTGCTGCTGAAAGAGCTGCTGCGGTTCGCGCAGCTAAGGCTGCCTCAGAAAAAGCGGCTGCTGATCGTGCCGCTGCCGCTGCTGAGCGTGCTGCTGCAGAAAAAGCCAAGGCTGCTGCAGCCGCGGCAGCTGCTGCGCCAGTGCGGGAGAAGCCAATTCAGTACCCACGCGTGCCTGATTGATTCATTCAAGCTTCTCGGTCCCAATAAAAAGGCGCCTCTACAGGCGCCTTTTTTCGTCTTTAGTTGGGTTACTGGCGGGTCATTGCAAAGCTTGTGGCTGATGTCAATGGCCAATCGCTGAACACGGCAGGTAAGTCGCTCAGATCTTCCTTGAGCAACGCATTGGCTTCGACGGTGTCGATCAAGTCTGACAAATGCAGGGTCTGAGTTTCGCTCACACGACGCATGATGTGGCGTGGCGTGAAATCGTGAGGTGTTTTCAGCCCCGAGGCTTCCATCAATTCTTGCAAAGCTTCTAGGGTGTGCGCATGGAAATTGTGCACGCGCTCAGCCTTGCTAGGCACTACCAACGCCAGTTGGCGAGTTGGGTCTTGGGTGGTGACGCCAGTGGGGCAATTGCCACTGTGACAGGTTTGGGCTTGAATGCAACCCAGTGCGAACATGAATCCACGCGCACTGTTGCACCAATCGGCACCTAATGCCAAGGCGCGCGCCATGTCAAACGCGCTCACGATTTTTCCGCTCGCGCCCACACGAATGCTGTCACGCAGTCCAGCGCCTACCAAGGTGTTGTGTACCAACCGTAAGCCCTCTTGTAGCGGCATGCCCATGTGGTCTGAGAACTCCAGAGGCGCTGCACCTGTGCCACCTTCGGCACCATCGACCACGATGAAGTCGGGGCGTGTTCCTGTTTCCAACATGGCCTTGACAATCGCAAACCATTCCCAAGGATGGCCAATGCACAGCTTAAAGCCCACGGGCTTGCCTTCGCTCAACGTGCGCAATTGCTCAATGAATGTCATCAACTCAAGCGGGCTGCTAAAGCTGCTATGGGCGGCTGGAGAGACGCAATCTTCGCCCACTTGAACGCCACGCGCTTCTGCAATTTCTTCCGTCACCTTAGGGCCAGGCAGCACACCACCGTGCCCAGGTTTGGCGCCTTGGCTGAGTTTGATTTCCACCATTTTGACTTGGGGGGAGCGCACGTTTTCCACAAAACGTTCGGGGCTGAAGTGGCCGTGCTCGTCGCGGCATCCAAAGTAGCCAGAGCCAATTTCCCAAATTAGGTCTCCGCCGTGTGTGCGGTGGTGGCGAGAGATAGAGCCTTCACCCGTGTCGTGTGCAAAACCACCGAGCTTGGCGCCTAAGTTCAATGCTTGAATCGCATTTGCGCTCAAGGCGCCAAAACTCATGGCCGAAACGTTGAATAGGCTGATGTCATAAGGTTGGGTGCAGTCTTTGCCACCGACCTTCACGCGAAAGTCATGGCCAGCCAAATGCGTGGGCGCAATTGAGTGGTTGAT
This sequence comes from Limnohabitans sp. MORI2, assembly GCF_027925025.1. Classification (NCBI taxonomy): domain Bacteria; kingdom Pseudomonadati; phylum Pseudomonadota; class Betaproteobacteria; order Burkholderiales; family Comamonadaceae; genus Limnohabitans; species Limnohabitans sp. MORI2. Next base: position 548,133 of record NZ_AP027058.1, read on the forward strand.
CCATTCGTAGCCAATGGCACGCACATCAAGCTGTGTACCAAAGGGGCGTTTGTCAGATTGTCCTTTGGCACGCGTGTACACCAAGGTCCGCTGGGCGCGAGAAAAAGGCGACGCTTCTGTTTCCGACTCTAAAAAGTATTGGCGAATTTCGGGGCGAATGGTCTCAAGCATGAAGCGCAAGTGCCCAATGATGGGGTAATTGCGCAAAATCGCATGGTGCGATTGCTGCAAGTCGTACACACCCACGCCGCACAGGCATAAAAAGATCAGGGGCCACCAGCCGCTGAGGCCCATCACGCCTGCCCCTAACAGAGAGACCAGCAATAAAAAAACCGATGCAATGAACGCTGTGTAGCGCACCGGATAAATCTGATTGAGTTTGTCCAGCATGCGCAACGCTCCTTGATGAGGTGTTTAAAGTTTGGCCTTGAGTTTGGCTGAAAGTTTGGTTTGAGCCAGCGCCGAGACTTCCGCTCGCAAGCGTGCCGAGGTGAGTTGTTGGTCTGCGGCTTGTTGCACGTCGGTGAGGTGCGACAAAATCGTGCCGCGCAGACTGAGCAATTCTTGATCGAGTTTTTGCAAACGCTCTTGCAGCTCGCGTTGCAGTGCCATTCGCTCTGTCAGCAAGTTCACTTCAGCCGCAATGGTTCGCCAGGTTTGTGTCAAGTCATCACTGGGCGGAACGCGCAATTGCTCAAACAACTCATCGATCAGCGGGTCAAAAACAGCAGAGGTATCGGGTTGTGATGTGTCTGGTGTTTCCGTCAACGTGGGGATGTTGTCGGGGACTGCTGGTTGTTGCGGGTAATGGGCTTGGGGCGCGGGTTGTGCTGCCGCAGCAGTGCGTTGTTGTACTGGCTGCGGTGCTTGCATGGGCGCGACGGCCTGCTGAGCATGTGACTGCAAGATCGCATTGACTTGCCCCCACCCGTCTTCAGGCGTGTACTGTTTGAGTCCTTTGAAGGACAGGAATTGTGGTTCGGAGCTCATTTATTCATGACACCCATGGACATGCGTTTGAGAAATTGAGGAATCCCCATGGATGCAATTTGCGTGCTTGGTGAGGCACTCGTCTGAGGCGCCGATTGATTGGACATGTCCTCTGGACGAACTTTTTGCATGCGGTGACGCCCCAAGATGGAGTACTGACTCGACAGCGTAGCTGAATTAGACAACAAATTGTTGCGTTTGACTCCTTCGGTGGCAACTTTAGATGTGCTAAAAGAGCGATTGGCTGGAATATTGACACGCGTGCTGGTTGTTTGTCGCATGCCTTGGGCCGATTGGCGCATTTCACGCGCTGCACACACGGCTTTACCGAACTCGTTGAACGATTGGCCACAGTTATCTTGTAGGTCCATCAAATAGCCGCGTTCAAACATCTCACGCGCTGATTGGGCCTCTAACACTGGAGGGGCAAGCATGAAGCTGACGGGGAAGCGTTGCTTTGAGAAAACATCGCTCTGTAACTGTTCAGGTTGCACGCGGGTTGGGCACACCAACAACGTGGGTGGGGTATGAATGGCTGAGTCAAAGACCCAGCGATGCCGGCTCAAAAAGCCTGCCGTGGCCGCCAACTCAATTTCTGAAACCGAAGTGGGGACGATGATCAAGTCGTACTCAAACATCAGTTCGCCTGCAATGGAGTCGGTCCAAGTTAAGTCACAAATGACCACCTCGGAGCTGCTGGCGGCGCGACGCAAATGCAGGCGTGCATCCAAGATAGGTCGGTTGCCGCCTTGATCCAGAGGCAGTACATGGTGCTGAACCACCACGCCGATATTGGGTGCGCGGGTTAACCAAGTGCTGGAGGAGCCGTGTGTGTCAAAGTCGATCAGGGTGACGGTTTGGCCCTGACGGCGCAAATAAGCCGCTAAGTTGGCAGAAACCGTGCTTTTGCCTACGCCACCTTTTTGACTGGTGACCAAAATTTTGAATGTTGACATCTTTCACCTCCAAGCGACTGACGGGCAGCGCTCTCTTTTTGTTTTAAATTGCCAAAATTGACAACGGGGAATGGAATTTACCCCTCTGTCGGAACTTAGGCAATTTGAAAATTAGTAACAAAAAGAGGGGGTTGAACCGCTTTTTACCTTTATTTGAATACTTTTAATTTATCTTCGATTAAATAAAGAATCGAAATTAAGAAAATTACTTAAGTTGTTGATTTTCAAAAGAATTTAATAAAGTGTCAAAAAAAACAACACTTTTGCCATTGAAAAGCTGTGAGCGGTCGATCCGTTAAAATCTAAGGGTCAATTTTTACAACCTGAAACTTCTCATGTCCAAACGTCTCATTGCTCTCTTGTCTATCGTGTCTGTTGCTCTCTTGTCTGCATGTAGCTCAACCAAACTCGACAATGTGTCTGATGCCAAAGCATCTTCTTCTGTCGCAGCTGTTGTAGCAGACCATTTGAACCCCAACAGCGCCATTTCTAAAGAGCGCAGCGTTTACTTTGGCTTCGATCAGTTCGACATCAAGGCAGACCAAGCTGGCGTGGTTGAGCGTCAAGGCAAGTACTTGGCAGCTAACGCTGCGCTGAAAGTTCGCATCGAAGGCAATGCTGACGAGCGCGGTGGCCGCGAATACAACTTGGCTTTGGGCCAAAAGCGTGCTGAAGCTGTGGCGCGTGGTTTGAAGGCTTATGGTGTGAAAGACGGCCAAGTTGAGCCTGTGAGCTTTGGCAGCGAAAAGCCAAAAGCTGAAGGCCATGACGAAGCTGCATGGGCCCAAAACCGCCGCGCAGATGTGGCTTACACGGGTAAGTGATTTCCGGATTTATCGCTGCGGTTGATGCAACTTAACAGCGAAATCGTGACAACACCACCGAGGGCTTCGGCCACGGTGGTGTTGTTACGTGATGAGCCCCAAAAAGGTCTACAGGTCTTTTTGCTACGCCGCCATACAGCCTCGGCTGTGTTGGGCGGCGTTTATGTTTTTCCGGGTGGCAAATTGGATGAGGCGGATTGCACCCCCGATCTGCATCGCTACTTAGATGCCTCACCGCAGGCCCTGCACCACACATTGGGTGAGCCTGATTTGCCTGTGCACACCGCGGTAGGTTTGTATGTGGCCGCTGTGCGTGAAGTACTCGAGGAGTGTGGTGTGTTGTATGCTCGTGTAGGTACGACCGTCGCTTCGGCTCAAGATGTGCACGGTGCAACGCAACGCCAGCAATGGCAGCATGCCCTGCATGGCGGGGCGTCATTCGCCAACGTGTTGCACAGCGCTGGTTTGTGCGTGGACACGCAGCAGTTGGCTCCGTGGTCACGTTGGATCACGCCGATTCAACCCTCGGTGACCAATAAACGTTTTGACACCCGTTTTTTTATGGCGGTGTTGCCTGAGGGGCAGTACCCCATTCACGACAACGTTGAGGCCATTGACAGCGTGTGGCACACGCCCATGGATGCGCTTCAACGCTATTGGGCAGGAGAGGTGCCGCTGGCGCCACCACAAATCATGACTTTGGTGTCGCTTTTGCCGTATGCGCACACGCGCGAAGTCTTGGCCGCCGCCAAGGCGCAGACACCGCCTGTGGTCTTGCCTGAGGCCTTTGATGAAGATGGTTTGCGCAATCTGTGTTACCCCGGTGACCCACGTCACTCGGTGGCTCAGCGTGCCATGCCCGGCCCGACGCGTTTGCGTTTTGTGGCGGGACGTTTTGAACCCATCGGTGGGTTTGAGGAATTTTTATGAACCAGTTGTCCGCCTTTGATTTGCAAGGCAAAAAAGGTCTGGTGCTTGGCTTGGCCAATGAGCACAGCATTGCATGGGGCTGTGCGCGTCAAGCACAGGCCATGGGGGCTGAGGTGGTGGCCTCATGTTTGAACGACAAAGCGCGTGCGTATGTCGAACCCTTTACGCAGCCTTTAGGCATGGACTTGCAAACCTGCAACATTGAAACACCTGAAGAACTGGAAAAACTGGTGGCCTATGCAGCCAACAAGTTAGGCCGTTTGGACTTTGTGATTCACTCCATTGCTTGGGCCCCTTTACAGGATTTGCATGGCCGTGTGATTGACAGCTCCAGCACTGGTTTTGCGCGTGCGATGGAAGTGTCGTGTCACTCGTTTGCCACGCTGGCGAAGCTGTGTGCGCCGCATATGAGGCAGGGCGGTAGCATGGTCACCATGTCTTATTTGGGGGCCGACGAGGCAGTGCCGCACTACGGTTTGATGGGGCCTGTGAAAGCAGCACTTGAATCGCTGGTGCGTTACATGGCCTTGGAGTTGGGGTCGCAAGGCGTGCGTGTCCACGCGGTATCGCCTGGCCCTATCCTCACGCGCGCGGCTTCTGGCATTGAAGCGTTTGACACACTGATGCAAAACAACATTGCCAAAGCGCCCTTGGGTCGCTTGGTCACGCTCGAGGAAATTGCCAACCTCAGCACTTTCTTGTGCACCGATGCCGCCAGCGGCATGACGGGTCAAACCATTTATGTAGATGCCGGCAGCCACGCCGTGAACTGAAGAGCACAGATGAACGACATCACCGAAACCACCAACGACCCCAACAACGAGTGGCTTGAAAATTACCCTTACAGCGACATCGTGGTGGGGCAAGTCGCACGCATGGTACGTACGCTCACAGTCGCGGATATCCAAGCATTTGCCGCAGTGTCGGGCGACACCAACCCCGCACATCTTGACCCTGAATATGCGAACGCCACCTTATTTCATGGCGTGATCGGTCACGGCATGTGGGGCGGTTCGCTCATCAGTACGGTCTTGGGTACGGTGTTTCCGGGCCCCGGCACGATTTACTTGGAGCAAAACCTTCACTTCAGTCGTCCCGTGCGTGTGGGAGACACCCTGAACGTGACGGTGACTTGCACAGCCAAACACGACGACAAAAAAACAGTGGAGCTCGATTGCTCTTTGGTGAACCAAAAAGGCGAGCGTGTGTTGTACGGCGTGGCCAAAGTGATGGCTCCGACCGAAAAGCTGCGCATGCCGCGCATTCACGCGCCGCACATCAGCTTGTTTGACCCAGAGCAACGCCATGCCAACTTGCTGGCGCTTGGCGCTGCACTTGAGCCTGTGCGCTGCGGTGTGGTGCATCCGTGCGATGCAGACTCTTTGCAAGGTGCGATGGATGCCCACCATGCCAAGCTGATTCAAGCAGTGCTCATTGCCCCTGAGAAAAAACTCCGCGCGGTCGCTGCCGATGCGGGTATTGATTTGACTGGCATAGAGGTGATTGATGTTGAGCACAGCCATGCAGCTGCCGAAGTGGCCGCACAAATGGCAGCTGACAAAAAGCTAGAAGCCTTGATGAAAGGCAGCTTGCACACAGACGAGCTGATTCATGCAGTCGTGTCTCAAAAAGGCTTGCGCACAGGTCGACGCATGTCACATGTGTTTCGCTTTGAAGCCCCGATGTACCCCAAACCGCTGTACATCACCGACGCAGCGCTCAACATCGCGCCCACTTTGTCCGAGAAGGCGGACATCGTTCAAAACGCAATTTTGTTTGCGCAAATCATGGGCGTGTCTCAGCCCAAGGTGGCTGTGTTGTCTGCCGTGGAAACCGTCAACCCCAGCATTCCCTCCACACTCGATGCCGCCGCCTTGTGCAAGATGGCCGATCGTGGGCAAATCAAAGGCGGCCTGTTGGATGGACCACTTGCGTTTGACAACGCTGTGTCTAGCCACGCCGCGCAAATCAAACACATCGCTTCGGCGGTCGCAGGGGATGCCGACATCTTGATGGCGCCTGATTTGGAGTCCGGCAACATGATGGCCAAACAGTTGGAATACTTGGCAGGCGCCTCTGGCTCTGGTGTGGTGTTGGGTGCACGCGTGCCAATTGCGTTGACCAGTCGTGCGGACACGGCCACCACACGCAGCGCTTCGGCATTGTTGGCCAAGCTCATTGCCCATCACTACCGCACGCATCCCGCATGAGTATCTTGTCTGTCAACGCGGGCTCGTCGAGCCTCAAGTTTGCGCTGTACCCAATGGCAGGTGCGGGCATAGGTGAGGCTGAAGTCACAGGCAACATTGAGGGCTTAGAACCATCGGGTCAACCTCGTATCAGCTTTTGTGCGACAGGCGAAGCGAAACAATCTGCCGACATTGCCGTGCAGCCTGCACAAGATGTCTTTGACGCTGCACTGCAGACGCTCAAGTCTTTACTGGCCTCACACTTTGCACATTTGCGCGTACAGGCCATCGCACACCGTGTGGTGCATGGGGGTGCGTACTACAGCAGCAGCGTGCGCGTCACGCCTGAGGTGATGGCGAAACTCGCCACACTCAACGCCCTCGCGCCCTTGCACCAACCGCACAACTTGGCCGGTATCAGCGCTTTTGCAGAGTCATTCCCCGATGTGCCACAGGTGGCCTGTTTTGACACCGCGTTTCATCGCACGTTGTCACCACTGGAGACCACTTTTGCCATTGATCGAAAACTGACCGAACAAGGCGTGCGTCGCTACGGTTTTCACGGCCTTTCCTACCAATACGTGAGTCAGGTGTTGCAACGCGAGGTGCCGCGCTCGCTCGGTCGTGTGGTGATGGCGCACCTAGGCAATGGTGCTAGCGTGTGTGCCACGACGGCTCATCAAAGCCGAGCCACCACCATGGGCTTCTCTGCGCTAGATGGTTTGATGATGGGCACACGCAGTGGCGCGCTTGACCCCGGTGTGTTGCTGTATTTGATGGAACAGGGCTGGAGCCACGACGCCATTCAAAAATTACTCTACAAACAAAGTGGTTTGCTGGGGGTGTCGGGTGAGAGCGCTGATATGCGCACCTTGCGCGCCTCTAAATCTGAAGTGGCGTGCTTTGCCACCGATTTGTTTGCCCACCGTGTGGTGCGCGAAGTGGGTGCTTTGAGCGCCAGCATTGGCGGTTTGGACGTGCTTGCCTTCACGGGTGGCATTGGTGAGCATGATGCAGTCTTGCGCCAACAGGTTGGTGATGCACTGAACTACCTTGGTGTCCAAGTGGACAGCGCGCGCAACGCAAAAGCCGCAGGCGACAACGTGGCTTCGATTCATGCCGACAATAGTGCCGTTGAGGTCTGGGTGGTTCCCACCGACGAAGGCCGTGTGGCTGCACAAGACGCACTCGCGTTTTTATAAATACATCTGAAAGTACGGCGTGAACATCAAAGACGCGATGAGTTGCTTCACCACAGGCGTGACTGTTGTGACCGCACACACCCAGGGACAAGACTGGGGCATGACTTGCAACTCATTCAATACCGTGTCGCTCGACCCCGCCATGGTGTTGTGGAGTGTGCGCAAAAGCTCACTCAGTCATGCGGCTTTTGTGAATGCCGGTGGCTACATGGTCAACGTGCTTGGTGCACAGCAAAAAGATTTGGCACTCAAGTTTGCACAAGGTTCGCAACACGATCGATTCACAGAGCAAGCATTGGTGCGCGGCCTCAATCAGCATCCTCGTTTAGCGGGGGTCATTGCTTGGTTTGATTGCCGCATCGCCCAAGTGGTGTCGGCTGGTGATCATGACATTTTGATTGGCGAAGTGCTTGACTTTGGCGTGCAGGCTGGTCATGGGTTGGCCTATGCGCAGCGCAGTTTTGGTGTGCTTGCACCACTAGAAGAAGATTAAAGTCAGATGGATATCTACATCGTTTGGGCATTCACGCTTGGCGCCATGTGTTCGGTTTCCTTGATCATCGGTGCTTTGCTTGGGATTTACTTCAAGATGTCCAAACGCGTCGTTGGGCTGATGGCTGCTTTTGGTGCGGGCGCTTTGCTGTCTGCGTTGGCCATTGAGTTGGTGGCGCCTTCCATCGATGCGTTCATGCACGCGAGCTCGCCCGAGATCAGGGTGAACGAGATTCGTAACTTCTTTCACTTGGTCGCAGGGGCTTTGGTAGGAGGCTTTCTTTTTGTGGCGCTCGATTGGGTGTTGATCGAGCACGGCGGCTATTTGCGCAAAACGGCCTCTCTGATTTCGAAAATCATGATGGAGCGAGCGCATTTGTCCCAGCAGCACACGCCACCCTTGCCCACGGCTCAAGAGCTCAAACAAAAGCACGATGCGCACGGCAATGCGGCGGTGGCTATTTGGTTGGGTAATTTGCTGGATGGGCTGCCCGAGAGTTTTGTGGTTGGCACAGTACTCATGGCCACGGTGGTGGCGCATGTCCAAGCAGGCACCCCAGTAGCCTTTTGGGATGTGCTGCCCTATACCTTGTTGGCAGGCTTGTTTTTGTCTAACTTGCCTGAGGCCTTGTCGAGCTCGGCGCAAATGCGCATGCAGGGCATGAGCGTTCAACGCATTCTGGGGATGTGGCTGTCTTTGGTGCTCATGACAGGCTTGAGCGCTGCGTTAGGCGCCGTGATGGGCGAGTGGGTACCGCATGCTTCCATGGTCTTTATTGAGGGTGTCGCTGCTGGCGCCATGCTCACCATGATTTGTGCGGCCATGTTGCCTGAGGCGGCCCACTTGGCCCCGCCCAACTGGGTAGGCTTAGCCACATTGGTCGGCTTTTTCTCAGCCTTGATGTTCAAGGTGCTCGAGTAAGTGGCCTGCAAAATGGTTTACAATCTTGGCCTGTTCGGTGGTATAGCTCAGTTGGTTAGAGCGCAGCATTCATAATGCTGATGTCGCAGGTTCAAATCCCGCTACCACCACCAAATTGAAAACCCCATCATGGCAACATGGTGGGGTTTTTTCATGGTTTATCTGCGGAAACACTTAGCAATTTATATAGCCGAACGAATAGGCTGGCTGTTGCTAAAACAAGGACTGTGCCTAGCCAGTCTCCTAACGCCATGACTGCTGTACTGGAGACAAAGGTGTGAGTGTGACCGATCCAGTGATACCAAGTTTGATGCATCAGTGCATTCACGAGGGCAAACAAAACGGACACCTTTAAAAAGGTACGACTCGTTAAATTGCTCAACTGGGTGTCAAGATGAAGCGACGTGATGCACAGGTATCGGGCCAGACATGGCGCTGCACCAGAGATGAGCCCAGTCACCACATTGAACACATGTGCATTGGGGTCACCAAAGCTGTAATTGATGGCGACCGAGCTGATGGCAATTCCCGCTGCGCCAGTGGTAGCCAGCACGAGCACAAACAGCAAACGTAAGCCGCTGGGAATAAAAATCCAATTGGCACCGGGCGAGAACTCGAGCCAGTGGTTAAACCAGTAGCTATTGAGCTGAAAAGCGTAGAAATAAGCAATCCCGCATGCCAGCACAAGCCATGCTTGCATGGCTAAGCTCACGCTGGGTGAGTCTGTTTGTGTACTTGTCATGAAGGGGTTGATTTGTATTCAAATTCATGACGATTTTAGTGATAACAGGTGAGGGCTTGTCTATAGAGCTTTTGGTCTAGCTCAGGGCGTGCTTTGATGCAATTGCACCACCTTCTGTGCACGCTTACGAAAGCGTATGTTGAGCATCTCAACAATGACCGAGAACGCCATGGCAAAGTAAATATAGCCCTTAGGAATGTGATGCCCCAAACCTTCGGCCATCAGCACCACACCCACCACAACCAAGAAGGTGAGGGCCAGCATCTTGATGGAAGGATGGTTCGACACAAACCGACCAATGCCAGAGGCAAACGCCATCATCAAACCAACAGAGGTAATCACGGCGGCAATCATGATGGCCACTTCATCCACCATGCCGACAGCCGTGATGATGGAGTCGAGTGAGAACACCAAGTCAATGACCATGATTTGCAAGATGACTGAAGCCATGGTGTTTGCGACTGCACTGTTGCCGTGTTCTTCTTCGCCTTCCAATGATTGGTGAATTTCGCCCGTGCTTTTCCAAATTAGGAAGAGACCACCCAAAATCAAAATCAGGTCACGGCCAGAAATGTCTTGGCCAAAGACTGTGAACAACGGTGCTACCAAGCCCACGATGACGGACAACAACAGCAACAAACCAATGCGCATGAACATGGCCATGAACAAACCGATGCGACGTGCCAGCTCACGTTTTTCAGGTGGCAGCTTGTCCACCAAGATGGAAATAAAGATGATGTTGTCAATGCCCAGCACCAGCTCTAAGGCGGTGAGCGTGGCAAAAGCAATCCACGTTTGTGGGTCAGCCAAGAGTTCCATGGGGTACTTTCTTATTCAGATGAGCCCCATGGTAGCGAGCGCATAAAAGTCCACAAACTGTGGGCTTTTAGCTTGGCTTATTGGTTCTTGAAAGCAGCCGGGCGCTTGTTGACGAAGGCATCCATGCCTTCTTTTTGGTCGGCGGTGGCAAACAGCGCGTGGAACATGCGACGCTCAAACATCACGCCATCAGAGAGCGTGCCTTCAAAAGCACGGTTGACCGACTCTTTGGCGGCCATGGCAGCAATTTGCGAGAAGCTGCAAATGGCCAAGGCGGCGCCCAAAGTTTCTTCCATCAGTTTGTCCAGTGGCACCACGCGGCTGACCAAGCCTGAACGCTCGGCTTCGACCGCATCCATCATGCGACCGGTGAGCGCCATGTCCATCGCTTTGGATTTACCCACCGCGCGTGGCAAACGCTGTGTACCACCTGCACCTGGGATGACGCCGAGTTTGATTTCGGGTTGGCCAAACTTGGCGTTGTCAGCGGCGATGATGAAGTCGCACATCATGGCCAGCTCGCAGCCACCGCCCAAGGCAAAGCCGCTCACGGCCGCGATGACGGGTTTGCGAATGGTGCGAATGGTTTCCCAGTCGCGGGTGATGTAGTCGTTCTTGTACACATCGGCAAAGCTGTAGGTGGCCATGGCGCCAATGTCGGCACCTGCGGCAAAGGCTTTCTCGCTGCCGGTGATGACCATGCAACCGATGGCTTCGTCAGCATCAAAGGCCTTGAGGGCTTGGCCCAGTTCAATCATCAGACCGGCGTTGAGCGCATTGAGCTGCTTAGGGCGGTGCAAGGTGATGACGCCCACTTTGTCGGCTTCGGTGTGGACGGTGATGAATTCGTAGCTCATGTGGTGGCTCCCAAAAATGTGAAATGTGTTTTGAAAATTCTTATCCCAACTATAGGCCTAGCCAGCGGCCCACGAGTTTGGGGTTGTCCTGCATGAGACGCCAGGTGCTGTTGGTTTTGGTGTCGGGCAATGTGAGGCTCAAGCGCAGCAATTGGCGGTCACGACTGACGAGGGCAGTTACTTTTTTTGCACTGCCTGCGTACAGAGATAAGTCGTCGAGTTTTTTCAGTCGCCAAGCGGAGGGTGATTTGCCTGCTACCTCAACGCCCAACCATTCATCGCCAGGTGCAAAGCCCGCTTTGTGTGCTGCACCGCCGTTGAGCACGGTTTTGATTTGCACGCTGTGGTCTTCGGTCACGCGCAGGCCCAAGCGCTGCACCAGTTGCGCAGGCTCGTGCTTCACTTGCACGCCGTGTGCGGCAAGGAGTTTTTCTAACGGCAAGTCGCGTGTGCCGTGCACCCATGCTTTGAATTCAGCAGCCCACGAGCGGCTCGTGAGCTCTTTGAGCACGGTCAGCACATCGGCCTCGGTCATGGGGCCGTCGTGTTTTCCAGTGCAGCAACGTGCCCACAAGGCACGCATCACATCGTCCAGCGACACGCTGTGGTTTTTCACGCCATGCTGGCGCAGGCTTAGGTCTAGGCACAAGGCCACCAGTGCGCCCTTGGTGTAGTAGCTCACGGTGAGGTTGGGGCTGTTGGCGTCTTGGCGGTAGTACTTGGTCCACGCCTCAAAGCTCGACTGCGCCACGCTGTGCACCTCACGTCCGGGCGTTTGCAACACTTGGTTGATAGTTTTGTTGAGCAGCTTCAGATACTGCGCATCATCAATCAGCCCAGCGCGACGCAGCAGCAAGTCGTCATAGTAGCTGGTGAAGCCTTCAAAGAACCACAGCAGCTCGGTGTAGTTCTCTTGGCGGTAGTCGTAACGCGCAAACTCAGCAGGGCGCAAGCGCTTGACATTCCATGTGTGGAAATACTCATGGCTGATAAGGCCCAGCAATGTGGTGTAGCCCTCGCTTGGCTTGCCATCGTCCAAGCGTGGCAAGTCCGCGCGGTTGCAAATGAGGGCGGTGGAGTTGCTGTGCTCTAAGCCGCCATAACCATCGGCCACGGCGTTGAGCATGAACACGTAGTTTTTGTGGGGCGTGGCTGAGCGTTTGTTGCCATGCCAAAAACGAATGGCAGTTTCGCAAATCTTTTGGCTGTCGCGCAGCAAGCGCTCGCCGTCAAACGCGGGCGTGGTACCCGCCACCACAAAGCGATGTTCAATGCCGCAGGCTTTGAAGCTACCGCTCCAAAACGTGCCCATCTCCACGGGGCAGTCCACCAACTCGTCGTAGTTGGCAGCCACATAAGTGCCAAAACCTTGACGGTCAATCTTGACGGGTGTCAGGCCGGTGGCGACTTGCCACTTGGCAGGCGCAGCGTTGGTGTGGCGCTTGTCTACCGCCGCATTGAATGATTCAGCAACGAGTTCGAGCTGATGCGGTACATCGGCCAAACCTTCAGCTTGCAAGCACAAACTCGTGCCATTGAAAAAACCGCGCTGCGCACTCAGCCACGCTGTGCGCACGGAATCGTCGTGCGCGTGCACTTGGTAATGCAGCGTGAGCGGTTTGTCTGCCTCGCAGTCAACTGACCAAGTGGCTTTGTCTAGCTGATGTACAGCGACATGGCGCTTACCTTGGCGTGCGCTGATGCCCGTAATTTGCTTGGCAAACTCGCGCACCATGTAGCTGCCGGCAATCCACACGGGTAACGACACGCGTTGGTTCGCAGTAGGGTGTGCGATGGTGAGCGTCACGCCATACAAATGGGCGTGCAGGTCGGCGGCTTCAATGCGGTAATGCATGGTTTTTAAGTTGCAGCAGCGCCGAGCAAACAAGCCAAGGTGGACACCACGGTCAAGCGAAAACGCATGGTCATCCAGTCACGCAAACCTGCTTCGGGCCAAGTTTTGCGGTCGACCAAATAGCAAGCGATCAAGAGCAGGGCCAGCAAAGGCAAGCCAGCATACGCAGGCATGATGACCGCGATCCACGACACCAGTGAAGGCACCACGCCCCACACCATGTGCAGTTTGCGTTGCGGTGCGTTGTGACGCAGACCAATGCCCCAGTGGATGCCGCCTAGAAACGATGCAATGGTTGCACCGTAAGCACTCAGTGCAATGGCCACGTATGGATGCGCCTCTGGGGTGACGATCCACATGAACAGCGCCAACACCACGAAGGGAATGAGGCCTGCGTAGCCCAAGCGTCGAATCAGTTGACCCGCATCGCTGTCGGGGGTAATCGGTGTGTGAACCATGGCGAACTCGTTTCTTGGTGATTGGCTTGGATTATTTGCTTGCTTCAGCCAGCAAGCGTTCAATTTTGCTGCTGTCAATTGCGCCGGGCACGCGGGTGCCGTCTTGTGCGATCAGTGTGGGCGTGCCCGTGATTTTGTATTTGCGACCGAAGTCTAAGTTGCGGTCAATCGCCGCAGTGTTGCATTGCGCAGCGGCAGGTGCCACGTCTTTTTGCATCATGTCTTTCCAAGCGGAGGCTGGGTCTTTGGCGCACCACACATTGCGTGATTTTTCAACCGAACTTGGGCCGAGCACCGGCATCAAAAACAAATACACCGTCACGTTGTCGACCTTCGCCAAGTCGCGCTCGAAGCGCTTGCAGTAGCCGCAGTTGGGGTCTTCAAATACAGCGAGTTTGCGTTTGCCGTTGCCATGCACGATGGTGATGGCGTCTTTCAGTGGCAAGGCACTGAAATCAATGGCACTCAGTTTGGCTTCGCGTTCTTCAGTGATGTTGCGTTTGCTCTTGGTGTCAATCAAGTTGCCTTGAATGAGGTAATTGCCCGCAGCGTCGCTGTAGTAAATCTCGTTGGTGCTTAGGCGCAGCTCGTAAATGCCAGCCAAAGGCGTGGGCGTGATTTCTTCAATCTTGGGGATTTGCGGAATACGCTCGCTCAGATTTTTGCGAATGGTGGCTTCGTGGCCTTGGGCCATGGCGCTGGAAAAGCTGAGTGCCATCAAGGCGGTGGCAGCGAATGCGCGGAGGGTGTGTTGCATGTGTAGCTTCGTTTCAAAAAATGTGTGCGATGAATGCCATTAGCCCATGGCTTGCTGCATTGCCCATGCCTTCACAGGTGCGAGGTTGTTGAACCCATTCATGCCCCAGTTGCGCAGCGCTTGCACGCCGGTGTTGGGGTGGGCGAACAGGCGTTGCAAGCCATCGCAAGCGAGCCATGTGGGCACCATGTCAGCTTTGCGTGCGCGTTCGTAGCGACGCAAAAAGTAGCGGTCTCCCACACTGCGCCAGTAGTCTTTGGCTTCGCGGGCTTTCAGCACATTTGCCAGCTCGGCGACATCGGCCAAGCCGAGGTTGAGGCCAAGGCCCGCTAGGGGGTGGATGTTGTGCGCCGCATCGCCCGCCAATGCCCAAGCGCTGCCGTCGACAAAGTTGCCTGTCCAGCGGTCGGCGCAGGCCAATTGCAGCGGCCACATGGCGCGTTCGCTGGTGAGCTCAATTTGGCCAAGCACCCCGTTGCTGGCGTTCTCAAGCGCAATGCCAAACGCATCGGCGCTCAAGGCCAGCATGTCTTTGGCACGGTCTGGGGGCAGCGACCACACCAAGCTCGCGGTGTCGCCCTGCGCGCCGCCCAAGGGTAGCAGCGCCAAAATTTCTAAGCCCTGTGCGCCGTGGTGAAACCATTGCAGCGCTTGCTGGCGGTGCGGCGTGCTGCAACGCACGCGGGCGGCCACGGCGTGTTGTTGGTAGGGCAGCACTTCAAAGTTCACCCCCAGCTCGGCGCGGGTGGCGCTGGCGCGGCCTTCGCACACCACCGTCAAGGCTGCAGGTTCGGGGGCGGTCAGCAGCGTAATTTCAGCTTGGTAACGCACAGCTTCAGCCAACTGGGCTTCGAGCACGGGCACGTCCACAATCCAAGTCAGACCCTCGGGCGTGGGGCTTTCAAAGTGGGTAAAACCGCCATCGTCGCCCCACACACGCATGTGCTGCACGGGGGTGGCGTGCAAGGTGTCGGGCCAGCAACGAAGTTCTGAGAGTAAGTCGCGAGAAGCGCTGTTGAGTGAGTAAGCCCTAACGTCTTCCGTGGTTTTAGGTGGTGAAGTGACCAAGCCCACACGCAGTTTTTGGCGGGCCAGCAGCAGGGCCAAGGTGCGTCCCACCATGCCATCGCCACGAATACAAACGTCCAGTTTTTGAGCCATGAAGTCGATTGTAGGAGGGCGGCACAATGCCGCATGACATCCAGCTTTCAGCCCCTCACTTCGCAAGCCGAATTCCAGGCCCGCATTGCCGCTTTGTGGGTGTTTCCCATCAAGTCGTGTGCAGGCATTTCGCTGCAGCAGGCAGTGCTCACATCGACGGGCTTGGCCTATGACCGTGCCTGGATGGTGGTGGACAGCGAGGGAGAGATGGTGACCCAACGCGAACTGCCACGCATGGCCTTGGTTCAGCCAGAGCTGGTGCAAGCAAACGGGCGCGTCAGCGAACTGGTGCTCCGTGCACACGGCATGGCCGCATTGCATTTGGCGATTGCAGCTGAGGCGACGGCCTCACCCTGCCCAGTGCGTGTGTGGAACGACGAGGTTCCCGCCTTCGACATGGGGCCCGCTGTGGCGCAATGGTTGACCGATTTTTTAGGCAGCAGTTTGGGGTCGTTGCGTCTGGTACGTTTCGATGCCAACCATCAGCGCCTAAGCAGCTCGCAGTGGACCCAAGGTGAGCTTGCATTCAACCAGTTTAGCGATGGCTTTCCTGTGTTGGTGGCCAGCACAGCGTCGTTAGATGAACTCAACACCCGCTTGCAAGCCAAGGGTGAAGCGACTGTAGACATGCGCCGCTTTCGCGCCAATGTGGTGTTGGGTGACAGCGATGCACCACACGCGCAAGCGGTGTTGCCACACGATGAAGACCGCATTGGTACTGTCACGATTCACACGCAACCTGATGGCCAGCGTGAATTTGTGCAGCTCAAACCTGTGAAGCCGTGTCCGCGTTGCCCCATCCCCAACATCGACCCCGACTCAGCGCAAACACATCCGGCAGTCAATGATGCCTTGCAGGCCTATCGCCAAGACCCACGCGTCAACGGTGCATTGACGTTTGGCATGAACTGCATACCCACGGCAGGCGTGGGGCATGTGCTGCGTGTCGGCCAGCGCGTCAGTGCCGATTGGACGTTTTGATCAATGCCCAGGGTTGGGTGCCACAGGCCGCACCACCTCGCGCAAAATGCCGCCACTTTGCACGCTGCCTGTGCTCGTGCCTTCGTTGCGTACGCGGGCTTCGCAGGCCTCGCGGTCTTCACCTTTGAACACGCGGCAGCGTTTGAGTTGGTTCTTTTCAAACAAGTTTGCGGTGGTGTCGCTCAGCAGGTTGCGCTTGGCTTCGGCCAAAGCGTTGCGTGCCTCTAGGCGGCAAGCGACCAGGTCTTGTGTGGCTTGCTGCGCTTCGCATTCGGCGAGGTCTTGTTGGTAACGGGCTTGAAGTTCGTTGTGAGGCGTCGCCTCGGTTTGGGCTTGTGCGCCCAAGCTCAAGCAGGCGCTCAGCAGCGCGTGCGCTGCCAAAAATGCGTAACGGTGTGCGTGATTCATCGTGGTGTCCAAGGCGATTAAGCCGCCTCATTACAATCTACACCAATTACAAGGATATTTTTATGAGTTTGAAATGCGGCATCGTGGGTTTGCCCAACGTTGGCAAATCCACCCTGTTCAACGCCCTGACCAAAGCGGGCATCGCGGCTGAGAATTACCCCTTCTGCACCATCGAGCCCAACACCGGCGTGGTCGAAGTGCCTGACCCACGTTTGGCTCAGTTGGCTGAAATCATCACGCCAGAGCGCATCGTGCCCGCCATTGTGGAATTTGTGGACATTGCTGGCCTGGTGGCCGGTGCCAGCACAGGCGAAGGCTTGGGCAACAAGTTCTTGGCCCACATCCGCGAGACCGACGCCATCGTTAACGTGGTGCGTTGCTTTGAAGACCCCAACGTGATTCACGTGGCCAACAAGGTCGACCCGATTGCCGACATCGAAGTGATTCAAACCGAGCTGTGCTTGGCCGACTTGGCTTCGGTGGAAAAAGCCATTCACCGCGTTAACAAAATTGCCCGCTCGGGCGACAAAGAAGCTGCCAAGCAATTGGCGATTTTGGAAAAGTGCCAAGCCGCACTGAACGACACTAAGCCCGTGCGCACCATCGACTTCAGCAAAGAAGAGCGCGCCGAGCTCAAGCAGTTTTTCCTCATCACCGCCAAGCCCGCCATGTTCGTGGCCAACGTGTCGGAAGACGGCTTCGAGAACAACCCCTTCCTCGACCGCCTCAAAGCCTTTGCCCAAGCGCAAAACGCACCCGTGGTGGCCATCTGCGCCAAGATCGAAGCCGAGTTGTCCGAGATGGACGACGCTGACCGCTTGGAATTCCTCAAAGAGTTGGGCCAGGACGAGCCCGGCCTGAACCGCCTGATCCGCGCTGCTTACGACCTGCTGGGCCTGCAAACCTACTTCACCGCAGGTGTGAAGGAAGTGCGCGCCTGGACCATCCGCAAAGGCGACACCGGCCCGCAAGCCGCAGGTGTGATTCACACTGACTTTGAAAAAGGCTACATTCGCGCCCAAACCATTTCGTTTGACGACTTCATCGCCTTCAAGGGTGAGCAAGGCGCCAAAGACGCAGGCAAGATGCGTGCTGAAGGCAAGGAATACGTGGTGAAAGACGGCGACGTGATGAACTTCTTGTTCTCGTCTTAAGTCACTGCTTTGCAGCAAAGAGAAAGCCGCTCAGTGAGCGGCTTTTTTGTTTCAGTTTGGAAACACCCAAATCAACCCCGCCGTCATCACCACATACCGCGCAAACTTACCCACCGCCATGTAGGCCACACATGGCCAAAAGGGCAGGCGCAGCCAGCCGGCCACGGCGCACAGGGGGTCGCCCACGCCGGGTAGCCAGCTCAGCAAGCAAGCCTTTGGCCCCAAGGCGTGCAGCCAGCGCAGGGCACGGGCTTCGTGGCCTGTGGTTTCTGTGTGGCGTACTTTGTCGCTCAGCACATGGGCTTCGTAGCCCATCCACCAACTGATAGCACCGCCCATGGTGTTGCCCACGGTGGCCACCAGTACGGCGGGCCAAAACAGTTCGGGGTTGAGTTTGACCAAGCCAAACACCACGGGCTCGGAGCCCATGGGCAGCAAGGTGGCCGAGACCAGCGACACCACAAACACGGTACTCAGGCCGTATTCGGGCAGGGCCAAGGCGGCGAGCACAGATTGCATCCAAATTTCCATGTTCGCAGTGTAGTAAGCGCAGCTAGTAAATTAGCTCAATTCTTCGCTAAGCCTTACAAAATCGTCATTTTCAGACCGCATGCTGAAATTTTGAGCAGGTACAATATCGCCTCCTTTTTAAGCACTCGGCACTTCTCCCTCCCCATGCACATCGGTCAATACACACTGGCAAACAACCTGTTTGTCGCGCCGATGGCTGGCGTGACCGACCGGCCGTTTCGTATGTTGTGCAAACAGTTGGGCGCGGGTTATGCGGTGAGCGAGATGGTCACCTCGCGCAAAGACTTGTGGACCAGCCTCAAAACCTCACGCCGTGCCGACCACACGGGTGAGAGCGGCCCCATCGCCGTGCAAATTGCAGGCACCGATGCAGCCATGATGGCCGAGGCGGCGGTGTACAACATTGAGCGCGGTGCGCAAATCATCGACATCAACATGGGTTGCCCCGCCAAAAAGGTGTGCAACAAATGGGCTGGCTCGGCTCTCATGCAAGACGAGCCCTTGGCCCTGTCCATCGTGCAAGCCGTGGTCGACGCCGCGCGGCCCTACAACGTGCCCGTGACCTTGAAGATGCGTACCGGCTGGTGCGACACCCACAAAAACGCCGTGGCCTTGGCCCGTGCTGCTGAGAGTGCTGGCGTGCAAATGATCACCGTGCACGGCCGCACCCGCGAGCAAGGCTACAAAGGCTTGGCCGAGTACGACACCATCGCCGCCGTCAAACAAGCGGTGCGCGTGCCCGTGGTGGCCAATGGCGACATTGACTCACCCGAAAAAGCCCAAGAAGTTTTACAGCGCACCGGTGCAGACGCGCTGATGATTGGCCGTGCGGCGCAAGGCCGCCCTTGGATATTCCGTGAGATCGCGCACTACTTGGCGACGGGCGAGCACTTGGCCCCGCCCTTGGTGGCCGAGGTGCGCCGTTTGTTGCTGGCGCATTTGGACGAGCACTACGCCTTGTACGGCGAGCGCACCGGCGTGCGCAGTGCGCGCAAACACATTGGCTGGTACGTGCGCAGCTTGCCTGGTGGCGAAGCGTTTCGCCAGTTCATGAACACCTTAGAAGACAGCGCCTCGCAACACCGCGCCGTGGCTGCCTTTTTTGCCGACTTGGCCGAGCGTCACGAGCGCTTGCCCGACCCTGTTTTATTAGAAGAACCTTTAGCTTTACATGAGTAAAAAACACATTGAAGAGGTGGTGCGTGACAGCCTCGAAACCTATTTCCGCGACCTGCGTGGCATCGAGCCCGACAACCTGCACGACATGATGGTGCGTGTGGTTGAAAAACCGCTGCTCGAAGTGGTGATGCAGCACGCCGCCAACAACCAATCTCGCGCCGCCGAATGGCTGGGCCTGAACCGCAACACCCTGCGCAAAAAACTTCTCGAACACAAACTCATCAAATAAGACTGCACCCCATGAAAGCACTCATCTCCGTCTCTGACAAAACCGGCATCGTCGAGCTGGCCCAACAACTCCACGCCTTGGGCGTGGGCCTCATCTCCACCGGCGGTACAGCCAAGCTCTTGGCCGACAAAGGCCTGCCCGTGACCGAAGTGGCCGAAGTCACCGGCTTTCCTGAAATGCTCGATGGCCGTGTGAAGACCCTGCACCCCAAGGTGCACGGCGGCCTGCTGGCACGCCGCGACACGCCCGAGCACATGGCGGCTTTGAAGGCGCACAACATCGACACGATTGATTTGTTGATCGTGAATTTGTATCCCTTTGAAGCCACCGTGGCCAAGCCCGGTTGCACACTGGCTGACGCGATTGAAAACATCGACATCGGCGGCCCTGCCATGGTGCGCTCTGCCGCCAAGAACTGGAAAGACGTGGGCATCGTCACCGATGCCAGCCAATACGCCGACGTGATTGCCGAGTTGAAGGCCCACGGCAAGCTCAGCGACAAGCTGCGCTTCGCTTTGTCGGTGGCTGCGTTCAACCGCATCAGCCAATACGACGGCGCGATCAGCAACTATCTGTCGAGTGTCAACTTTGAAGCCGAGAAGCTGAGCGAAACCTACGTGCCCGAGCGCGCCCAGTTCAGCGGCCAGTTCAACGAGCAATACGTCAAAGTGCAAGACCTGCGCTACGGCGAAAACAGCCATCAGCAAGCCGCTTGGTATCGCGACTTGGCCCCCGCTGCAGGCTCGCTGGCTACCGGCGTGCAGCTGCAAGGCAAAGAGCTGAGCTACAACAACATCGCTGACGCCGATGCGGCTTGGGAATGTGTGAAGAGCTTCGACACCTCAGCTTGCGTGATCGTGAAACACGCCAACCCCTGCGGCGTGGCTGTGGGTGCCAACCCCTTCGAGGCCTACAGCAAAGCCTTCCAGACTGACCCGACTAGCGCTTTCGGCGGCATCATCGCCTTCAACCGCCCCGTGGACAAAGCCGCTGCCGAAGCGGTGAGCAAGCAGTTTGTCGAAGTGCTGATGGCCCCGGACTTCAGCGCCGAAGCGCTCGAAGTGTTCAAGAGCAAAGTCAATGTGCGCCTGATGAAGATCGCCTTGCCCGCTCACTACGGCCATGTGCGCAACGCTTTGGAAACCAAGCGCGTGGGCTCGGGCCTCTTGCTGCAAAGTGCGGACAACCACGAGTTGGCTTTGGCCGATTTGAAAATCGTCACCGTTAAACAACCCACGCCTGAAGAGTTGAACGACTTGTTGTTCGCCTGGAAAGTGGCCAAGTTCGTCAAATCCAACGCCATCGTCTTCTGCAAAAACGGCATGACCATGGGCGTGGGCGCTGGCCAGATGAGCCGCCTGGACTCCGCCCGCATCGCCAGCATCAAGGCCGAGGCTGCCAAGCTCAGCTTGCAAAACACCGTGGTCGCCAGTGATGCCTTCTTCCCCTTCCGTGACGGCCTCGACGTGGTGGTGGACGCAGGCGCGACCTGCGTCGCCCAGCCCGGTGGCTCCATGCGCGACCAGGAAGTCATCGACGCTGCCAACGAGCGTGGCGTGGCGATGGTGTTCACCGGTGTGCGTCACTTCCGTCATTGATCGCTCACATTGAACATTGACCACAACAACGCGCCGCTTGATGCGGCGCAACTCGCAACTGCCAACACCACGGCTGCTGCGCTGACCAGCCCAATAGCTCAAGAGCTGGCTACTGTTAGCTTTGCTGAGCTCGGCCTCAATACCGAGCTGCAAAGCTCTGCCGCCCAAGCAGGTTTTACAACGCCCACACCTGTGCAAGTCGAAGCCATTGGCCCTGTGCTCAATGGCCGCGATGTCTTGGCCACCGCACAAACCGGCTCAGGCAAAACGGCAGCCTACGTGCTGCCCGTGTTGCAGCTGCTCATGGCCCATGCGGCTTCGCGTGATGAAGCGCCAAAGAAGCGCATCACGCAAGTGCTGGTACTCGTCCCCACACGCGAGCTCGCCACACAGGTGAGTGACGTGCTGCGTGATTTGGCGCGCCCCCTCACGCGGTCCATCAAAGTGGGCACGTTGTTTGGTGGTGTGTCGATCAACCCGCAAATGATGAGCCTGCGCAGCGGCGCAGACATTGTGGTGGCCACGCCCGGTCGCTTGCTCGACATCGTGGACCACAACGCTTTGAACCTCGGCCAAGTACAGCACCTCGTGTTGGACGAAGCCGACCGTTTGCTCGACCTCGGCTTTGCCGAAGAGTTGCAACGCATCTTGGCGTTGCTGCCTGCCAAGCGACAAAACCTGTTGTTCAGCGCCACCTTTGAGCCTGCGGTGCAAACCTTGGCGGAGGCGTTGCTAACCAACCCCGCACGCATCACCATTGCTCACACCGAAGCGCACACGCCCGACATTGCGCAACGCGCGATTTCAGTGGACGAGAAAAGTCGCACCGCTTTGCTGCGCCACCTCATCAAAACCCACGAATGGAAACGTGTGTTGGTGTTTGTCGCCACGCGCTACGCCTGTGAGCATGTGGCCAACAAGCTCTACAAAGCGGGCGTGTACGCCACCGCGTTTCATGGCGAGATGAGCCAAGGCGCACGGCAAGACGTGCTGGCCGAATTCAAAGAAGAACGCTGGGAAGTGGTGGTCACCACCGACCTCGCGGCGCGTGGCATCGACATCGCGCAACTGCCCGTGGTGGTCAACTACGACCTGCCGCGGTCAGCTACCGACTACACCCATCGCATTGGCCGCACAGGCCGTGCGGGCGCGAGTGGCGAGGCGGTGAGCTTTGTGACGGCGGCCACGCAAGCGCATTGGAAGCTGATTCAAAAACGCGCCAAGTTAGAGCTGCCGCCAGAGGTGTTGGCTGGCTTTGAGCCCACCGATGAGCCGCCTGCGGTGTCACCGCTGAACGACGGCACAGGGGGCGTCAAAGGCAAACGCCCGAGCAAAAAGGACAAGCTGCGTGCTGCTGCAGCTGCTGGGCAAACGGGAACGACCACAGACCCTTCTTAACGTGCATTTGTAATACCCACTAGCTACCTCCAAAAGCTGTTCACTGCCATGGCAGTGAGCAGCTTTTTTTGGGTCCATTCTGGGTTGTGAGTGCGGGTCAAAAAGTGAGCGACAGCGGCGTGGAATCTGCGCGAATACGCCAATTGGCGTATATCCATAAAGAGGGAAAACCCGCACAATCGGTTTTGCCAAATTTGATGAATTTTTGGCGTTTATTTGGTTTTTAGTAATTTAAAACCAAGGTTTTACTTAGGTATTCCCCAAGATTTTGACATGAATCGTTTGAAAGTTTGGTCTTGTTGGTGTGCGTTGCATGCCTTGTTGGCACTGATGTGTCTGACTGTGCCTGCATGGGCGCAAACGACCGCTTCCACTACTGGCACGCAAGCCCCGACGTCTAAATACGGGGTGGGGCGTCCGATGGGCGATGCTTACGCATCGTTAGCGCCAGTCACCAGTGCGCAGTCGCGTCTGGTGGTGTACCGCAATCCAAACGCCAAGCAGCAAAGTGTGATGACGGTGTATGTCAATGACAGTTATCACACATCACTCATGCAAGCTGGGTTTACAAAGATCTGCATGACAGACACCAACATTCATGTGCGTACGCGTTTGCGTCCCGTGGGCCAGCCCGTGAATGTGTTGCAAGACAAAGCCCTCAGTCTTACTGTCCCCAAAGGACAAACGCAATACATGCGCGTGACAGAGTTGGCCGACAGCACAACGCAGATGGATGTTGTCACTGCCAAAGTGGCAGCTGCAGAGTTGTCAAAAACGCGCGAGCAAATGCATGCTTTGTCGCGTGTGGAAAGTGCCGTTCCTTGCGAAGACAACAAAAACGCCGACAACCTCAACGGTGTGGTGCTGGTGGCCTACATTGAATTTGAGGCAGGACGTTCACGCTTGACAGAGATGAACTCAGCTGGCTTGCGAGAGCTCGATCGTTTGGTGCAAAAACTCAAAACACAAACGCAAACGCCTGAGCTGATGAATTTGCAAGTCGTGGGCTATGCCAATGACGGCGACAAAAAAACACCCAGCAAGCAACTGGCACAAAACCGCGCAAAAACCGTTGAAGACTACATCTTGAGTCAAGGCGTCAAACCCAAAACATTGAGCAGCGATGCGCGCACTGACAAGTTGCCTGCATCAGCCGTAGGCAACACCAACAGCGTGGTCGTCGTCAGCGCCACGATTGAGCAGCCATAAGAGTCGATTAAAAAAACATGGCGCAAACGATCAAGCTGCTCATCGAAACGAGCAAACAAGACAGCAAGAAAGTCGTAGAGATCACGCAAGGCAGCGGTGACAAGGGCTCGCCCGTGCGCGTCAAGGCTGTCAAAAATGCGCAATACAAGTTCGAAGATCCAGCCAACAAAAATCGTGGCCCTGCCAATCTGAGCACCAAGCGTGTGGGTCGCAATTTGCATGTCATCTTGGATGGCCCCCGTGCTGAACATCACCAGCATCGCTGCGGATGCGGTCAATGACAGCACTTCACTGAACGGTACGTTTGACGCAGCAGAACGCGGTTCGCTTGCAAGCAATACCGTCACCACACGACCCGTGGTCAGCGGTACCACCGATGCGGAAGCTGGGCAAACTGTCACCGTCACCCTCAACAATGTCAGCCACACGGCCACGGTTGTGTCGGGAGCGGGTGGGGTGAACACCTGGAGTTTGACGCTGCCCAATGCCGACACCTTGGCGCTCAACCACGGCAATACCTATAGCGTCACAGCCAGCGTGCAAGATGCCGCAGGCACGCTAGAGCCTACGCTGTCACGTTTGGCAGCGATGAGTTTTAGAAATAATTTTTGGCAAGAGGCGATTGAAATTTCACGCCGCTGCGTGGCCTTGTTTCCGCAAAGCGCTTGGGCGCATTGGAACTTGGCCCACTTGCTCGCCGAATGCTGGCTGATGGAAGAGGCCGAATCGGTGTTGAAGCAAGCTGAAGCCTTGGCACCGATGCCCGGTGCACCATCGCTGCGTGCCGCAGTGGCAGGCAAGGTGGGCGATGTCGATACGGCTTTGGCGTTGTACCTCGATTTGGCCAAGTCAGAGGGGGTGGGCTCGACCTATGCATCGAGTGCGGCTATGAGTTCGCTGTACAGCGACACGCGCTCGGCGCAGCAGGTGGCAGATTTGCACCGTGAATTATTTGCGGCATGGGGTGAGGGCGCTCGAACGCGTGAGTCATTTGTGCGCGCACCCCGAGATGGCCGTCGCCTCAAGCTCGGCATTGTGTCGGCAGACTTTCATCACCAGCATCCGGTCAACATCTTCATGCAACCCGTGTTGCGTGAGTTAGACCGATCGAAGTTTGAGTTGTTCATGTACTTCGTGGGCGATACACACGATGAACAAACCGCTTTGGCACGCACACGCGTTGAGCATTGGGTGGAGGTGGCAGCACTCAACACCACGCAGTTGGCCAAACGCATTGACGCAGATGAAATTGATGTGTTGCTCGACATGGCGGGCCACACCAGCCAGCACCGCATGCAACTCTTTGCTAAACGTGCAGCCCCTGTGCAGATGACGTATTTGGGCTACCCCGGCTCCACCGGCGTACCAAACATAGATTTCATCTTGGGTGACGATGTGGTGACGCCCAAAGGCTGCGAGTCTTTGTACACCGAGCAAGTGCTGCGCTTGCCAGGCACGGTGTTTTGCTACGCGCCCGAAGAAGACTATCCCTATCCCGCGTATGACGCCAAAGTGGGCAAACGCACGTTGACGTTTGGTTCATTCAACAATGTGCCCAAGCTCACGCCACACACGCTCAAGCTGTGGGCACGCGTGTTGCAAGCGGTGCCAGATTCGCGCTTGGTGCTCAAAGCGCCAAGCTTCAGCGACGAAGCCGTCAACCGCATCTTCAGTGAACGCTTGGTGGCTTTGGATGTGGATTTGAACCGTGTGGAGTTTCGCGGCCCTGTCGGCCTGACCGACATGATGGCCGAGTACGCCGACATCGACATAGCGCTTGACCCCGTGCCTTACAACGGCGGCACAACCAGCTTGCAAGCCATGTGGATGGGCGTGCCCGTGATCACACAGATGGGTTCGCACTTTGTGTCGTGCATGGGCGCGAGCTTCATGACCGCTGCAGGTTTGCCCGAGTGGGTGGCCAAAGACGATGACGACTATGTGGCCATCGCGCAAAAGATGGCGTCTAACCGCAAGACGCTGTTGGCATTGAAGAAAGGCCTACGCAAACGCTTGCAGACCAACCCCGCGTGGGATGTGAAAGCGCACACGCGTGCCATGGAGCAGGCGCTGCTGACTGCACCTTAATCGTTGCCGTCGTCTAAGCCGTCAAAGGCATGGCGCTCTTGGTGCTCTAGCGCTTCGCCTGCAGGGCGCTTGGTGCGCACGCCTGGCTTGGCCAATAGTTCCACATAAAACTGCTTGGCTTGGTTGGCCACGGCGTTGTCGATGCAGGTGATGACATTGGCCAAGTGCACCACTTCGGCAGCTTCTTCGGTCAAGCCGAATTTGCAATCGAAGTCCCAAAAGTCTGCGCCTGCGGGCACATCGCGACGGCGTTCACGTTTGAGGTATTTGCGAATCTCGTGCTTGATGGCTTCGAGCAAACGCTCAGGGTGTTTGCCTTCGACTTGGAGTTGGAATGTTTTTTTCATGAATGTCCTTGTGGGGAAATGCGCCCGAGAAGGACGAGAAGAGAAAGCACTTTAGGGTGCGAGGTTGTATTTGACTTGAAAGCTCAATGCGCTGCTCACGCGGTCACCAATTTTTGGGGTGTAGCTGATGTTCAGGCCCAAGCGTCGACCTTCGATGGTCATGGTGGGCACAGCAGCGGGGAACCAGCCCCCGTTGCGCATTTTGGGATACCCATCAAATGCGCCTACAGCAGCACCTGCTTTGAGCGCGCCTACTTTGAAAGGCATCACATACGCACCGATGTAATGCGACGTGGCACGATTGCTGTTCTCAAATACGCCCGCTGTGAGTGAGTAGGTATCCGTGAGGGATGCCTCGACACCGAAGCCGTGGTTGTTGTTATTGAGGTGCTGAGATTTGTCAAAGTGGTGCGAGTAAAAGCCAGGATTTACCCAGACATCTGCCCACGTCGTCGTCGCGCTCAAGGCCACGAACAGTGCGAGTGATATTTTTTTCATAGCTGTGCAAACACTTCAGCAGCAGCGGCCACGGTTTGTGCAATGTCGGCATCCGTGTGCGCTGCGCTCACAAAGCCTGCTTCGTACAAGGCGGGTGCAATGTACACACCACGGTCGAGCAAGCCGTGAAAGAGTTTGTTGAATTTGGGGCTGTCGCTGGTCATGACCTTGGCGTAGTTTTGGGGCAGCTCTGGCAACAAGAAGAAACCAAACATACCGCCTTGGCAATCGGCGCTGAAGGGTACGCCTGCTTTGGCCGCAGCATTGGTCAAACCATTCACCAAGCTTTGTGTGCGGGCGCTGAGTGACTCCCAAAAACCGGGCTTGGAAATTTCACGCAAGGTGGCCAAGCCGCAGGCAGTGGCCACAGGGTTGCCGCTCAAGGTGCCTGCTTGGTACACAGGGCCAGTGGGCGCGAGCTGCTGCATGATGGCACGCGGGCCACCAAACGCGGCCAGTGGCATACCACCGCCAATGACTTTGCCCAACACGGTGATGTCGGGTTGGAAGCCTGGGATGAGTTGGGCATACACGCTCTGCGCACTGCCCAGTGCAACACGGAAACCCGTCATCACTTCGTCAAACACAAACAGTGCGCCGTACTCGGTGCACAGCTCACGGCAGCGTTTCATGAAAGGCACGGACGCGCGCACAAAGTTCATATTGCCGGCGATGGGTTCAATCATCACGCAGGCGAGTTCTTTGCCGTGTAACTTGAACGCTTCTTCGAGTTGCTCGACGTTGTTGTACTCAAGCACCAAGGTGTGTTGCACCACTTCGGGTGGCACGCCCGCGCTGGTGGGGTTGCCAAAGGTGGCAAGGCCGGAGCCCGCTTTGACCAACAGTGCATCGGCATGGCCGTGGTAGCAGCCTTCAAACTTGATGATCTTGCTGCGGCCCGTCGCACCACGCGCCAAGCGCAAAGCGCTCATGCCCGCTTCGGTGCCTGAGCTGACCAAGCGCACCATTTCCATCGAGGGCACGTGCTTCAAAATTTCTTCGGCCAGTTCAATCTCGCGTTCGGTAGGTGCGCCAAATGAAAAGCCATCGAGGGCTGCTTTTTGCACCGCTTCGAGGACCACCGGGTTGCCGTGGCCCAAGATCATGGGGCCCCAAGAGCCGATGTAGTCGATGTATTTTTGGCCGTTGGCATCCCAAAAATAAGCACCTTGGGCGCGTTGCACAAAGCGGGGTGTGCCGCCTACGGCGCGAAACGCACGCACGGGCGAGTTCACGCCACCGGGGATGACGTTGGCGGCGCGCTCAAACAGGGTTTGGTTCAAATCGGTCATGGTCTTTAACGAATCAATGTTTGGTTTCGTGGCGAGGCAGCGAGAAGTCTTCGGCCGTGGCGGGCAAGCCATCGGTGTCTTCACCTTCTGCGCCTTCTTCGTCGGTCTCAGCCCAGAACAAACGGTCAGGCACGATGTGGCCCATGCCTGGGCGAAAACCGCTGTTGAGGGTTTGGTCTAAATAGTTCAGGGCTTCGCGGGTGGCCAGCTCAAGGTCGGTGCCAGCAGCCAACACGCACGCCAGTGTGATGCTGAGCGTGTCGCCAGCACCCGAGAACATGGCATCAAAGCGTTCAAAGCGTTCGCTCACCATGACGGTGTGTGCCGTGGCCAGGGCGTTTTCGACATGTTGGTCGGGGTGGTTGATGCCCGTCACCAACACATAAGGCACACCCACTTCTGCCGCAGCGCGGGCAATGTCACGCGGGCTAGGGCTTTTCTCGCTGCTCCAATCGGGCAGGAGCCAGCGCCACAAGCTGTTGAGGTTGCCTACCAGCACAGTGGTTTGCGGCAAGATCAGTTCGCGAAACGCATCCAAGTAAGCATCAATCTTTTCGTCTTCCCACCAAGACAGGT
Organism: Limnohabitans sp. MORI2; assembly: GCF_027925025.1. Taxonomy (NCBI): domain Bacteria; kingdom Pseudomonadati; phylum Pseudomonadota; class Betaproteobacteria; order Burkholderiales; family Comamonadaceae; genus Limnohabitans; species Limnohabitans sp. MORI2. The sequence goes on from NZ_AP027058.1 coordinate 576,775, forward strand.
TGGGCATGTAGGCGATCACAGGCACGTCGGCGTAGTCGGTGCTGATTTCAGCAATGGTGCTGAGGTTGTCGGGCGTGCCGCAAAAGCCGACCTTGATGATTTGCACATTCATGTCTTCCAACACGCTACGGGCCTGTTCAGCCACGGCGTCTTCATCGAAGGCGATGTGGTCAAAGATTTGCGCCGTGTCACGCATGTAGGTGCCAGTGACCACTGGGAGCGCATGCGCGCCGACGGATGCGGCCGCTAAAACATCGGCCGAAAGCCCTCCTGCACCGCTGGGATCGTTGGCGTTGAATACCAAGACGCAGGGTGGGGCGCTGTCAGCCTCGTTGGACAGAGCAAGGTCGTGGGAAGTGGGGGTGTTTTCTGGCGCCATAAGGGGGTCGATACAATGCGATTCATTCTATGCGTTGAGGAAAGAACTACTGTGGCTAATACTTGGATGTGTCTGATTTGCGGTTGGATTTACGACGAAGAGGCCGGGGCGCCCGAGCATGGCATTGCGCCCGGCACCGCATGGGCGGATGTGCCCATGAATTGGACCTGCCCCGAGTGTGGTGCACGTAAAGAAGATTTTGAAATGGTGCAAATCTAAACACCATGCAAGTGCGCGCGCAGTTCGAAAGCCACGTGTTGGCACTGCTGCGCCACCGCCCGGCGGTGGATGTGCAAGCCGCGCGCGCGTTGGAGATGCTGTGTCAACAGCAACTCGATGCCGAAACACTCCCAAGCTGGCGTACGTTTTGGTCTTTAGGCACCCATTTTTTCGAAGGGCTGCGCTTAGCCCCTAACCGCAGCTTTGATGAGCGAGAGGCCAGTGCGGCGTCCCAAGTGCTCAGTGGGTTGCAGTTACGCGCACAGTACGGCGGCGAACACAACCCCATGGAAGACACCTTGCAAGTCATCAATCACCTGCTGTTTTTAGAGCAGGCCGATGTGATTTCGCAGCGTTTGGTGGGCATTCTCAACGATTGGTCCGAGTCGCCCGACGACGAGTTGCCTACAGAAGCTCAGTTGGATGTGCAAAGCATGGCACAACTGGCGCAAGATGTGCAGCTCACGGCCGTTCAGCAAGTGGCCGATTCATTGGCGGTTCAGCTGGCGCGCTTGCGTGCCAAGCGTGTGGTCGAAGACATCAAAATCAGCCTCAGCGGTGCCCAAGAGGTCAGCCGTTTGTTGCAGCACTTTGCAGTAGGCAGTGTGCGTGAGGCGCAGCCGCAAGTGTTGGCGGCCCTTAAAGGCGAATAGCCTTTCCCTTATTTCACCTTTTTGACCACCCCATAGCGCGCTAATGTGCGTGCGCGAGCTTCGGCGTGGTCCACTATGGGCCGAGGGTAGTCGCGCCCCAGCACCAAACCCGCATCTTCTAATTCCAAAGGTTTGGCCAACCACGGCGCATGAATGGCCTTGTTGTTGAGCTTGGCAAGGGCTGGCACATAGCGGCGAATGAACTTGCCTTCGGGGTCAAACTTTTCGCTTTGGCTGGTCGGGTTGAAGATGCGAAAGTAGGGCTGCGCATCGCAGCCGCTGGAGCTGGCCCATTGCCAGCCGCCGTTGTTGGCGGCCAGGTCAAAGTCGTTCAGGTGTTCTGCAAAGTAGCGCTCGCCCCAGCGCCAATCAATGCCAAGGTCTTTGGTCAAGAAGCTCGCCACCACCATGCGCAGGCGGTTGTGCATGTAGCCGGTCTGGTTGATTTGCGCCATCGCAGCGTCCACCAGCGGGTAGCCCGTGCGGCCTTCGCACCATGCGGCAAACAGGGCTTTGGCGTGTTTGTCGTGGTCCCATTGGATGTCGTCATATTCGGGCTTGAACGCACCCGCCACCACGCGCGGGTGGTGGTGCAGTATTTGGTGATAAAAATCGCGCCAAATCAGCTCAGACAGCCACGTTTCTGCGCCTTTAGAGCCCGTCAACATGCGTTGGTAGGCGGTGGCCGCAAGTTGTCGAACCGACACGGTGCCAAAACGCAAATGCACGCCCAAGTAGCTAGGGCCTTTGATGGCAGGGAAGTTACGCGCTTCGTCGTACTTGTCCATGCGGTCAAAGAAATCTTCAAACAAGGCCAACCCCCCGGGGCTGCCGGTGGGTACGTGCAGGCTGCTGAGGTTGGTGAGCTCAAAGCCAATCTCGGCCAAGGTGGGCACGGGCTTTTGGTAGCCAGCAGGGCGTGCAGCCAGGGCCTTGATGTATTTGCCCACGGGGTAGGACTTCAAATAAAAGTCGTTCACCTTTTGCAGCCATGCGTTTTTGTACGGCGTGAACACGCCGTAGGGCTTGCCCATTTGGGTCAGCACCTCGCTGCGCTCAAAAATCACATGGTCTTTGAAGGTTTGAAAACCAATACCAAAGTTGGCCAAACCACCGCGCACTTGGGCATCACGTGCTTGGGCGTCGGGCTCGTCATCGTGGTTGGCAAACACCTCTTGCACGCCCAACTCGTGGGCGAGGCGTGGCACTTCTTCAGCTGCCACCGCATGGCGCACGATCAGGCCCGCACCCGCTTGACCAGCTACCGCGTGTAGCTCGGCGTCGAGCGTCACCAATGACTCGCGGATGAACTCCACACGACGGTCCGCGCGGGGCAGCTTGTCCAGAATCGCTTTGTCAAATACGAACACGCAATGCACTTGCTTGCAGCTCTTGAGCGCATGAAACAAGGCCGCGTTGTCAAACGCGCGCAGGTCGCGGCGAAACCACATCAAACCTTTGTCGACGTGCGGTGAATGAGGCGAGAGCTTAGGCATGTTCACCCTTTAAAATTGGCGTATGACCGCTGATTCTGCCTCCATCAACCTGACGCATCATTTTTTGATTGCAATGCCCAGTTTGGAGGACGAGGCTTTTGCCAAAAGCGTGGTCTATGTGTGCGAGCACAGCGAGCGCGGTGCTCTGGGCTTGGTCATCAACAAACCGAGCGATTTATCGATGACGGGTTTGTTTGAAAAAGTCGATTTATCCCTGCATCGGCAAGACCTCATCAATGCCCCCGTGCTGCAAGGCGGCCCTGTCCACACCGAGCGAGGCTTTGTGCTGCACGACGCGATGGTGTTGGATACGCCCGAGCAAGAAACCGAAGCGCTGAATGCGGTGAGTGGCAAAGATAAAGCACAAGAGTCTGTTTACGCTTCGACCATGACCATCCCCGGTGGTTTGGAAATGACCACCTCCAAAGACGTGCTCGAAGCCTTGTCGATGGGGGCTGGTCCAAAACGTGTGCTGATCTCTTTGGGTTATTCGGCTTGGGGGGAAGGTCAGTTGGAATCGGAACTCGCCGAAAACAGTTGGCTCACCGTGGGGGCAGACACCTCGGTGATTTTTGACACCCCTGTGGAGCAGCGCTATGAGCGTGCCATGAAACTGTTGGGCTTGGAGCCGTGGATGTTGTCTAACGATGTGGGGCATTCATGAGCGCCGTGCCCGCGAACTTTCAGTCCTTCCTCGCGTTTGACTTTGGCGTCAAACGCACCGGCGTGGCCTACGGCAGCCGCATGCTGCGCGATGCACAACCGCAAGCCACGGTCAATGCCGAAGGCGACGCCCGCTGGACGCTGATTGCCAAACGCATTGCCGAGTGGCAGCCCGACGCGCTGGTGGTAGGTGTGCCTTACCACCCAGATGGTGCAGCGCATGAGAACACGGCCAAGGCCAAAAAATTTGCACGCCAGTTGAACGGACGCTTCAACTTGCAGGTGTTTGAGGTGGACGAGCGCTACAGCACCACCGAAGCGCACAGCAATGGCGCCAAAGATGCCGACGCGGCATCGGCCTGCATCATCCTCAACCAATTTTTTCGAGAGAACTTATGAGTACCCACGGCAACCTCATGTTGGACGCAGAGAGCTTGTACACCGAGCTGCTCAAGGGCGTGCGCAGCATGCTCACGCCCACCACACGTTTGGTGGGTATCACCTCGGGCGGTGCTTGGCTGGCGGCACGTTTGCAAAAAGATTTGAAGCTCGAAGGCGAGGCTGGCAGCATTTCGTCGGCCATGCACCGAGACGACTTTGCGCAACGCGGCCTGGCCGATGGCGGCCAAACCAAACTGCCGTTTGAAGTGAACGGCGCGCACCTCATCGTGCTCGACGATGTGCTCTATACCGGCCGCACCATCCGTGCCGTGCTCAATGAGTTGTTTGACTATGGCCGTCCTGCGCATGTGCAGTTGGCGGTGTTGGTCGACCGTGGTGGCCGCGAGTTGCCCATTCAGGCCGACTACGCCGCAGCGCGTGTGGCACTGCCAGCCACCCAATCGCTGGCGCTCACCAAAGACGACAACGGCCAATTTAATTTCTCAGTGAAGGGCTGACCACGAGAACTCCTATGCTCTACAAACGCAACCCCCAACTCAACAAAAACGGCGAGCTGATTCACCTGCTCTCCACCGAAGGCTTGTCACGCGACATCCTCACCCACATCTTGGACACGGCAGCCAACTTCGTCTCGGTCAACGACCGTGAAGTGAAGAAGGTGCCCCTCTTGCGCGGCAAGAGCGTGTTCAACCTGTTCTTTGAAAACAGCACACGCACACGCACCACATTTGAAATCGCGGCCACACGTTTGTCGGCCGACGTGTTCAACCTCGACATTGCGCGTTCATCCGCAGCCAAAGGTGAATCGTTGCTCGACACCATCGCCAATTTGAGCGCGATGGCGGCTGACATTTTTGTGGTGCGCCACAGCGAGTCGGGTGCGCCTTACCTCATTGCCGAACACGTGGCGCCGCATGTGCACGTGGTCAACGCTGGTGACGGCCGTCACGCACACCCCACGCAGGGTTTGCTGGACATGTACACCATCCGTCACTACAAAAAAGATTTCACCAATCTCACCGTGGCCATCGTGGGTGACGTGTTGCATTCACGTGTGGCGCGCTCGGACATTCACGCGCTTACCACCCTCGGCTGCGCCGAAGTGCGCGTGGTGGGCCCCAAGACCTTGGTACCCAGCGACTTGTCGGCCATGGGCGTGAAGGTGTTCAACAACCTCGAAGAAGGCATCAAGGGTTGCGACGTGGTCATCATGCTGCGCTTGCAAAACGAGCGCATGAGCGGTGCGTTGTTGCCATCGAGCCAAGAATATTTCAAATCGTTTGGTCTCACGCAAGAGAAGTTGCAACTGGCCAAGCCCGACGCCATCGTGATGCACCCAGGCCCCATTAACCGAGGGGTGGAGATTGACTCTGCCGTGGTCGATGGGCCGCAAAGTGTCATCTTGTCGCAGGTGACGTTTGGTATTGCAGTGCGCATGGCCGTCATGTCCATCGTCGCGGGGAATGAAGCATGAACATCCTGATTCAAAACGGTCGCGTCATCGACCCAGCCTCTGGCTTTGACCACGCCGCTGATGTGGCGGTGGCTGATGGGCACATCGTGGCCATCGTCAAAGCCGGCGAGAAGTTACCCGTCAACTTCAAAGCTGAACACACCATCGACGCCAAGGGCTGCATCGTCGCCCCCGGCTTGGTTGACCTGCAAGCGCGTTTGCGCGAACCCGGCTACGAGCACGAAGGCATGCTCGATTCCGAGCTTACCGCCGCGGTGGCCGGTGGTGTCACCAGCCTCGTGTGCCCACCCGACACCGACCCTGTGTTGGACGAGCCAGGTTTGATTGAAATGCTCAAATTCCGCGCCGAAAAACTGCACCGCGCTCGCGTGTTCCCGCTGGGTGCACTCACGCGTGGTTTGAAGGGCGTTGTGCTTACCGAAATGTCAGACCTCACCGACGCAGGTTGTGTGGGCTTTAGCCAAGCCGAAGTACCGTTGGAAAACACCCAAGTGTTGCAACGTGCTTTGCAATACGCTGCCACGTTTGGCTACACCGTATGGTTGCGTCCGCAAGAAGTGCACTTGGGCAAAGGCGTGGCTGCCAGCGGCCCGCTTGCCACCCGCTTGGGTTTGAGCGGTGTGCCTGTGGCAGCCGAGACGATTGCCTTGCACACCATCTTCGCGCTCATGCGCAGTACCAAGGCTCGCGTGCACTTGTGCCGTATCTCTAGCGCCGAAGGTGTAGAGCTTGTGCGTGCCGCCAAGCAAGAGGGCTTGGCTGTGACGGCAGACGTGAGCATCAACTCGCTTCACCTGAGCGACCACGACATTGGCTACTTCGACAGCCGAGCCCGCGTGACGCCCGTGCTGCGCCAACAGCGCGACCGCGATGCACTGCGTGCTGCGTTGGCAGACGGCACGATTGATGTGCTCGTGTCGGACCACATGCCCGTCGACAACGATGGCAAGGCTTTGCCATTTGCTGAAGCCGAATCTGGCGCAACAGGCTTAGAGCTGTTGCTCAGCCTCTCGCTCAAATGGGCCAACGACAGCCAAGTGGGTTTGCTCCGTGCACTCGATGTGCTCACTGCACAACCCGCCAAGGTGTTGGGTAAGGTCGCAGGCCAAAGCGAGAGCATCGGTCAGTTGCATGTGGGCGGTGTCGCCGACCTCGTGGTGTTTGACCCCGCTGCCGAATGGCACGTCACGCCCGACGCACTGCACAGCCAAGGCAAGCACACGCCGTTTGCGTTTGACATGACAGGCATGTCCTTACCTGCCCGCGTCAAAGCCACTTTGGTGGCAGGGCGCGTGGCCTACCAAGCCGCTTGATGCGCAGCGTGAATGCCATCGTCAAGTTTCTGCGTGTCATTGCGCAGGTCTTGCATGGCTATTGGACGATTCGCACCATCTTTCCCAAACTCAATGACGAGCAACAGGCTCGCTATGTTGAGGTATGGGCGCGCGGCATGTTGTCCATCATCGGCATCGAGGTTCGCGTCAAAGGGCATCCAGCACCAGGCCCTGTGTTGATGGCGGCCAATCACATCTCGTGGCTCGACATTTTGGTGATGCACGCTGCGTGTCACTGCCGCTTTGTGGCCAAGTCTGAAATTCGCAGCTGGCCCTTGGTGGGCGTGCTCACCACGGGTGGCGGCTCGCTCTATATCGAACGTGGTTCACGCAACGATGCCATGCGCGTGGTGCATCAAATGGCCTCTGCGCTACAAGCGGGGCAGGTACTGGCAGCATTCCCTGAGGGGCGCACGGGCGACGGCATCACCCTGTTGCCGTTTCATGCCAATTTGTTGCAAGCTGCCATTTCGGCAGATGCGCCGATTCAGCCTGTGGCCTTGCAGTTCATTGACGCACAAAGCAAGCAACGCAGCTTGGCGCCGTGTTACCGAGATGATGACACCTTGATTAGCTCACTCTGGCGCACCCTGTGTGCACCGCCTTTGTTAGCGCAAGTGCGTTACGGTGAGACACAATATGCCAATGGTCGAAACCGTCGTACATGGGCGCAAGATTTGCAGGCCGATGTGGCAGCTCTCTGTCAGTGATATCCTTTTCAACTATGGCAACCCAAAAAACCTCATCCACCGTCAAGGCCAAGCCTGCAGCTAAAAAAACGACGGCTGTGAAAAAACCCGTGGTCAAAAAAGCAGCCATCAAGGCGACCAAAAAGTCTTCAGCCAAAAACGACAATTTGGATGAAATGTTCGACTTGGCGGCAGAAACCTTTCGCGTCATGTCGGCACCCATGCGATTGAAGATCATCAATTGCTTGTGCAACGAAGAAAAAAACGTGGGTCAGTTGTTAGAAGAAATCGACACCACGCAACCCAATATGTCGCAGCACTTGAACACCTTGTTCAACGCCAAAATTTTGGGTCGTCGTCGTGAAGGGGTGCAAATTTATTACCGCATCATCAACGAACGTGTGGTCACGCTCTGCCGTGCGGTGTGCACGCAAATTGCCATTGACAGCGATATCGCTCACTGAGTGTGAGGTGCTCGCGTGATTCGACGAATCTCGGCTGCACTGTTTTTTTCTTGTTTGTTCATCATTGTTGATCGACTCAGCTACATCCATCCGTTTGCGGGGCTGAACATCACGCCGTGGAATCCACCGGCGGCTCTGGAAGTTCTGTTTTTATTTTTAGTCGGCAACATCTGGATGACATGGGTGTATTTCACCCTGGGGCTTTCCGATTGGTTGGTGCGTGGCACTTTGTTGCTGTCTCCTACGGTGCTTTTAGGTAATGCAGTTTTGGTGATTTGCTATGCCAGCATTGCACTGTGCTTGCGTTGTGTGTTGGGGGCAGAGGCGGCACTGCGCGATCGACGTGAAATGGTTTGGTTGGGCGTTGTCATTGTGTGTGGTGCTTTGTTCACGGCGATGGCATACGTGGGCACGCACATAGGGTTAGGTGTGTTGGCAGCACAGGATTTTTTAGGAGCCGTGCATCGCTTTTTCATTGGGGATTTGTTGGGTCTGATGGTTTGGTTACCCCTGTTTTTTGTGGCCCGAGACAAACGCCGCCGTGAGCAATATGCACATATGCTGCGCAGTGTTTTGTTTTGGAGCCTGTTGGCCGGCTTGGTGGTTTGCATGTGGTTGATTTTTTCATTGCCTCTTGCAGACCAGATGAAATATTTCTTCTCTTTGTTCTTTGTCCTTGGCTTAGTGGCCGCCACTTACTCACTGCCTGGGGCCACATTGGTGGCAGCTTTGATTCAAGTGCCCTTGGTCTTTTCAACCATGCATGCGGGGGTTCTGCCCGCTGATTTGATGGACATGCAAATTGTCATGCTCACCTTGTCTTTGACGGGGCTGATCATCGGCACTGTGGTGGATGAGCGTTTGCGCACCGAAGAGCGGTTGCGTGACAGTTTGCAATTGGTCGCCGCCGGTGAATTGGCGGGTTCTTTGGCGCATGAGCTTCACCAACCCATGAGTGCACTCAGTGCGTATGCCGAGTCAGCGTTGATGCTCACCGAGCGGCAAGCTCAGTCATCTGATTCGAGCGACACACAATTGGCGCGCGTCTTGCGCAATATCGTCCATGAAACCATGCGGGCCACGGATATTGTCCGTGGCTTGCGCAGTTACTTTATCTCTGGTGTTTCGACGATGGAAGATGTGCAAGTTCATGCCTGGGTAGAAGAGTGTGTGACCCGTTTGACTGAACGTGCCGCACAAGCCCAAGTGACGCTCGTCACCTTGTACGAACAACGCGTGTCAGGTGTCATGGTGGACCGAATCCAAATGAGCACGGCCTTGGGGAACTTGATCAAAAATGCCATTGATGCTTCAGCGCCAGGCATGCAAGTCACCATCCGCGTGCTGGATGATCACCATACCTTGACCATTCGCGTCATGGATCAAGCGAATTTATTAGAAGCCGAGGTGATTGACCAAGTGTTTCGTCCGTTTTATTCCGACAAAAAAGAGGGCTTAGGCTTGGGCTTGTCTGTCAGTCAATCGTTGGTACAGAATAATGGCGGCGTTTTGCGCTATCGCGCCCAGCCTGATAAATGTTTTGAAATTCTGTTGCCCCTTGGAGATCACTTAGATGCTTGAGAGTCGTTTGATTTGCGTGGTGGATGATGATGCATCTGTGCGCGACTCTTTGTCGATCATGCTTGGACTCAAGGGCTTTGACTGTCGAACTTACGAAAACAGTGAATCGTTTTTAGGTGCCTTACCCGATCGTCCCTGCTGTGTGGTCTTGGACTTGAACATGACCGGCATGAACGGTTTGGATTTGCAAGAAAAAATCAGTGCCGCACCTGTTCCCATGGAGGTGGTTTTTCTCACCGCGTTTGCCGATGTGGATGTGATGCGTCGGGCATTTTTGGGACAGGCCGTTGATTTTTTAGAAAAACCTGTGGTGATGCCTCAGTTGCTCAATGCGATTGAGCGTGCGTTTGAGCGCTTGAAATCGAGCTCAGCTCAGCGCGTTCATACCCAGTCGCTAGAGATGCTCACGCCCCGTGAGCGCGAAGTGATGGTGGCCATTGCACAGGGCATGACCCACCGCGAAGCCGGTGAGTTGCTGGGCATCAGCCCACGCACGGTGGAAGTGCACAAAGGCCGTGTGATGGAAAAGCTAGGTGTCAAAACCTTGGCTGAGTTGGTGCGCTTGAGCATTGACTCAACCAAGTGAAAACTCATCTTTGAATGCTTTTTGGTGTAAGGCCTAGCCCGTACGTGGGTTATCGAATTTTCAAAACTAAGAATTCTCCCTACATTGGGAGGCATGACTGATACAAGCGCTCAACCGACAGCTGATGTGGCTCGTCGCAACTATTTGGAATTCTTGGCGGCGATGTATCAAGCCAAAGATACGAACGGCGAGTTGATTTTGCTGCCACCAGAGGATCAACGATTGTTGGAGTTCATTGCGGTGCAATGGTTCCTTAATAAACCGCTGTCCATGATGCAAATCCTCACCTCGCGCGAGGTGTTGTTTCTAGGCGCATCCACCATCAGCCGAAAAGTCGAAGGCTTGCGCCAAAGGGGCTGGATTCGCACCGTGGCTGATGCGGCAGATCGCCGCATCAAATGGTTGGAGCCTACCGACCAGGCTTGGACTTACCTAGACCGCGTCAATACGTTGATGCCATTGCCTTAGCGCGCGCGGCATGCAGCTTTTTGTAGCTGTCCATCAGGCGGTGGTGTCGGTCTAGACCTTCTAGCTTCATGCTGGTGGGCGTCAAGCCGTAAAAACGCACGGTGCCATCGACCGACCCGAGGGCCGCATCCATGCGTGTGTCGCCAAACATGCGGCGAAAGTTGGGGGTGTAGTCGTCGAGTTCCAACTCTGGGTCCAGTACCACTTCAAGCACCACATTCAAGGCTTGGTAAAACAAGCGGCGTTCAACCGTGTTGTCGTTGTATTGCAAGAAGGCTTGCACCAGGTCTTGTGCATCATCAAATTGTTTCAACGCCAGATGAATCAGCAGTTTCAACTCCATCACGGTCAGTTGGCCCCATTCTGTGTTTTCGTCAAACTCAATGCCAATCAAGGTGGCGATATCCGAGTACTCATCAAGTTCGTTGTTTTCTAAGCGGTCAAGCAAGGCTTCTAGGCCCGAATCGTCCAAACGATGCAGGTTGAGTATGTCTGCGCGGAACAACAAGGCTTTGTTGGTGTTGTCCCACACCAAGTCTTCTACAGGGTAGATCTCGGAATAGCCTGGCACCAAGATACGACAGGCCACTGCGCCCAATTGGTCGTACACCGCGGTGTAAACCTCTTTGCCCATGCCGTCCAAAATGCCCAACAAAGTGGCTGCTTCTTGAGCGTTGGCAACGTCGCCTTGGCTTGAGAAATCCCATTCCACAAATTCAAAATCTGACTTGGCACTGAAGAAGCGCCACGACACGATGCCACTGGAGTCGATGAAATGCTCCACAAAGTTGTTGGGCTCGGTGACGGCGTTGCTCTCAAACGTGGGTGGGGGCAAATCGTTGAGGCCTTCAAAGCTGCGACCTTGCAGCAACTCGGTGAGGCTGCGCTCCAACGCAACTTCGAAGCTGGGATGCGCACCGAAAGAAGCAAACACACCGCCGGTGCGTGGGTTCATCAAGGTGACGCACATCACAGGGTAGGTCCCACCTAAAGATGCGTCTTTCACCAAGACTGGGAAGCCTTGTTCTTCCAAGCCTTGAATGCCCGCCAGGATGCTGGGGTATTTGGCCAACACATGCTGCGGCACATCGGGCAGGGCGATTTCGCTTTCGATGATCTCGCGTTTGACGGCGCGTTCAAAAATTTCAGACAAACATTGCACTTGGGCTTCCGCCAAGGTGTTGCCTGCGCTCATGCCGTTGCTGACAAACAAGTTTTCAATCAGGTTGGAGGGGAAGTACACCACTTCGCCATCGGAGTGGCGCACATACGGCAGTGAACAAATGCCACGCGCGGTGTTGCCCGAGTTGGTGTCGATCAAATGCGAAGCGCGCAACTCACCGTCAGGGTTGTAGATGGCTAGGCAGTGCTCATCCAAAATTTCAGTAGGCAGTGCATCGTCTGCGCCTGGCTGAAACCAGCGCTCGTTGGGGTAGTGCACAAACTCGGCTTGAGCGATGTCTTCGCCCCAATACGCACTAGCGTAAAAATGGTTGTTGCTGATGCGCTCGATGTATTCGCCCAAGGCTGAGGCCAGTGCGCTTTCTTTGGTGGCACCTTTGCCATTGGTGAAGCACATGGGTGAATGGGCATCGCGGATGTGCAGCGACCACACATTGGGAATGATGTTGCGCCACGACGCAATTTCAATCTTGATGCCCAAATTGGCCAAAAGCCCAGACATATTGGCGATGGTTTGCTCCAGCGGCAGGTCTTTGCCTGTGATGTAGGTGCTGGTATCTGCTGTGGGCTGAAGGGTGAGCAAGGCTTGCGCATCTGCATCTAAGTTAGCGACTTCTTCAATCACAAACTCAGGGCCAGCTTGCACCACTTTTTTGACCGTGCAGCGCTCAATGGAATTCAAAATGCCACGTCGATCCACCTCGGAAAGATCGGGAGGCAACTCCACTTGAATTTTGAAAATTTGTTGATAACGGTTTTCCGGGTCAACGATGTTGTTTTGTGAAAGCCGAATGTGTTCGGTCGAGATGTTGCGCGTGTCGCAATACAGCTTCACAAAATACGCCGCACACAAGGCTGAGGAGGCTAAGAAATAATCAAAGGGACCGGGGGCCGAGCCATCGCCTTTGTAGCGAATGGGCTGGTCGGCCACCACGGTGAAATCGTCAAACTTGGCTTCGAGGCGGAGTTTGTCGAGGAAGTTGACTTTGATTTCCATGGAGGCTCTTTTGAAAAATGCACAAAACCTTGTAGTCGCATTTCTCGCCACCACGCAGGCGGTCAGTATATAAAAACGAGAGGGTTGCCGCCTGCTGCGTCAAGCGTGCAGCGAAATCATGACCACGGTGAAAACAGCCAATAAAAAAATCAGAAATCCTGCCACATCCTTACGATACAACTCGGCGTCATTCGAGGCAGGTGGTGTCTTGATCCATTCACGGCGCATCGGGCTTTGAGTTTTCTTTTTCACCAAAACTTGTGTGACGATGGGTGTCATGTCTGTGCTCCTTGATGGTGGTTGGTCATGCCAGCACTTTAGGAAAAACAAGTGTTCTTGAAAATTCGATAACGCACGTACGGGCAATACCGTAGTGATGCGGGGCGAAAAAAAGGCCGCACAAGGCGGCCTTTGTGGGCTGCGTGCAGCGATCGCTTATGGCTTCAGATACACATGACCTTCTTTGGCTTGCAAACGCGCCACTTCGGCCACGCCCGAGGGCACGATCTTGGCATCCATCGACACTTTGTTGGCGTCGATGTTGCGCGAGGTGAGTGTGTTGTTGCACACGCGGAACTGCACGCCTTTGCCAGACAAGTCAGACACCATGCCGCTGAACTCGCGGCCTTTGCTGTCTTTGGCGCCGTCCAGCAAAAAGTCAATGCCAGGTCCGTGCGTGACCACAGTGATTTTGGCGGTGGGATCTGCGTTCAAGTGATTGCGCACATTACCCAAAATCGCTGCAGCGGTGTCCACGCCAGTGTTGACGTGGTAGACGACCTTGATGTCTTGTGCTTGCACCGAGCCAAAACTCAGTGCGAGACACAAGGTAGCGAAGGCGTGTGAGAGTTGTTTCATGACATTCATGTTGAGCGTTCTCACATCAAGCTGTCAGCCCAAATGTTTTGAGCCCAGTTCCATGCATAGATGCCTTCCAGTTCGTTGGGTGCAGAAGACACACCGCCGGAGCCGGGCACGGTTTTGTAGGTCTTGTCTTTGTCATCGTACTGGTGAACCGATGCCACATGAACCACCAGCTTGTCATTCACAAAGCTGTAGCAGGTGTTGCTGAGGAAGGGGGCGGGGTTCACTGGCATGTCTGACAACTGAGCGACGATGGCCGCAGCTGTGACCTTGCCATGCGAGTTGGCCATGTGGCCAGACTTAGGCATGAGTGGTGCCAACATGATGGAGTCACCAATCACGTGAATGTCTTTGGCTTGTGTGGACTCAAACGTTTGGTAGTGCACACCGCACCAACGTGCGTTGACGTTGGCCAAGTTGGATTGCACGGCAATGCCACCTGCACGCATGGCGGGCAACACATTGAGCACATTGGCCTTGACGTCGTTTTGCACATCGAACTTCAAGGTGTTGGTCTTGACATCCACAGCCATGACTTTGTGTTGAGGCATGTATTCCAAGATGCCTTTGTAGTTGTCAGCCCAGAACTTCTTGAACAACGGACCTTTGGAGGTGACGTCTTGGTTGGTATCCAAGATCAGCACCTTTGATTTGGGCTTGTGTTGCTTGAAGTAATGAGCCACTTGACTGGCACGCTCGTAGGGGCCGGGCGGGCAGCGGTAAGGTGCTTCGGGAATGGTGATGGCGTACACGCCACCATCGTCCATCGATTCAAGTTGACGGCGCAGTGCCAAGGTTTCGGGGCCTGCTTTCCATGCTTGCAAAATTTGGCCGGAGGCGTTGGCTTCTTTCAAACCCTCAATCGTGTTGAACATCAAGTCAATGCCGGGCGACATGACGAGCTTGTCGTAGCGAATGGTAGGGCCGCTGGCCAAGGTGACGGTTTTCTTAGCGGGGTCAACGTTGGCCACGTAATCACGCACGATGTTGACACCGTGCTTGCCTGAGAGCTTGTCGTAAGGTGTGGTGATGTCGGCCATGGTTTTGCTGCCGCCGATCACCAAGTTGGAGATGGGGCATGACACAAACTCACCATTGGGTTCAATCAAGGTGACATCAATTTGGTAGTTCGACAACATGCGTACGTACTTGGCGGCAGTGGCGCCACCGTAGCCGCCACCCACCACGACCACGCGTGCTTTTTCGGGCACGCGACCAACCGAGGCACAACCCACCATGCTGCTGAGTGCACCCAAAGAACCAAGCGCCATAGAGGCTTGAACAAAACTGCGACGTTTCATGATGAATCCTTGATTAACGCTTGGTGGCAGCGTAGTAGCTGGAGATGGTGTTGATTTGGGCGTCAGTCAGACCTTTGGTGATTTGGTGCATCACCGTGGCAGGACGTGTGCCGTCTTTGAACGCTTTGAGTTGCAACACCATGTAGTCTTTGGGCATGCCGACCAGTGAGGGAATGGCTGAGCCTTCAACGGTGCGGCCATCGGTGCCGTGGCAGTTGGCGCACATGGCCGCGGTGGCACGGTTGTGCAATTCAGTGGCTTTGTCTTGTGCCTGAGCGGCAGCGCTTACACCCAGCATCAAGGCGGTGGCGGCCAGCAAGCGGAGAGATGTGGTTTTCATCGAGTCCTCGTTGAATGACATGAATTAATCAGTGATGGGTAATATATCCAGAATGACAAAACGCCATCACGGGGTTAACCCAGTGATGGCGTTGCCAAGATGTTGAAAACTATAACGTAAGAATTCGAATCAACGGCCTGTGCTCAAGGCTGTACCAAGGTGGGCGCACTCACGGGCGGTGCATCCATCCAGCGGTCGATCAGGCCTGCGCCCAACCACATGCCAATGAGGGCCACCCATGCGGTGAGTGCAAAGATAGCGCCGCCCGTCACACCCGCACCCACAGCGCAACCGCCCGCCAACATGGCACCAAAGCCCATGAAGATGGCGCCCACGATGTAGCGTCGCATGCTGTAGCCGTCTTTGAAGCCTTCGAGCTTGAGCTCTTGGCCCAGCCAAGCGGCAAAGAACGAACCCAAAAACACGCCGGGGAGCAAACCAAAGTCAAACCCAATCGCAGGTGGGTTGGGAGCCAACACACGCATCAACCACTCCGCCGAGGGGCCGCTGAATGTGATGCCTTGGATGTGCACCACTTCAAACGAGGCCTTAGCCACGCTGTACGAATACCACCAAGCCAAAGCCACACTCAAACCTGTGCCGATGCCACCCACCCACATCCATGCACGTTGGCTGGTGCGGGTGGTGAAGTACAAGGCGGCCAGCAACCAAATGCCACCTACCCATAAACCTGTGGTGTGGCTCCAACCCAAGATGGCCAGCAAGTCACGGCTCGCGCCGCCTTCCACGGTCCAGAGGTTGGTGATCTCTTGGCGCAAAGGCGAGAGTGCACCCGACAGCGCGGATTGCGCAGTGACTGCAAATATCAACCCCGACAGCAAAGCCCGCAAATTGCCGTTGGCCGACAAGATGAGCAAGCGGCTGGCGCAGCCACGCGTCATGATCATGCCCGCGCCAAACAACAAACCACCCACCAACGCACCCGACAAGCTGCCGCGTGTGGCCAGTTGGCGTGCTGTGCTCACATCCAAGTCGCCCAACACAATCAATCCTTGAATGGCAATGACCGCTGCTGAGAAGGTGAGCAACCACACCGAGAGCTTTTCGCCGAACTGGCGATGCCAAAATTCCACCACCGCAGCGCGTAAACAAAACTTAGACCGCTGCGCAAAAAAACCAAACAACAAGCCAATGAGCCATCCGCCCGCGGCTAAGACATAGGGTTCGCCATAGGCTTCATTGAGTGTGGTGAGGTTCATATGATTTAGTCTACGCTTATATTTGGACTATGCTAAGTGCTCAGACTGACGCGGTACTTGATGCACATCAAGCCCCAGCGTGCAGGCCATTCAGGAGAAAACATGGTGAACGTTTTGTGGATTCGACGACTCTGCCTCGGTGCGCTGTTGGCAGGGACGGCTGTGTACAGCCTTGTGCAAGCACAGCCTGCCACAGCGCAAGCGGTGACTGCCAAGCCCTTGATGCAAGCCAAGGCAGTGGTGCCTAACGTCTATTACGTCCAGGGCGTGTCCGAGATGGGCTCGTCAGCCAACCAAAACTTCATTTCGAACGCTGGCTTTGTCGTCACCCCCGCAGGCGTGGTGGTGATTGATGCTTTGGGTTCACCAGAGCTCGCCCGTCGTTTGTTGGCCGAAATAGCCAAAGTCACAAAGAAACCCATTCACACCGTGGTGCTGACCCACTACCACGCCGACCACATTTATGGCTTGCAAGTGTTCAAAGAGGTGGGCGCACGCATCGTGGCGCATGGTGCGGCACGCGAATACCTCACGTCTGACACCGCCCGTTTGCGCCTAGAGGCTTCGCGCCAAGAGCTGTGGCCTTGGGTGGATGAAAAGACCCGTCTGGTGCCAGCGGATGAATGGCTCACTGGCCCGAAAACATTGACGGTGGGCGGCGTGCGTTTTGACATTCAGCCCGTGGGTCCCTCGCACACTGCCGAAGATTTGGTGGTGTATTTGCCGCAGCAAAAAGTGCTGTTCGCGGGTGACCTGGTATTTCGCAACCGCATCCCATTTGTGGGCCAAGCCGACAGCCGCCATTGGATTGAGGGCATGCAGAACTTGCTCACCTTCGACACCCGTTGGGTGGTGCCCGGACACGGCCCCATCTCAAACGATCCCAAGACCGACATGACCCTCACGCGCGACTACCTGATGTATTTGCGCGAAACCATGGGGCGTGCTGCCAAAGACATGGAGCCGTTTGAAAGCGCCTACGCCAACACGGATTGGTCAAGGTTCGAGAAAATGCCACTTTTCAAATCGGCCAATCGCATGAACGCCTACAACACCTATTTGCTGATGGAGCAAGAAGCCAAGTGACACACATGGCCTATGTTTCTAGACGCCAAGCGCTGCACCTTGCCTCTGCCGGTGCGTTTGCTGCACTCACGCAAGGTGCATGGGCCGCCACGCCCATCACGCTGCCCAGTACCGATTCGTTGGCTGTTTCCCTGGAGCAGGCGTTGCAAGCCAAACAGCCGTTGGTGGTGATGGTGAGCTTGCACGGATGCCCATTTTGCAAAGTGGTGCGCGAAAACTATTTGCACCCTTTGCGCGCGTCAGGCTTGCAAGTGGTGCAAGTGGACATGCGCGACCCTCGCGCGTTGACTGACTTTGACGGCACCTTGCTCACGCAAGATGCATGGGTCAAAAAGCAAGGCATCAAGTTGGCACCAACGGTGTTGTTCTACGGTGCACAAGGGCGCGAAGTCGCCTCGCGTTTGAAAGGTGCGTACTTGCCAGATTTTTATGGCGCTTACTTGGATGAGCAGCTCACGCAAGCGCGCAAAGCGGTGGCAGGCGCATGATCCCGATCAAAACCGAATCCGCGTGGCGCGGTACATCCGATTGCCGCAACTGTGGCATTCGAGACATGGTCTTGTTTGCTGATTTGAACGAGCAAGACTTCAACCTCATCCATGCACCAATCGATGACTTGGTGTATCAATCCGGCCAAGCCCTTTACGACGAATCAGGCAAAGCGCTGGGTGTGTTCACGTTGCGCAAAGGCATGGTCAAGTTGGTGCGGGTGACGGCGGATGGTCGCGAGCGTGTGGTCCGTGTGTTATTTCCGGGTGACGTGGTTGGGCTCGAAGCTTTGGCCACTGGGCATTACGACAGTCAAGCTGTTGCCTTGAGTGAGGTGTCGGTATGCCGTATTCCGCTAGAGGTGATGCATCAGTTGGGGGCCAACAGCCCGCGCTTGCATCGCAAGCTGATGGAGAAATGGCAAAGCGCTTTGAAGCTTGCCGATGACTGGCTGGCAGAGCTCAACTTTGGCACGGCCAAGCAACGCGTGCTGCATTTCATTCGAAAGATGCATCAGATGTCAGACGATGGCACGGTGCAGCTGTTCGCACGCGACGACATGGGGGCCATGATGGATCTCAAACTTGAGACGGTCAGCCGTGAAGTCACAGCGTTGGTGCGAGCTGGTGTCATGGACCCGTTGGACAAACTGGGGCGACATTACCAAGTGATGCTGCCCGAATTGTTGGAAGAGAAGTAAACAGGAGACATCGATGAAAAAGTTGTTATGTGTAGCCTTGTTGGCATGGACCTCTGGCGTGTTTGCCCAGCAACACCCCTTGTTCAAAGATGCCGATCTCAAAGCGGGTGAGAAACTCATTGCTGAAAACCAATGCAACGAATGCCACACGCGACGCGTCGGAGGTGACGGCAGCAGCATCTATAACCCGAAAGGTCGCATCAACACGGCTGGAGCCTTGCGCGGCATGGTGGAGTACTGCAACACCGAGCTGAACTTGGGCTTCTTCCCTGAAGACACCAACGCGGTGGCGGCTGTCTTGAACAAGCAGCACTACAAGTTTCGTTGAACTTACAGCAGGGTTTGGCGTAAACCCGATGGTTCGACCATCAGAGATGATTTATATTAGCGCTTGTTGATATATTTAACTGATGTGGAAGGACTGTCTGTGAAAACACCAGATGGCATTCAATCGGGGCGCGTTCAAAAAGCCCCTGAAAACTTTTTAGACCGCGACGGCATCAGCACCGTCATTGCCGAAAGCAAAGCCGGTCGTCGCAATTTCATCCGCAGCGCCTTTGCCGCTGCCGCCGCAGGGGCTGCTGCTCCCATGGCCTTGGCGCAGGGTAACCCTGTGCCCACCGAGGGCGGTGACCCCAACATCTTGAACTTGCCTGAGCACGCCACGGGTTTGGGTCAGGGTGTAGCTGCCAACAACGGCTACGGTGTGCCATCCAAGTTCGAGTCGAATGTGCAGCGTCGTCAAAGCCCAGGCTTGACGCAAACCACACAAGCCTCTGTGTCGTTTGCACCGCTGCAATCGTTGTTTGGCATCGTCACGCCGAGCGGTTTGCACTTTGAGCGTCATCACCAAGGTTGGTGGGACATCGATCCCTCCAAGCATCGCTTCATGATCAACGGCATGGTGAAAACACCCAAGGTGTTCACCATGGACGAAATCATGCGTTTGCCATCCGTGTCGCGTTTTCACTTCATCGAGTGCGGTGCCAACACCGCCGTGGAGTGGGGCAATGTGGCCGTGCCCACCGTGCAATACACACACGGCATGGTGTCGTGCAGCGAATTCACAGGTGTGCCACTCATCACCTTGCTCGAAATTGCGGGCGCTGATTTGAAGAACGGCAAGTTTGTGTTGGCCGAAGGCGGCGATGGTTCTTCCATGACCCGTACCATTCCCATGAGCCTGATTTTGTCGGGCGAAGTGTTGGTGGCCTACGGACAAAACGGCGAAATGCTGCGTCCAGAAAACGGCTACCCATTGCGCTTGATCGTGCCCGGTATCCAAGGCGTGAGCTGGGTCAAGTATTTGCGTCGCGTGGAAGTGGGTGACAAGCCCTACGCCGCGAAAGACGAAGCCGTGCACTACATGGACTTGATGCCCGATGGTCAACACCGTCAGTACACCAACATCCAAGAATGCAAGAGCGTGGTGACCACACCTTCTGGTGGCCAAGTGTTGTTGGACAAAGGTTTCTACAACATCACTGGTCTCGCATGGTCGGGTCGCGGCAAAGTGGCCAAGGTCGATGTGTCGGTGGACGGTGGCCGTAATTGGCGCCAAGCCCGCTTGGAAACACCGGTGCTCAGCAAAGCACTGACACGTTTCAACATCGACTGGGTGTGGGACGGCAAGCCTGCCATCATCCAAAGCCGTGCCACCGATGAAACCGGTTTCGTGCAACCCACCTACAAGCACTTGCGTGCGGCGCGTGGCACACGTTCGATCTATCACAACAACGCCATCCAATCATGGTTGGTGCAAGAAAACGGCGAGGTCAAGAATGTCCAAGTTTCGTAAAGTCATCTTGACTGCGGCCTTGCTGGCTGCTGCGGGTTGGGCCACTGCGCAAAGCACCGCCTACCCTGGTGTGGGTCGCCCAGCCACTGCCAAAGAAATTGCGGCGTGGGACATTGACGTACGCCCCGACTTCAAAGGTTTGCCAGCAGGTTCAGGCTCGGTTGCACAAGGCCAAGACTTGTGGGAAGCCAAGTGTGCGCACTGTCACGGCGTGTTTGGTGAATCCAACGAAGTGTTCAGTCCCCTCATTGGTGGCACCACCAATGACGACATCAAAACTGGCAACGTGGCCAACTTGAAGCGCGCTGATTTCCCTGGTCGCACCACCATCATGAAAGTGGCCACGGTGTCCACGCTGTGGGACTACATCAACCGCGCCATGCCATGGACTGCGCCCAAGTCACTCAAGCCCGATGAGGTGTATGCCGTGACGGCCTACCTCTTGAGCTTGGCCAATGTGGTGCCTGAAAACTTCGTGTTGACAGACAAAAACATTGCCGAAGTACAAAAGCGCATGCCCAACCGCAATGGCATGACTACGAAGCACGGCATGTGGCCTGGCAAAGAGTTCAATGGCACAGGTAAGCCTGACACGGCCAATGTGGCCTGCATGAAAAACTGCGTACCCGAAGCCAACGTCGCGTCCATGTTGCCCGACTATGCGCGCAACGCCCACGGCAACTTGGCAGACCAAAACCGTTTGGTGGGTCAACAACATGGTGCCAACACCGCAGTGCCTGAAAATAAATCAGCTCCTGTCGGTAGCGCAGCAGCCCCAGCTGCAGCTGCAGCCAAACCTGCAGCCAAAGTGGCAGACCCTGCCTTGGCTTTGTTGAATAAGCACACCTGCACGGCTTGCCATGCGCAAAGCACCAAGGTGGTGGGGCCGAGCTTTAACGACATTGCCAAAAAGTACCCCGGCAAAGCCGAGTACTTGGCGGGCAAGATCAAGTCCGGTGGTTCAGGTGTGTGGGGCGCCATCCCTATGCCTGCACAAACGGCACCCGAAGCAGATATCAAAACGATTGCCAACTGGCTTGCTGCCGGTGCGGCAAAATAACTCTCACGCATTTTTAGGAGCACTACATGCAAACTCGTCGCGAGACCCTCAAGCACAGCGCCGCTGTGGCAGGCCTGTTGGCCTCTACTGGCCTGTTCCCTCAATATGCTCAAGCTTTTGACAAAGCAGCGTTTGACACCAAGAGTGTGAACGAAGCCGTCAAAGCCATGGGTGGTTCAGCCCCCGTGGAAAGCAAAGACGTGACCATCACCGGTCCAGACATCGCTGAAAACGGCGCTGTCGTGCCATTGGGTGTGAGCACCAGTTTGGGCAACGTCAAACGCATGCTGTTGTTGGTTGAGAAAAACCCATCTGCTTTGATTGCGATGTTCAACGTGACACCTGAAGTTGAAGCCAACTTTTCGACCCGCTCCAAGATGGGCCAATCGTCAGATGTCTACGCAGTGGCCATCACCAACGACGGCAAAGCTTTCTTCGCAAAGAAAGAAGTCAAAGTGACACTCGGCGGCTGCGGCGGCTAATTTAGAAATTTCAGGAGAAACAAAATGGCAGATCCAATGCGCATTCGCGCCCAAGCAGCTGGCGATAAAGCAACCATCCGTGTCTTGATGAGCCACGAAATGGAATCCGGTCAACGCAAAGACGGCACCGGCAAACTCATTCCCGCTTGGCACATCCAAGACGTGACCGCCACCCTCAATGGCAAAGTCGTGATGACAGCCGAGTGGGGCCCCGCTGTGTCCAAGAACCCCTTCTTGCAATTCACCATCAAAGGCGCCAAAGCCGGTGACAAAGTGGGCATCACATGGAAAGACAACAAGGGCGATACACGCTCTGACGAAGCAACTGTTTCGTGATGCCTGTGAACGCAGTGGAGACAAGGATGAAAAAATTAGTTTTTGCATTAGGGCTCATCGGCTTGTCTGCCGCTGCGTTCGCCCAAAAGTCGTCGACCGACAGCATTGCCGAATACCGCGCCATGCTGCAAGACGGCAACCCCGCCGAGTTGTTTGAAGCCAAAGGTGAAGACCTGTGGAAACAAAAACGCGGCCCTAAAAATGCGTCGCTTGAGAAATGCGATTTAGGCAAAGGCGCAGGCGTGGTCAAAGGCGCCTGGGTCGAGTTGCCGCGCTACTTTGCAGACACTGGAAAAGTGCAAGACCTCGAATCGCGCTTGGTCACCTGCATGCAAGAGTTGCAAGGTTTCAATGGCGACGAGATTGCCAAGACACCGTTTGGCAAAGGCGAACAAAGCAATGTGACCGCCTTGGCCACTTGGATTTCTGCAGAATCCAAAGGCATGAAATTCAACTTGCCGCAAAGCCATGTGGAAGAGCGCAAGATGTATGAAGTAGGCAAGCGCCTCTTCTTCATGCGCGGCGGTTCGCACGACTTTGCGTGTGCCACTTGCCACGGCCAAGACGACAAGCGCATTCGCTTGCAAGACTTGCCCAACCTCACCAAAAACCCTGGTGCAGGCAACGGCTTTGGCGCTTGGCCTGCGTACCGCGTGTCTAACGGCCAGATGTGGGGCGCTCAATTGCGCTTGAACGACTGCTACCGTCAGCAACGCTTTCCCTATCCCTTGTTTGGCAGCGAAGCCACCATTGCCTTGGGCGTCTACATGGGCGTGAATGGCAAAGGCGGCGAGGCCACCGCGCCCGCGATCAAACGATAAGGACCACGCACCATGAATCGCATATATCAAATCGCGTTGAGCGCAGCCGCTATAGCTTTGTTGACTGCTTGTGCGGCACCCATGCCATCGAGCGCTGACCTCGACAAACTCACCCAAGACATCATTGGCCGTTCATTCCGTGCACAAGGCCAAGCCAAGCTTGACCGCTTGAGCCCTGATGAAGACAACCAGTTGTGTGCCGAAGCCGAGCGCACAGGTGTGCCGTTGGACGCCAAAGTGGCCGAAGCCATCGAAGCACGCAATATGAAAACCATCAAGGCTCCCGCCGATGGCAAGTATTTGGGTGACTTCAAAGAAGGCGAGAAGATTGCCCAAAGCGGCGCAGGCAAAACCTGGACCGATGCCGAAGGCTCTGCCAACGGCGGCAACTGCTACAACTGCCACCAGATCAGCAAGGAAGAGTTGTCCTACGGCACACTCGGCCCAAGCTTGTACAACTACGGCAAGATCCGCAGTGCATTGGAGCCTAACAGCCCCGTCACCAAGGCCATTACCGAGTACACCTGGGGCAAGATTCAAAACGCCCGTGCGTACAACGCATGCTCCAACATGCCACGTTTTGCGCACAAAGGTGTGTTGACTGAAACACAAATCAAACACATCATGGCTTTGTTGCTCGACCCAGCGTCGCCTGTCAACAAGTAATCTCTCTCAAGCCGCAGCATGAGCTTTTCATCTGCGGCTTTTCTACGTTCTTTAAATAAGCAGGTGCTGATATGAACTTAACCAAACGCGAATTCATGCAAGTCATTGGCGCGGGCTCGATGGCCGGCCTCAATATGCAGGCCTATGCGCAAGCAGATGCGAACGTGGCGGCCAAAGGTTTGTACGACATCCCCAAGTTTGGCAACGTCTCGTTCTTGCACATGACCGACTGCCACGCGCAGCTCAAGCCCATTTACTTCCGCGAGCCCAGTGTCAACCTTGGCATTGGCAGCATGAAAGGCAACTTGCCACACTTGGTGGGCGAGCATTTGCTCAAAACCGCAGGTGTGCGCCCCGGCAGCGCCGAAGCCTATGGCATGAGCTACTTGAACTTTGAAGTAGCCGCTAAACGCTTTGGCAAAGTGGGCGGTTTCGCGCACTTTGCCACTCTGGTCAAACGCCTCAAAGCCAGCCGCCCCGGCGCCTTGTTGCTCGACGGTGGCGACACTTGGCAAGGCTCGGCCACCTCGTTGTGGACCAACGGCCAAGACATGGTCGACGCTTGCAAATTGCTCGGCGTCGATGTGATGACCGGCCACTGGGAATTCACCTACGGCATGGAACGTGTGCAAGAAATCGTCAACAAAGACTTTGCAGGCAAGGTCGACTTTGTGGCCCAAAACATCAAGACCCAAGACTTTGGCGATCAGGTGTTCAAGCCCTATGTGATTCGCGAAATCAACGGTGTGCCTTGCGCCATCATTGGTCAAGCCTTCCCGTACACGCCCATTGCCAACCCCCGCTACATGGTGGCCGATTGGGCGTTTGGCATTCAAGACGAAAACATGCAAAAGATGGTGGACGAAGCCCGCGCCAAAGGTGCGCAGGTGGTCGTCGTCATCAGCCACAACGGTATGGACGTGGACTTGAAAATGGCCAGCCGCGTCAGCGGCATCGACGCCATCATGGGTGGTCACACCCACGACGGCATGCCTGTGGCCACTTTGGTGAACAACAAAGGCGGCAAAACCATCGTCACCAACGCAGGGTCGAATGGCAAGTTCTTGGGCGTGCTCGACTTCGAAGTGAAGAACAAGCGCATCACCGACTTCCGCTACAAGCTCTTGCCCGTGTTTGCCAACATGCTGCCCGCCGACAAAGAGATGGATGCGCTCATCACCAAGATTCGCGCGCCCTACGAAGCCAAGCTCAATGAAACCTTGGCCATCACCGAAGGCACGCTGTACCGCCGTGGCAACTTCAATGGCACAGGCGACCAGTTGTTGCTCGACGCGTTGATGGATGTGCAAGGCGCCGACCTCGCGTTCTCGCCCGGTTTCCGCTGGGGCACTTCGCTCTTGCCAGGCCAAGCCATCACGCGTGAATGGTTGATGGACATGACCGCCACCACCTACTCGTATGCCACCGTGACTGAGATGACGGGCGAGACCATCAAGACCGTGCTCGAAGACGTGTGCGACAACTTGTTCAACCCCGACCCTTACTACCAACAAGGTGGCGACATGGTCCGCGTGGGTGGCCTCGAATACGTGTGTCGCCCCAACGAAAAAATGGGCAACCGCATTGGCGACATGCGCCTCAAAGGCAAGCTCATTGAAGCGAACAAAAAATACAAAGTGGCCGGTTGGGCCCCTGTGGCCGAAGAGGCGAAAAACCAAAACCTCAAGCCCGTGTGGGAAGTGGCCGAGCAGTGGCTCAAGGCAAGCGGTGGCCGCGTCAAGTCACGCAAGCTCAACACGCCCAAGCTCGAAGGTGTGTTGCCCAACCCTGGCTACGCCGCGTAAAAAGTTTTTAAATCAAAGGAAATGAAATGACAGTCGAACGTTACATCCGCATCATCGCGGGCTTGTTCATCATGGTGTCACTGGCTTTAGGCATTGAAGAAAGCCCAGTGTTTGTGAGTCGCTGGGCCTTGGCGTTCACTGCTTTTGTGGGAGCCAACTTGTTTCAATTTGGCTTTACCAACTTTTGCCCCATGGGCATCATCTTGCGCAAATTCGGCGTCAAAGATGGCGCCGCTTGCTGCGCAACTGAGTGATTGAAAACTCAGGTGGGGCTGTTGATAGACTTCAACACTTTGTAAGTCAATCCAGCCCCAGCAATGATTGACACCAGCGTGAGCCACGCTGTGTTTGAAAAAATCGCACCGCCAGTCATGCCTGAGCCCACGGTGCAACCGCCAGCCATCACAGCGCCAAAGCCCATGAAGATGGCACCTGTCAAATAGTGGCCCAGTTTGTTTTCTGTTTGAAAACCTTCAAACTTGAATTCGCCAAACAACACGCCTGCGATCAATGAGCCTGCAAACACACCAGGCAACAAGCCTGCATCAAAACCAAAACTCGGTGCAGTGGCGGTGGAGAGCGTGCGCATCAACCACTCTGCCGATGGGCTGCTGAAGCTCAAGCTTTGAACGGCCACAGGTTCAAACGACACACCGGCCATCAGCTGGGTGAAGCCCCAACCCAAAGCAATCGACACACCCACCATCACGCCTGCCCAGTTCCAGGTGTTGGGGGCGTCTTGTGTGTCCGCACGCAAACGCCACAGGCCAACCAAGCCAAGCGCTAAGCCCACGACCAGGCCCATCCATGCGCCCGTGAAATGAAGCAAGTTGCGCTCAGGACCGCCTTCGACCATCCACAAGCCTGTGACCCACTGACGTGCGGGAGCCAACAAACCAGAAATTGACGCTTGCACCGTCACCGCAAACACCAAGCCCGAGAGCAGGGCACGCAAATTGCCGTTGGCCGAGAGAATGAGCAAACGGCTGGCGCATCCGCGCGTCATGATCATGCCCATGCCAAACATCAAGCCACCCACCACCGCACCTGAAATGCTGCCGGGGGCACCCAAATGGCGAGAGGCTTCAGGCTTCAAGAACTCAGCCCACACCAAACCTTGCACGGCCAAGATGGTCACAGAAAAACCGATCAACCAGACGCCCAAGCGTGAGCCACCGCTTGCGTCGCAGCACTCAATCACAGCAGCGCGTGCACAAAACTTAGAGCGTTGCGCAAAGAAACCAAAAATCAAACCAATGAGTGCGCCACCCGTGGCCAACACGGCATGGTCTCCGAAGGTTTCAATCAAGCTGGTGAGATTCACAAAATTCCCCAATCGTCAGTGGTGGCAGTCAAGCCTTCAATTGTCTCTGCTTTTGAAACGGTCAAACAACACCATGCCCGCCATCATGGCCAGCACAAACACCAAGGCTTTGTCGTTGCCGGCGGCCATGGCTACCAGCGCAGGCCCGGGGCAAAAACCAGCCAAGCCCCAGCCTGTGCCAAACATTAAGCTGCCTAGCACCAAGGGGCGGTCGATCTGCGTCATCTCAGGCCATTGCAAGGGCGCACCCGAAAAACTGCTGTGTTTCTTTTTCGCCCAGGTAAACCCAAGCAAGCCCACCATCACACCGCCGCCCATCACGAGCGCGAGTGATGGGTCCCACGCACCCGTCACATCCAAAAAGCCTTGTACTTTGCCGGGGTCAGTCATGCCGGAAATCAACAGACCCAGACCAAACAAAAGGCCCAACACAAATTCAATCACGCGTTGCATGTGTGGCTCCTTAGAGAACATGGCGAATCACGAACACGGTGACAAAGCCCGTGCCCATGAACGACAAAGTAGCGACGAGAGAGCGCACAGACAAACGGCTCAAACCGCAAATGCCGTGGCCGCTGGTGCAGCCTGCACCCCAGCGTGTGCCGTAGCCTACCAACACACCAGCGGTGATCACCATGGCCCAGTTCGCGTCTATGCGCGGGGTGTGCACCAGCTCAGCGGGCAGGAAAAACTTAGCCGCCAAAGGCGCGGCAAACAGGCCCAGCAAAAACGCAAAACGCCAAGGCGAGTCGGCATGTTTGGGCGCGAGCACCCCTTCCAAAATACCGGTGATACCCAAGATGCGCCCGCTGTTCAAAAACAAAGCCGCCGCCGCAACGCCGAGTAAAACGCCGCCTAACAAAGACGTCCAAGGTGTGAAGTGAAGCCAATCAATCTGCATGGTCTGTATATCTAAAGTTGCCTATATTATTGTGCCCTTATGAAACCCCTCATCCACGGCATCTTCGACCCCGCCACTTGGACCGTCACCTATGTGGTTTACGACCAAGCGGGCGGCACCTGCGCCATCATTGATTCGGTGCTCGACTACGACCCCAAATCGGGTCGCACCAGCACGGCCTCGGCAGACCAAGTGATTGCGTTTGTGAAAGAGCAGCAGCTCAGCGTGGTCTGGATTTTGGAAACGCACGCACATGCGGACCACCTCACGGCTGCGCCTTATCTCAAAGCGCATTTAGGTGGGCAAACTGCGATTGGCGACCACATCACTGCAGTGCAACGCGTCTTCAAAGGCGTGTTCAATTTAGAAGGCAGCTTTCAAGTGGATGGCACACAGTTTGACCACCTGCTGCACGAAGACGAAACCTTCGCCATTGGTCAGCTCACAGCCAAAGCTCTGTATGTGCCTGGCCATACGCCTGCGTGCTTGGCTTACCAAGTGGGCGATGCGGTATTTGTGGGAGACACCTTGTTCATGCCCGATGTGGGCTCAGCGCGTTGTGACTTTCCTGGGGGAGATGCCAAAACACTCTATGCCTCAGCCCGCAAAATTTTGAGCTTGCCCGCTGAGACGCGCTTGTTCATGTGCCATGACTACCCGCCCGAGGGGCGCGACGTGAAGTTTGAAACCACAGTGGCTGAGCAACGTGCGCTCAACATTCACTTGCACGACGGCATCGACGAAGCCGAGTTTGTGCGCATGCGCACCGAACGCGATGCCACCTTAGCCATGCCTGTGCTGATCTTGCCTGCGGTGCAAATCAACATTCGTGCGGGTGAGTTCCCACCCAAGGACGACAACGGCGTGTCGTACCTCAAAATTCCTTTGAACGCGCTTTGATACTGGCTTAGATGTTTCGGTAATTAACTACCAAAAACTCTGTCGTTCCCTTTTAGCGCAGCTGCGCTAAGAATCCGTCCATCGCAAATTTAGATGGATTCAAAGGGAACCAAAATGATTCAACGCAAACACTTTCTCAAAACTCTGGTGGCCACAGCCTTGGTGGCTGTGAGCGGTTTGGCTGCTGCACAAACAGCACCTGTCACCTTGCTCAATGTGTCGTATGACCCAACCCGTGAGCTGTACTCTGAGTTCAATGCGGCTTTTGCCAAACACTGGAAAGCACAAACGGGCCAAGACGTGACCATCAAGCAGTCGCATGGTGGCTCTGGCAAACAAGCTCGCTCGGTCATTGACGGCATCGATGCAGACGTCGTCACCTTGGCACTGGCCGGCGACATTGATGCCTTGTACAAAAACGGTGGTCTCATTCCACAAGACTGGCAAAAGCGTTTGCCACACAACTCATCGCCTTACACCTCCACCATTGTGCTCGTGGTGCGTCAAGGTAACCCCAAAGGCATCAAAGACTGGGATGACT
This sequence comes from Limnohabitans sp. MORI2, assembly GCF_027925025.1. NCBI lineage: Bacteria > Pseudomonadati > Pseudomonadota > Betaproteobacteria > Burkholderiales > Comamonadaceae > Limnohabitans > Limnohabitans sp. MORI2. The sequence continues at coordinate 605,996 of NZ_AP027058.1, forward strand.
TGGTCAAGCCTGGCATCGGCGTCATCACGCCCAACCCCAAAACATCCGGCGGTGCACGCTGGAACTATTTGGCTGCTTGGGAATTTGCCAAACGCAAATACGGCGGTGAAGCGAAAGCCAAAGAGTTTGTGAAAAAACTCTACGAGAACGTGCCCGTGCTCGATACCGGCGCACGCGGCTCATCGGTCACGTTTGCACAGCGCAACCAAGGCGATGTGTTCATCTCTTGGGAAAACGAAGCGCACTTGCTTGAAAAAGAATTTGGCAACAAGGTAGACATCGTTTACCCATCGATCAGCATCTTGGCGGAACCCCCTGTGACCGTGGTCGATAAAAACGTCGAACGCAAAGGCACACGCAAAGTCGCAGAGGCTTACCTCAACTACCTCTACACCGACGAAGGTCAAGACATTGCAGGCAAAAACTTCTACCGCCCCATCTCTGCCAAAGCGCAAGCCAAGTATGTGAAGCAGTTGCCCAAACTCAACCTCTTCACGCTGGAGAGTGCATTTGGCAGCTGGGACAAAGTGGGCAAAGAGCACTTTGCAGACGGTGGGCAGTTCGATCAGATTTACCTGAAGAAATGATGTCGCAACTCTATATACGCATTCGTAATTAACTAACAAGAAAAGAGTCGTTTGAGATTTCGGCTCTGCCTTTCACAATCGCGGCCATGACTCAAACACCCACCATCCTCATCGTGCCCGGTTGGCGCGACTCTGGCCCCGGCCACTGGCAAAGTCTGTGGGCGGAGTCCATTGTGGGCGCGGTGCGTGTGCAGCAAGACAACTGGATTTCTCCCACGCGTAGCGCATGGGTGGGACGCATTGCTGAAACCATCCTCGCGCAAGACGGCCCAGTGGTTCTGGTGGCGCACAGCTTGGGCTGCATCGCTTCTACCCACTTGCCACCCGAGGCAGTGGCGCGTGTGCATGGCGCTTTGTTGGTCGCACCGGCTGACCCTGAGCGACGCGCGCCCTTGGTCGACTTTGCACCTGTGCCGTACCAGCCCTTACCTTATCGCAGTGTGGTGGTGGCCAGCAGCAACGACCCGTATTGCCCTGTGAGAACCGCAGGGGCCTATGCCAGGTCATGGGGCAGCGAGTTTGTGCGCTTGCAAAACGCAGGGCACATCAACATCGACTCTGGTTTTGGTGCATGGCCCTTGGGGCTGGCACTGTTGCAGTCTTTGGTGGAAACACCTTTGGTATTTAAGTCGACCACATCGGCAGAGTCTCATCATTCTTTGGAGCTTCAAACGGTATGAAAAAATTTCTACACACCACCTTGGTCGCCGCGTTATTGAGCGCCAGCTCTTTGGCCTCTGCGCAAACACTGCTCAATGCGTCGTATGACGTGGCCCGTGAGTTCTACAAGGACTACAACCAAGCCTTTGTCGCGCACTACAAAAAGACCACAGGCAAAGACATCAAGATTGACCAAGCCCACGGTGGCTCTAGCGCCCAAGCCCGTGCCGTCAACGATGGATTGGATGCAGACGTGGTCAGCATGAACACCACCACTGATATTGAGTTTTTGGCCAACAACGGCGTGGTCGCCAAAGACTGGGCGAAGAAGTTCCCCAACAACGCATCGCCCACCACATCGACCATGTTGTTCCTCACGCGCAATGGCAACCCCAAGGGCATCAAGGACTGGGACGACCTGACCAAGCCTGGCGTGCAAGTCATCGTCGTTAACCCCAAAACGGGCGGCAATGGCCGCATGGCGTATTTGGCTGCTTGGGCCTATGCGCGTAAAAAAGGCCAAACCGATGCGCAAGCTGCTGAGTTTGTGGGCAAGATTTTCAAGAACGTACCCGTGCTCGCCAAAGGCGGTCGCGATGCCACCACCATCTTTTTGCAACGCAACATTGGCGATGTGTTGGTGACGTTTGAGTCCGAAGTCGTCTCGGTCGACCGCGAGTTTGGCGAAGGCAAGGTGGATGCCGTGCACCCATCAGTCAGCATCATTGCGGAGAACCCAGTGGCGGTGGTGGAACGCACAGTGGCTAAGAAAGGCACAGGCGAATTGGCCAAGGCTTACTTGAACTACCTGTACTCCGATGAAGCGCAAGAGATTGCAGCCAAACACGCCTTACGCCCACGCTCACCCGCCTTGCTGAAGAAGTATGCAGCCACCTTCAAGCCCATTCAGTTGGTGCCTGTGAGTGAGTATTTCGGTTCACTCAGTGAAGCGCAAAAAGTCCACTTCAACGATGGTGGCCAGTTCGACAAGATTTATACGGTGAAGTAATTTTTCATGGCATTGTTTTCTCTGGCGCGCAGCCATAAGGCTGCGCGTGTTCTTCCCGGCTTCAACATCACGTTAGGTTTCACGCTCACGTATCTGAGCTTGATCGTGTTGATTCCGCTCTCGGCATTGATCTTCAAAACCTTCACCCTCACATGGGACCAATTCATTGAGGCCGTTACAGGCCCCCGTGTGATGGCGTCTTACCGCCTCACGTTTGGTGCGTCGCTGATTGCTGCATTGGTCAACGTGGTGTTTGGTTTGCTCGTGGCCTGGGTGCTGGTGCGTTACAACTTCTTCGGTAAGAAGGTGGTCGATGCCTTGGTGGATTTGCCCTTTGCTTTGCCCACAGCGGTGGCCGGTATTTCGCTCACCGCTTTGTTAGCGGGTAATGGTTGGGTGGGGCAGTGCCTGGAGCCTTTGGGCATTCAGTTGGCGTTCAACCCCAACGGTGTGGTGATTGCACTCATCTTCATTGGCTTGCCGTTTGTGGTGCGCACCGTGCAGCCGGTCTTGGAAGACGCAGAGAAAGAACTCGAAGAAGCTGCTACTTGTTTGGGAGCCACACGTTGGCAAACTTTTAGCCGTGTGATTTTTCCAAGCATTGCGCCTGCATTGCTCACGGGGTTTGCCATGGCCTTTGCGCGTGCGATTGGTGAATATGGCTCAGTCATTTTCATTGCGGGCAATATGCCCATGGTGTCTGAAATCACACCGCTCATCATCATCGGTAAGTTGGAGCAATACGACTATGCCGGTGCCACTGCCGTGGCCGTGGTGATGCTGGTCATTTCGTTCATCTTGTTGTTGGTTATCAATGCGCTGCAAGCATGGCAACGCCGCCATACAGGAGCCCCAGCATGACAACGACATTGAATCCCTCTTCACGCCGTGCGCAAGCGGGTACGACGGAGCCCGCATGGGTGCGCTACAGCCTGATTGGCTTGGCGCTCACGTTTATGTTTTTCTTCTTGGTTTTGCCATTGGCTGCGGTGTTCACCGAAGCTCTGCGCAAAGGCTTTGAAGCGTATTGGGAGGCTTTGCAAGAGCCCGATGCATGGTCGGCCATTCGCTTGACCTTCATCACCGCCTTGGTTGCCGTGCCCTTGAACTTGGTGTTTGGCATTGCGGCTGCATGGGCCATTGCCAAATACGAATTCACAGGCAAAGCGTTTTTGACCACGCTGGTGGATTTGCCGTTCTCGGTGTCGCCAGTCGTTGCGGGCTTGATTTATGTGTTGATGTTTGGCGCGCAAGGCTGGTTCGGCCCTTGGTTGCAAGAACACGACATCAAGATCATTTTTGCGGTGCCCGGCATTGTGTTGGCCACGGTGTTTGTCACGTTCCCGTTCATCGCGCGTGAGTTGATTCCGCTCATGCAAGCGCAGGGCAATGACGAAGAGCAAGCGGCCATTGTGTTGGGGGCTACAGGCTGGCAAACCTTTTGGTATGTCACGCTGCCCAACATCAAGTGGGGTTTGATTTACGGCGTCATCTTGTGTAACGCCCGCGCCATGGGTGAGTTTGGTGCGGTGTCGGTGGTGTCTGGCCACATCCGTGGCCAGACCAACACCATGCCTTTGCATGTGGAAATTTTGTACAACGAATATCAGTCTGTGGCGGCGTTTGCGGTGGCTTCGCTGCTGGCTTTGCTGGCCTTGGTCACGTTGGCCATTAAGTCGGTGGTTGAGTGGCGTCATGCCAATGAACTCAAAGCCGCGGCTGACTTACCACCAGAGCGTCCACACGCATAAATACGAGTAAAGAAATATGAGCATCGAAATCAGAAACATCCACAAACAGTTTGGCGACTTCCAAGCGCTGGGCGATGTAAGCCTTGACATTCATTCTGGCGAGTTGATCGCCTTGTTGGGCCCATCGGGCTGCGGTAAAACCACCTTGCTGCGCATCATCGCGGGTTTAGAAACGGCTGACGCGGGCACGATTTTGTTCAGCGGTGAAGACACCACCCATGTGCATGTGCGCGAGCGCCAAGTGGGTTTTGTGTTTCAACACTACGCCTTGTTCCGCCACATGACGGTGTTTGAAAACGTGGCCTTTGGCCTGCGCGTGAAACCACGCAACGAACGCCCCAGCGAAGAACAGATCAAAAAGAAAGTGCACGACTTGTTGAGCCTGGTGCAACTCGATTGGTTGGCCGATCGCTACCCCTCACAACTCTCGGGTGGTCAACGCCAACGCATTGCCTTGGCCCGTGCCTTAGCGGTGGAGCCCAAAGTGTTGTTGCTGGACGAACCCTTTGGTGCTTTGGACGCCAAGGTGCGCAAAGAACTGCGCCGCTGGTTGCGCCGCTTGCACGATGACTTGAATGTGACCACCATCTTTGTGACCCATGACCAAGAAGAGGCCCTCGAAGTGGCCGACCGCGTGGTGGTGATGAACAAAGGTCATGTCGAGCAAGTGGGTAGCCCTCAAGAAGTGTGGGGACACCCAGCCAGCCCGTTTGTGTATGGCTTCTTGGGCGATGTGAACTTGTTCCATGGCCGTGCCCACGAAGGCGAAATGCACATTGGCGTGGAAGATCAAACTGTGCGCGTGCCCAGCCCAGAACACCATGACACACAAGACGCCAAAGCTTTTGCGTATGTGCGTCCCCACGATTTGGATGTGCGTCGTTACACCTCAGGTGACGAAGGCATCGTGGCGCAGCTGACCCGTGCCATCGTAGTGGGGCCGATTGCTCGTTTAGAGCTGCTGGCCGCTGAGGGAGACAGCCCATCAGACCAACAGATCATTGAAGCGCAAATCCCTGCATCGCAGTATTACGAGCAGGGATTTACAGAGGGTGACACCTTGGTGCTCACACCGCGCAAAGCGCGGGTGTTTGTCGCTTAAGCCTGTTTAAACGCGCTGCTTGAACCAAGCCAATGCGCGCGCAAAGCCATCTGTCGCAGGACCTGCGCGATAGCTGGTGCGGTAGTCGGCGTGGAAGGCGTGCGGGGCATCGGGGTAGAGCACAAACTCGCAGGCCTTGGCCGCCTTGTTGCCTTGGGTGGCCGCTTGGGCTAAGGCCTCCTTCATGGTGTTGACCGAGGTGACCGGAATGCCCGTGTCTGCACCACCGTACAAACCCAACACTGGGGCTTTGAGCAGAGCCACCAAATCAACGGGGTGCTTGGGGTTGTTTGCGTTGGTTTGGCCTTCCACACGTCCGTACCAAGCGACACCTGCTTTGAGCTTGGGGTTGTGTGCGGCATACAGCCATGTGATGCGCCCGCCCCAGCAAAAGCCGGTGATGGCAGCGCGGTTGGCGTTGCCGCCGTTTTTGCTTGCCCATTGCAGGGTGGCATCCAAGTCGGCCATCACTTGGGCGTCAGGCACTTTGGCGATGACTTCGGCTTGCAGTTTGGCAATTTCGCCATAGGCGCTGGGGTCACCTTGGCGCACAAACAATTCGGGAGCAATGGCTAAATAGCCAGCTTTGGCGAAGCGACGTGTGACATCGGCAATGTATTCATGCACACCGAAGATTTCAGAGATCACCAAGACCACAGGCAAATTGGTTTGGCCTTTGGGTGCCGAGCGATAAGCCGGCATTTTGAAGCCGTTGACATCAATCATCACTTCGCCTTCGACCAGGCCTTCGCCTGATGTTTGGATGGCGGTTTGTGCGATCAACGGCATGGCCGCTGCGGCGTAGCCCAAGCCCAATGCGGTTTGCAAAGCCAAGCGGCGCGTAGGCGCTGCATCGTCAGTGCTGTTGAGCAGGGCTTGCGTGTCTTGAATCCAGTTGGTGTGCATGAAGTTCCCTTGTTAGAAATCGCCTTTCAGAACGGGGAAGCCCAACGCTGCCCAGTCCAACATACCGCCGCGATAGTAATAAATTTTCGAAGCAGGGAAGCCGTCACGTGTCATGGCCTGAATGGCGGTGGGGCTTTGTGGGCACACGGGGCCGTTACAGAATGCAAATACTTTTTTGGCGCCTGCGCAGTCCCAGCCATTAGCGGTTTTCTTGCAGCCCAACTCGTTCAAGCGAGCAGACACCTCGGTGTAGACGATGTGGTGTGAGCCTGGGATGGTGCCTTGCTCGCGGTCTTCGGGTTCACGCATGTCGACCAACATGGCATCTCGATCATTCATGGCGTTGAGCATTTCAATTTCGGTCACAGGAGTGACGCCTGCGACAGGCACCAAGGGCTGCAGCCAACCTTTGTTTTTGGCGCAAGGTGTCATGACACGCTTGATTTCACGCTCTTCGCCTTTGGCGTTTTTCACCACGAATTTGGTGTCAGTACCAATGATGCGCAGGTACTCGGGTTCTGCGGCAATGCTGTTGAAGCTAAGCGCAGCCAATCCGATGGCGGCAAAGAGGTGTGCAAGGTTGAATTTCATGAGGTTCTTTCATTGAAGTTAAAAAAAAAGAGCTTCCCTGAGTGATCTCGTTGGGAAGCTCATCAAGGTACGAGTACCAGTCGTATTACTTGGCGCCGCCTAACACCCAAACAGCCAAGGCTTTGGCATCGGCGTCGCTGAGTTGGGGTTGTGGTGGCATGGGGATGGGGCCCCATTTGCCGCTGCCACCGGCTTTGATGTTTTTGATCACAGTGGCTTCGGCATCAGCTTGGCCCGCATACTTTTTGGCCACGTCTTGATAGGCAGGGCCGACAATCTTTTTGTCTGCTGCATGGCAAGCCAAGCAGTTGTTCTTTTTAGCCAAATCGGCGTTGGCCCAAGCACTTGTTGTGGCCAGTGCGATGAGTGCGACAGCGATGTGTTGTTTCATCTGAATTCCCATGAAATTAAATAATTCATTAATTGCTTATGAATTAATTCTATCCCTGGCGTGAGGGATGAATTTCAAGGGATTTCCCTGCTCAACCAGGCCTACCAAACGCGCAGCATGCGCTTGGGCTTGACCATGGACTCTTTGCACATCTTGTCGTCGCCGCGTGCGTGCTGCATGTAGGCGATGTTGCGAAAGTAGCTGATTTCCTTGATTTGCTCCACATTGACGATGGCATCTTTGCGCAACTGGCCGTCCATCACCACGGGGCACGCAATGATTTGCCACCATTTGCGGTCTTCGCCGTATTGGCTGCGCAGGGCTTTGTCAACGGCAGCAATGTCTTCGGCGCAAGAGCTCGCCCATGCAGGCGTACAAGCTGCGAGCCAGCCAACGAAGATCAGACGTGAAAGATGCATGGTGTTATTTCAGTCGTGCATTGAGTTGGCGCAACTGGGCTTCACCCAAATCACCGCTGGCCGCGTACAAGCGGAGTTGGTCCATCAAGGTTTGTGTGCGTAGTTGCAGCACGGCAAGTTCGGCTTGTGCCGCATCATGTTCAGCGCCCAGCCATTCGTTGGTGGTGCGTGCGCCGGTGCGATGCGCTTGTCGGGTCGCGCTCAAGCGTGCTTTGCTGGCTTGCTCGGATTGGCTCAGTGCTTGCAAACGTGCAGGTGCCGTGCTGAGGCTTTGCCATGCGTCACGCACCTGCTGCTCCATCTGCAACTCGGCTGCTTCTTGGTCGTAGCGCAGTTTTTCGACTTGCTTCAAGGCTTCGCGTTCACGCGACTCCACCATGCCGCCGGTGCTCAGCGGTGCATTGAGTTGCAAGCCCACCATGTATTGCGTCATTTGATTGCTGGCATTGCTGCTGTATGCGCCGTTGCCAGCCAAGCGGTCCATTTGCGCTTGCGCTACCCAGTCGAGGGTCATGGCGTTGCCTGCTTTGATGCGTTTGGCTTCTTGGGCTTGAATGGCTTGTTGCAGACCCATCATTTGCAGGGTGGGCGATTGTTGTTTGGCGCGTTGCACCCAAGTGTGGGCATCGGCCAAATTGACGAGCGCCGAGTCGACTTTGGCAATGCCAGCCAGTTGCGTGGGCTCTTGCCCGGTGAGTTGACGATAGGCCACTTGCTTTGTGGCTAAGTTGTTTTCTTGGGTGAGTACATGGGCGCGAATTTCTGACACCCGTGCGTTGGCTTCTTGCACATCCATCACACTGGCGTCACCCACCGCTTGGCGTTTGCTGATTTCAGCTGCGGCTTGTTGCACCGCTTTTTGTTGACGCTGCAAGATGGTCAATGTTTGCTCGGCGGCGACCACATCCAAATAGCGTTGCGCTGTGCGCATGATGAGCGTTTGTTGCGCTTGTTGCCATTGGGTCTGTGCGATTTGTGCCGACAGTTCGAGCTGCTTGCTTTGCGCTTCGCGCTCGGGGCTGATCCAAGCCTTTTGTGCGCCGATGCTGGCACGAGTGAGGGCACCGACGTTGACGTTGGTTTTGAACGTCATGTCGCTCATCATGCCTGGTACTTCTGCGCCTTTGATTCGACTGTCCGCACCGCCAACACCGACAGCACCGTTGGCAGACACCATCGGTGCCCACAAAGCTTTGGCTTGTTCTTGTCGAAATGTGGCTTGCTCGTGCAAGGCGCGGGCCGCTGCAATTTCGGGGTCGCGTGTTTGGGCGGCTTGCCATGCGCTCATCAAATCGGCGGCGTGTGCGGTGCTGGTCAAGCCAGCGAAGGTCAAGGCGGTGAAAAGAGGCAAGCGTTTCATGCGTGTTCTCCTGAAATGACAGAGGCAGGCTTGTTTTTGAAAGCCATGAAATAGAGCAACGGAATCACCAACAAGGTGAGTGCGGTTGAGACAAAAATTCCGAAGATGAGCGAGATGGCCAGGCCGTTGAAGATCGGATCATCCAAGATAAAGAACGCGCCCATCATGGCGGCCAAGCCAGTCAACACAATCGGCTGTGCGCGTGTGATGGCCGAGGCCACCACGGCGTCTTTCAATGCCACACCTTGGGAGACCTGCAATCGGATGAAGTCCACCAACAAGATGGAGTTGCGCACGATGATGCCGGCCAACGCAATCATGCCAATCATCGATGTAGCGGTATAGGGCGCACCTAGGAGTGCGTGACCAGGCATCACGCCGATGATGGTGAGCGGAATTGGCGCCATGATGATGAGCGGCACAAGGTATGAACCAAACTGCGCCACTACCAATAGGTAAATCAACACCAAGCCCAAGGCATAGGCTGCGCCCATGTCGCGGAAGGTTTCATAGGTCATTTGCCACTCGCCATCCCATTTCACTGCGTAGTGTTGGTAGGGGTCTTTGGGCTGTTGGATGAAGTATTCATCCACAGCTTGACCATTGGGCGCTTGAATTTGGCCGAGGCCACTGCGCATGCCAAACATTCCGTACAAGGGGCTGTCGACCTTGCCCGCCATGTCGCCCACCACATAAGTGACGGGCAGCAAGTCTTTGTGATAAATAGGTTGCTCGCGTTGGGTGTCACTGACAGTGACGAGCTGGCGAATCGGCACGATTTCACGCTGCGAGTTACGCACACCCAAGCTCAGCAGTTTTTCCAGCGAATCTTGCTCGCTCTTAGGCAAGCGGATAACGATGGCACCTGCGTATTTGTTTTGGTCGTGTGCGTAAACAGTGGATTCACCGGCCAAGCCTGCACGCAAAGTGCTGACGATGGCTTGATGCGACACACCCATTTGCGCGGCCTTTTGGCGATTGATGAGCAGCACTTGGCGCGGTGCGGCGCTGATGGTGCTGTCGTCCACATCCACCACACCTGACTGTGCGTTAAACATGGCACGCACAGATTTAGCGACCTGATGACGGCCCTCGTCGGTGGGGCCATACACCTCGGCCACGATGGGGGCCAGTACAGGTGGGCCTGGTGGCACTTCAATCACTTTGACATTCGCGTTGAACTGCTTGCCAATAGCTTGCAGCGCAGGGCGCTCGCGTGTCGCGATGATGTGGCTCTGTGCTTTGCGCAAGTGCTTGTCTTGCAGGTTGACTTGGATGTCGCCCACATGGCCACCGCTACGCAAATAGTACTGACGCACCAAGCCGTTGAAGTTGATCGGGGCGCTCAGACCTGCATACGCTTGGTAGTTGATCACCTCGGGTACGGTGGCCAAGTGCGCGCCCAAGGCCCGCAACACTTTTTCAGTTTCTTCCACGCGTGTGCCCGATGGCATGTCGACCACAACTTGGAATTCAGACTTGTTGTCAAACGGCAGCATCTTCAAGGCCACCAAGCCAGCCACGGGCAAGGCCACCGACAACACGATGGCGCCGAGCACAGCCGCACCCAAGCTCCAACGGTTGCGTTGACCCGACTGCGCATTCAGGAATGGGCTGAACACACCGTGGAAAAAGCGCTTGAGCCACTTTTTGAATGCACTGTTGTCGGCAGGGTCGTGTGTGTGTGCGGTCTTCATCCAAATGCGCGCCAACCAAGGTGTGACCACAAATGCCACCGCCAATGACAACAACATGCCCATGCTGGCGTTGATGGGGATGGGGCTCATATAAGGGCCCATCAAGCCCGTCACAAACGCCATGGGTAATAAGGCTGCGATGACGGTGAAGGTGGCAAGGATGGTAGGTGCACCCACTTCATCGACTGCACCCGGAATGATTTGTGTGAGGGTTTTGTGTGGGAACAGTGCTTGGTGGCGATGGATGTTCTCCACCACCACGATGGCGTCATCCACCAAGATGCCAATTGAGAAAATCAGGGCAAACAAGGATACGCGGTTGAGTGTGAAGCCCCAGGCCCAAGAGGCGAACAGCGTGACCGTCAAGGTCAAGATCACAGCAGTGCCCACAATGGCCGCTTCACGACGGCCCAAAGCGATGAACACCAAGGCCACCACAGAGGCGGTGGCAAAAAGCAACTTTTGAATCAGTTTTTGTGCTTTGTCATTCGCAGTTTCTCCGTAGTTGCGTGTGGTGGTGACGTCCACGTTTGCGGGAATCTTGCTTTGCTTGAGTGTGGCCACTTGTGCCAACACAGCATCAGCCACCTCAATGGCGTTTTCACCGGGCTTTTTCGTCACGGCGATGGTCACAGCGGTGCGTTCGTTCGGCTTGGCACCTGCCACACCATGCCACACGGCGGTGTTGGCTTGTGCACCGCCATCCCGCACTTGGGCAATGTCATGCACGTGAATGGGGGTGCCTGCACGCACACCCACCACCAAGCTCGCCACATCTTTGGCGCTGCTGAAGAAGGGGCCCGACTCAATGGCGATGGCTTGTTGGCCCACCAACAAATCGCCCACAGGTGCGCCCAAGTGAGCGCCTTGCAGCGCCATGCGCAACTCGGGCACCGTGATGCCTGCGGCCTGCATGCGCGCTGGGTCGATGTCAATCTGAATGGCGCGTGAGGGGCCGCCCATTGTGGTGACTTCGCGTGTGCCTTTGACACGCTTTAAATCCATCTCGATGTTTTGGGCAATGCCTTCGAGTTCAAACGCACTCAGGTCAGCATCTTTGCCGTGCAGGGTGAGCGACAGAATGGGCACATCGTCGATGCCCTTCGGCTTGATGAGCGGCTGCATCACGCCTAGGCCTTTTGGCAGCCAATCGGCATGTGAGTTGACGGTGTCATACAAACGCACCAAAGCTTCGGTGCGGGGGACGCCTACTTTGTATTGCACGGTAACGACCGACATGCCTGGCTGCGACACCGACATGACATGCTCTACGCCGGTGATTTGCGAAAGCACTTGCTCGGCCGGACCAGACACCATTTGCTCTACATCTTTCACCGACGCACCCGGGAAAGGAATGAGCACATTGGCCATCGTTACATTGATTTGCGGCTCTTCTTCGCGAGGTGTGACGAGCACAGCAAACACGCCCAATAAAAAGCACACCAGCGCCAACAGTGGCGTGATTTGCGAGGCTTGGAACAAGCGGGCCAATCGGCCTGAGATGCGGAGTTTGGAATCAGTCATGTCGCTATTCTATAAATAATTGACTGATTATTTAATTAAACAATTATTTAATCATTCAGTTAAATATGGATAGAATCAGCACATGACCCAACTACCAGAACAAGCCATCGATCGCGTGGCCAATTATTTCCAGGCGCTGGCCGAGCCGACGCGTTTGCGGATCTTGAACTTGCTGCGTGAGGCTGAGCACAACGTGGGCGAGCTGGCTGAAGCTTGTGGCTACACCGCTGCCAATATGTCACGCCACTTAGCTGTGCTAATGCAACAAGGTTTTGTTAAGCGCGAAGGCCGAGGTACCAGCGTGTACTACCAAATCGCCGATCCCACCATCTATGCGCTGTGTGATTTGGTGTGCGATCGAATCACCCAACAACACCTTGAGCAGGCTTGGCCCATGGTGGCTGCATCTAAAAAACGTGTCTCTGGAACAAGGAAATCAGTATGAAAACCGCTCATGACCTCGTCGTGCAAGCCAAACAAGATGTGCAAGAAATTTCAGTTGATCAAGCTGTGCTTGCGATTCAAACATGTGATGTGCTGATTGATGTCCGCGAAGCAGATGAATACGCAGCGGGTCATCTGCCTGGTGCTATCCACATGTCGCGTGGCATGTTGGAGTTCAAGATCGCAAGCAACCCGAAGATGCAGCCGCGCGATCTCAACATCGTTCTGTATTGCAAAACCAGTGGCCGTGCTGCGTTGAGCGCAAAGTCGTTGGCTGAAATGGGTTACACCCATGTGCGATCCATTGCGGGTGGTGTGGATGCATGGGTGGCTGCAGGCCATGAGGTCTACAAGCCGGCTCAACCTTCATTTGAGTAAGCGGAGTTGGCATGACTGGAAAAATAATCCGCGTTGAGCTATCGCAACGCAATGACTACCGCTTCGACATAGCATTTGGCGATGACATGCCGTTGCTGACCAGCGATGAGCCTGCACCGTTAGGCACAGGGCTAGGCCCTTCGCCCGTGCAAATGCTTTGTGCCGCAGTAGGCAACTGTTTGTCAGATTCTCTGTTGTTTGCATTTCGCAAGTTCAAACAAGTGCCAAAACCTATTCAATGCGTGGTAATGGCTGAGGTAGGGCGTAATGACGACAACCGTTTGCGTGTGCTGCACATGACAGCTCAGATTCGCATGGGTGTACTGGCCGCATCGCTTGAACAGCTCAGCCATGTGCTGGCGCAGTTTGAAGAGTTTTGCACAGTGACCCAAAGTGTCCGCCAAGGCATTCCCATCACGGTGGAAGTGTTTGACAGTGCGGGGCAGCAACTGAAGTAATTGAAGAAGGACAAAAAATGAGCACGTTTGATCACGCCAATTTGATACAAGGCATTAATGAATGCCTCACCCCATTTCGAAAATCACAGTCTGAAGCCATGCAAGGCTTTGGTCAGTTGGCTCGTGCGTCGATGGCAGAAGGCACGATCAGCGCCAAGAACAAAGAGCTGATTGCGTTGGCCATTGGTATCACTCAGCATTGCTCAGGGTGTGTGGGCTTTCATGTGAAGGCCTTGCGCAAACTGGGATGCACCCGCGAAGAGCTGGAAGAAATGCTGACCATTTGCGTTTACATGGGCGGTGGCCCAGCACTGATGTATTCCGCCGAAGCCCTCAAAGCTTGGGACACATTGGCTTAATTTTTAAATCACGATTGACAGCTATGAGCACTGACCCACAAGAACCTAAAAAAGTCATCCCTATTCAAGCTGCGCCTGCTGACGACAGCGAAGAAATGGTGTCGTTGTATGCGGCGGCTAAAAAAATCTACCCACGTTCGGTCGAAGGCATTTTTGCTTATTGGCGTTGGGTCATGGTGGCCATCACGCAAATTGTGTTCTACGGTTTGCCATGGGTGGAGTGGGGCACGCGTCAAGCCGTGTTGTTTGACTTAGAGGCCCGTCGTTTTTACATCTTCGGTTTGGTTCTCTACCCACAAGACTTCATTTATTTGACAGGCTTGTTGGTCATCTCAGCCTTGGCGCTGTTCTTGTTCACAGCTGTGGCGGGGCGTTTGTGGTGTGGCTATGCCTGCCCGCAAACGGTGTACAGCGAAATCTTTTTGTGGATCGAGCGCAAGATCGAGGGTGATCGCTCTGCGCGTATGCGTTTGGACGACGCTGATTTTTCTTTGAAGAAGCTCAGCAAGAAAACCTACAAACACACCGCATGGATTGTGTTGTCGCTCTGGACGGGCTTCACCTTTGTCGGCTACTTCACCCCGATTCAAGAACTGTTGGTTGCCGCCAAAGATTGGAACTTTGGCCCTTGGCAATTTTTCTGGGTGTTCTTCTATGCGTTTGCCACGTATGGCAATGCAGGTTTCATGCGTGAGCAAGTGTGTAAATACATGTGTCCTTATGCACGCTTCCAAAGCGCCATGTTTGACCATGACACGCTCATCGTCACCTATGACGCCGAACGCGGTGAGCCTCGTGGCCCACGCTCTAAGAAGACCGACCTTGCTGCCGCCAACTTGGGCGCTTGCGTGGATTGCACTTTGTGTGTGCAGGTGTGTCCAACGGGTATCGATATTCGCGACGGTTTGCAATACGAATGCATTGGCTGTGGCGCCTGTGCCGACGTGTGCGACACTGTGATGGAAAAAGTGGGCTATGCCAAAGGCTTGGTGCGCTACACCACGCAAAACGCCATGGCCAACAAATGGACAACCCAACAAACGGTGATGCGTGTGTTGCGCCCTCGTGTGTTGATCTACACATCAATTTTGATGGCGATCATCATGGCTGTGGGTGTTTCGCTGGCCATGCGCACACCGTTCAAGGTCGATGTGGTGAGGGATCGCGCCACACTGGCTCGCATCACAGAAAACGGTGGCATCGAAAACATTTACCGCCTCCAAGTGATGAATGCGTCTGAGAAAGACAAAACTTTCCAGCTCTCCGTCAATGGCATGAAGGACATCCGCATCGAAACCGAAACAGATGTGAAGGTTGCTTCCGCGCAATCGCATTGGGTGGTTTTGCGCGTGACCATTCCTTACGGTTCTGCTGAGCCTGGTTCACACAAGATCGTGTTCGACATCAAAGACGCCTTGGGTCACGATGTGATTCATGAAAAGTCGGTCTTTTTGGTGCCGCGTTAATTGACTTCTGTTGGTGTGGGTTGAGTGCTTTAACTTTTAGGTTGTCATGAATCGTCATCTCGTATTGCTGTCTATCGCGCAGGGCTTGTTCCTGACCAACAACGTCACCTTCATCGCCATCAATGGTTTGGTGGGTTTGAGTTTGGCACCTGATACTTGGATGGCCACGTTGCCTGTGATGGGCTATGTGGTGGGCGGTGCGCTCAGCACGGGGTTGGTGGCGAAATCGCAGCAACGCTTTGGCCGCAAGGGTTCATTTCAGTTGGGGCTTTTGGTGGCCTTGCTGTCTGCTGCGTTGGGTGCGTTTGCTGTGTTTTCACAATCCTTCTGGTTGTTGGTCACAGCCACCGTGGTGGCGGGGTACTACAGCGCGAATGGTCAGTTGTACCGTTTTGCAGCGGCCGAGTTGTGCAAGCCTGACTTCCGCGAAAAGGCGGTGTCTTTGGTGATGGCTGGTGGTCTCATTGGTGCAGTCATTGGGCCGAATTTGGCCATTCAAACCAAGAGCTTATTGGGCACGCCCTTCGCAGGCGCGTATGTGGCGCTGATGGGGGTTGCTGTACTGTCTATGGCGGTGATGAGCTTGATCACCTTCCCACCAGCACCTGTGGCGAAAACGGATGACACGGGTGGTCGCCCCTTGAGGCAGATCATGCGTCAGTCGATCTTTTTTGTGGCTGCAATGGCAGCGGCTTTGGGCTATGGCGTGATGAACTTACTCATGGCAGCCACACCCTTGGCCATGCAGGTGTGTGGCTTGTCGTTTGAAGATACCGGCTGGGTGCTGCAGTGGCACGTGATTGGCATGTTTGCACCTGGCTTTTTCACAGGGCACTTGATCAAACGCTTTGGCGTCTTGTCTGTCATGGGTGTTGGCGTGCTGCTCAACATCGCATGCATTGCGGTGGCGTTGTCAGGGGTGGATTTGCACCAGTTTTTGATTGCGTTGTTTTTGTTGGGCGTCGGCTGGAATTTCTTATTCACAGGCAGCACCACGCTGTCGATGCAGGCCTACACACCGCAAGAGAAAAATCGCGCTCAGGCAGCTATTAACTTTTGTGTGTTTGCCACCATGGCGTTCACCTCGTTTGCCTCGGGTGCTTTGGTGACTACGCAAGGTTGGGCGTGGCTCAATTGGGGGTCGCTGGTGCCTGTGCTGATCACAGGCATGGGCTTGCTGTGGTTGGCGCGAAAAAAAGCCTCAGCGCCCTGAGGGGCTGAGGTTTTGTGGGTACGCGCTGTTTACTGTGCGGGCTCTTCTTCAGCGGCTTTCATGGGGCAGGTGTTGATGCCCAACAAGGTGTAAGCGCCGCAAAAACGAAACACGCCCGTTGCCAAAGGAATGGCGCCTAAAAACCCCCAAGCGCCAACAACACCAGTAGCTGCCAATGCGATGAGTGCCAAGCCTGCGACGATGCGCAAGATGCGGTCAATGCCGCCGACGTTTGCTGTCATAAATTTCTCCTGAAGAAAACACTATTAGACACGCAACCGAGCAGAAATGCTTGAGTTAAATCAAGCCTAAAAATCAGCGTGACGAAATTTGCGATACTGACAAAAAACTGTCATATTTGCCATGTCTACATCACACACACTTTCTCGCGCCAATTTATCGGGTGATATTTGGGGTGGCTTTGCGGCCATGTTGGTGGCGTTGCCTTCTGCGATTGCATTTGGCGTCACAATTTTTTCTCCGCTGGGGGCTGACTTTGGTGCCAAAGGCGCTTTGGCTGGCATGTTGGGCGTCACGGCGCTGGGCTTGATTGCGGCGACGTTTGGAGGCACGCAGCGGCTCATTTCCGCACCATGTGCGCCTGCGGCGGCGGTGTTGTCGGCATTGACGATTCAAATGACGCAACAAGGTTCAGGTGTGGGTGCTGTGGTGCTGACCTTGTTCTTGGTGGCGTTTGTCAGCAGCTTGGTGCAGATCTCTTTTGGTTTGTTGCGCATTGGTGAACTCATCAAGTACATGCCGTTTCCCGTGGTGAGCGGCTACCTCAGTGGTGTGGGCTTGATCATCATCATGAGCCAACTTCCCAAGTGGATGGCACTACCCAAAGGCATGAACTGGTGGCAAGGCTTGCACGCCATGGAGCTGTGGCAAGCCCCCAGTTTGATTGTGGGTGCGGCCACCGCTGCCTTCATGCTTTTGGCCCCGCGCATCTCGAACAAAGTGCCTGCCGTGATTGTGGGTTTGTTGGGCGGCATGGCCTCGTATTGGTTGTTGGCATTCAGTGCTTGGCCTGAACTGCGCAATTTGCACGACAACCCATTCATCATTGGCCCATTGGCTGTGGGCGGCGAAGGTTTTTTTGAATCGCTGCTTGACCCATTTCGTAGCTTGAGCGAATCAGGCATGCCCAACTGGACTCAAATTGCATTTCCAGCGGTGACTCTGGCTGTGCTCTTGTCGATTGACACCCTCAAGACCTGTGTGGTGCTCGACGCCATGACTGGCTCGCGCCACGACTCCAACAAAGAACTCATTGGCCAAGGCTTGGGCAACTTGGCTGCTTCGCTCATCGGTGGTGCACCTGGTGCAGGCACCATGGGCGCGACCTTGGTCAACAAAGCCAGCGGTGGCACGACCTATTTGTCGGGGGTGTTCCAAGGCGTGTGGTCATTGTTGGCGATTTTGTTACTCACCTCAGTGATTGCATGGGTGCCTGTGTCTGCTTTGGCCGCTTTGCTGATCGTGATTGGTGTCAAGATGATTGACTGGCATTCCTTGCAGCTGCTCAAAGCCAAAGACACCATGCTCGACTTTGCCGTGATTGTGCTGGTGGTGATTGTGGCCAACACCGTGAGTTTGATTGCAGCTTCAGGTGTAGGCGTGGCCATGGCCATCATGTTGTTCTTGCGTGAGCAAATTCACACCTCCACCATCCGTCGCAAAACCTTTGGTGACAAGGTGTTCTCGCAGCGCGTGCGCGGTCAGCGTGAGCGTGATGTGTTGGCAGAGACGGGTGGCCACACGGTGATTTTTGAATTGCAAGGCAGCTTGTTTTTCGGCACCACCGATCAGCTCTACACCGCCATTGAACCTGAGTTGAGCAAGGCCAAGTTTGTGGTGCTTGATTTCATGCGTGTGCAGTCGATGGATATGACGGCAGGCCACATGATTGAGCGCATTCGCAATATGTTGTCTGAGCGCCATGCACGCTTGGTGCTCACACGCGTGCCCGAGCGTTTGCCCAGTGGGCGTGATTTGCGCTCTTATGTGGACCACATTGGTTTGTTGTCTGACAGCACAGCCAAAATTTTTGACGAGTTCGACGAAGCGCTCGAATGGATTGAAGACGAAACGTTGGCGCTTGCAGGCCACGCCCATGTGTCGCACGAAGGCATTCCCTTGGGTAAGTTTGAAATCTTCCACGGCTTGAACGACGAAGAGATTGCAGCGCTCGAACGCTGCGCCCAACGCCATGTGTATGAGGCGGGCGATTTGGTGTTCAGCGCTGACTCAGGCGGCCATGAACTGATGCTCATCAGTCGAGGCGAAGTGAAGGTGAGTTTGCCCTTGGCCAATGGCAAGACCATTCACCTCACCACATTCAGCCGTGGTCAGTTCTTTGGCGAGATGTCGTTCTTAGATGGCCGCGCTCACTCGGCCGATGTGTACGCCACACGTGAGACCGAACTGATTGCCATCGATCGCAAAGCCTTTGCCACGGTGGCAGCAGGCGATCCGGTGATGAGCATCAGCGTCATGCGAGCGGTGGCCTTGGC
Organism: Limnohabitans sp. MORI2; assembly: GCF_027925025.1. NCBI lineage: Bacteria > Pseudomonadati > Pseudomonadota > Betaproteobacteria > Burkholderiales > Comamonadaceae > Limnohabitans > Limnohabitans sp. MORI2. The sequence goes on from NZ_AP027058.1 coordinate 624,827, forward strand.
GATTGCCGACCGCTTGCGCCACGCCAACGCAGAGCTGCGAGAGATGCGTCAGGCTTGATGCTGTTTATTTAGCGGGTGGACGGTACATCGCACAAATCTTGTTGCCCGCTGGGTCACGCAAGTAAGCGATGTAGTAGCTAAATGCTGGGTTGGTGCGTAGGCCTGGGGGGTCTTCGCAGCTCACGCCGCCGTGGGCTACGCCAGCGGCGTGAAAGGCCAACACTTCAGCTTCTGATTTGGCGGCAAAGCCAAACGTGCTGCCATTGCCAAACGTGGCGGGCTCACCATTGATGGGCAGAGTGATGCCAAACGTGCCTGTGGGTGTGCGGTACACATAGCGGCTGCCACCACCTGTGCCAGGGGCGTGTCCGAGAGCGCCGAGCGCTGCATCGTAAAACTGGCGCGATGCTTCAATGTCTTTGGCGCCTAAAAAAACGTGGGTGAACATGCGAGTCTCCTGATGTGTCTAGACAAAGAAAAAAGCGGCTCGGTTACCCGTGCCGCTTTTGCGTGTGAACGCGAAGAATTACTTCTTCTTGGTGTTCACAGCAGCTTTGAACGCTGCGCCAGCAGTGAAGCGAGGCACCACAGCAGCTGCGATTTTCAAAGCTTCGCCAGTGCGTGGGTTCTTGCCAGTGCGAGCAGCACGTGTAGCAGCTTTGAAGGTACCGAAGCCGATCAATTGCACGTCGTCTTTTTTAGCAACAGCGTGAGTGATGGTGTCCAAGATGGCATTGACTGCGCGGCCAGCGTCGGCCTTTGTCAGTTCTGTTTGTGCTGCCACTGCTTCGATCAATTCAGTTTTGTTCATGTCATTTCCTTATTAAAACGGGTGCATTGTGCCAGTTTTGCTGAGTGTTTTTGCGGCCCAGCGCATTGCTTTTGATAAACGCAGATTAGGAACTTCCCTGATGATGCACCAGGATGAGACAGATGCTTCAAAAATGAATTCTGATTAGTTACAAAACAACGCCATCGCTCGGTTAGAACGGCTGAATGACGCTTTCTAATTTGTTGTTGCAATGCATCACACGCGGTGCATCCGACCTGCATTTGTCCTCTGGCCTTGCGCCTTTGCTGCGTGTGCAAGGTGATTTGGTGGCCTTGAATGAACCCGCGTTGGTCAGCGAAGAGTTGCATGCGTCATTGATGACGATGATGTCATCCAGCCAGCAAACACAATTTGCGCAAACCCATGAATGTGATTTTTCATGGGACCTGCCAGAGCTGTCACGCTTTCGGGTGAATGTGTTCATGCAGGCACGGGGTATCTCTGCCGTGTTTCGGGTGATTCCACATCATGTGCCTAGTCTGCAAGATCTTGATGCCCCGCTTGTGCTGAGTCAGTTGATGAATCGCACACAGGGTTTGGTGTTGGTCACAGGTGCCACCGGTTCTGGCAAGTCCACCACCTTGGCAGCGATGATTCACATGCTCAATCAAACGCAAGACAAACACATCATCACCATTGAAGATCCGATCGAGTTTGTGCATGTGCCAGCACGTTGCTTGATTCAACAACGTGAACTCGGCCCCCATACCTTGAGCTTTGCCAACGCGCTGCGTGCAGCCTTGCGCGAAGACCCCGATGTGATTTTGGTCGGCGAGCTGCGCGACTTAGAAACCATTCGCCTAGCCATCACTGCGGCTGAAACAGGGCACTTGGTGTTCGCAACCTTGCACACCTCGAGTGCGGCCAAAACCATGGACCGCATCGTGGATGTGTTTCCTGCGCAAGAAAAAGACATGGTGCGCAGCATGTTGTCTGAGTCACTCCATGCGGTGGTGTCGCAGACCTTGTGCAAGCGCAAAGACGGTGCAGGGCGTGTAGCCGCATTTGAGGTGATGTTGGGGACGCCTGCCGTGCGCAACTTGGTGCGAGAGGGTAAAGTGGCGCAACTGTATTCAACCATCCAAACAGGGCGCAGTGTGGGGATGCAAACCTTAGATCAGAGCTTGGCTGGCTTGGTACAGCAGGGCTTGATTGATGCGCAAGAGGCGCAAGCCCAATCGAAATGACATTGGTGCCTCCGACAGGAATCGAACCTGTATCTACACCTTAGGAGGGAGTCGTTCTATCCATTGAACTACGGCGGCAACCGCAGGTATTTTAAGGCGCTACTTGCTGAGTACCCGCATCGCTTCTTCCAAGCCTTTGAGCGTGAGCGGGTACATGCGGTTGCTGACGATTTGTTGAATGATGGCAATGCTTTGGCGGTATTGCCAGACGCCTTGTGGCTCGGGGTTGATCCATGCGAATTTTGGGAACGCATGGATTAAGCGCTGTAGCCATTCAGCACCGGCTTCTTCATTGTTGTATTCCACGCTGCCACCGGGCTGCACAATTTCGTATGGGCTCATGGTGGCGTCGCCAATGAAGATGAGCTTGTAGTCTTTGTTGTACTTTCGAATGATGTCCCACGTCTCAAACTTCTCGGCATAGCGGCGTTTGTTGTTGCGCCACATGAAGTCGTACACGCAGTTGTGGAAGTAATAAAACTCTAAGTGTTTGAACTCGGCTTTGGCTGCGCTGAACAGTTCTTCCACGCGGGCAATGTGGTCGTCCATCGTGCCGCCCACATCCATGAGCAAGAGCACCTTCACATTGTTGTGGCGCTCGGGACGCATCAAGATGTCTAAGAAGCCGGCATTGGCCGCGGTTTTGTGGATGGTTCCGTCAAGATCAAGCTCTTCGGCCGAGCCTTCGCGGGCAAAGCGGCGCAAGCGACGCAGCGCCACTTTAATGTTGCGTGTGCCCAGCTCTTGGGTGTCGTCGTAGTCACGGTAGGCGCGTTGGTCCCACACTTTCACAGCGCTGCGGTTGCCGCCTTTGCCGCCAATGCGAATGCCTTGGGGGTTGTAGCCGCCGTTGCCAAAAGGCGATGTGCCGCCTGTGCCAATCCATTTGCTGCCGCCCTCGTGGCGTTCTTTTTGTTCTTCGAGGCGTTTCTTCAACGTCTCCATCAACTCGTCCCAGCCCATTTTCTCGATGGCGGCTTTTTGTTCGGGTGTGAGCTCTTTTTGAAGAATCTTTTCCAGCCAATCAAGCGGCACTTCTTTGGTGAAGTCGGTGAGGATCTCCACGCCTTTGAAGTAGGCGGCAAAGGCGCGGTCAAACTTGTCGTAATGCTTTTCGTCTTTCACGAGCACGGTGCGTGACAGGTGATAGAAATCATCCATGCTGCACGCGTCAGATGCTGGCCCAACCACGTTGGCTTGTAGGGCTTCGAGCAGCGTCAGGTACTCGCGCACCGACACGGGCACTTTGGCCGCGCGCAGGGTGTAGAAGAAATCGATCAGCATGGTTCTGATTACTCCGTGTCAACCTTGGGCGCATGAAAACGACGTGCAGTCTGCAAACCTATGCCGCCGCCAATGCCGACCAAAATGATTGCAGCAATACTGCCTGTGCCGTAGCCTGGTGCAAATAGATCCAAGCCAAATGCCTGGCCTAGGCCAAAGCCCAACAAGGCGCCCACCACAAAGCCGACGGCGTCTAAAAGACCTTCGATCAAAGATGCAAGCATGTATGCCTTTGCTTTAGCGGTTGCGGCTCTGCATGAAGACGAGTTTTTCAAACAAGGTCACATCTTGTTCGTTTTTCAGCAAAGCCCCCACGAGCGGCGGGATGGATACTTTGTCGTCTGCGGTTTGAAGCGCTTCGAGTGGAATGTCTTCGGCCACCAATAGCTTGAGCCAGTCGATCAGTTCGCTGGTTGAAGGCTTCTTCTTGAGGCCTGGCAAGTTGCGAATGTCATAAAAGGTTTTCATCGTCACGGTCAGCAGGTCTTGTTTGATGGTGGGGAAGTGCACCTGCACGATGTGGCGCATGGTGTCTGCGTCTGGGAACTTGATGTAGTGGAAGAAGCAGCGACGCAAGAATGCATCGGGCAGCTCTTTTTCGTTGTTGGAGGTGATGAACACCAACGGACGATTTTTGGCTTTGATGAGTTGGCGCGTTTCGTAGCAATAAAACTCCATGCGGTCGAGTTCGCGCAGCAAGTCGTTGGGGAACTCGATGTCGGCTTTGTCGATCTCGTCAATCAGCAGGGCCACAGGTGTTTCTGATGTGAAGGCTTGCCACAGCACACCTTTGAGGATGTAGTTTTCAATATGTTGCACGCGCGCTTGGCTGTCTGCGTCCGGCATTTGGCTGTCGCGCAAACGGCTCACGGCGTCGTACTCGTACAGGCCTTGTTGGGCTTTGGTGGTGGACTTGATATGCCATTGCAACAGGGGCATGCCCAGTGCTTCAGACACTTCCTCGGCCAACATGGTTTTGCCTGTGCCTGGCTCGCCTTTGACGAGTAAGGGGCGCTTGAGGGCGATGGCAGCATTGACTGCCAGCATCAAATCTTGGGTGGCGACGTAGTTGTCGGTGCCTTTGAATTTCATCGGTCTGTTCCGTTTGCGTTAAATTTTTTAGGTAGCGTATCAGAGCTTAGCCTAGCTCGCGCAGCACTTCTTCGGTGTGCTCGCCCAATCGAGGCGCAGGCCGCCACACACCCGTAGGTGTGCCGCTCATTCGCACTGGGGGGCGCAGTTGGCGCAGCATGCCTTCAAACGGGTGTGGCACATCGAGCCAGCCTTGGGTGGCTGCAAGGTGTGGGTCGGTCAGCAAATCGTTGAGCTTCATCATGGGCATGACGGGGATGTCATGCGCTGTGAGGTCTTTGAGCCACTCGGCCGTTGGGCGCTTACGCATGTGCTGGGCCACCACACCATACAGCGCATCGATGTTTCTAAGGCGATCCGCATGTGTGGCAAAGCGCGCATCGGTCTCAAACAAATCAGGCGCGCCCACGAGTTTTAAAAACGCTTGCCAATGCGCGTCGTTGTACATGAGGGCGCAGATGTACCCGTCTTGTGTGGCGTAGGGTTTGCGATTCACAGCCATCAAGCGTGGATAGCCCATGCCGCCGAGAGAGGGCTTCCATGTTTCGCCACATAAATGATCGCCCAATACAAACTGCAGCAAGCATTCAAACATGGGCACTTCCACATGCTGGCCCATGCCTGTGCGGTAGCGCGCAATGATGGCGGCCATCACAGCGTGCACCATGTTGAGCCCCGTCACGCGGTCGGCAAATGTGGTGGGGGCGTAGCGCGGTTCAGCGCTGCCGCTTTGCGTCATCAGCCACGGCATGCCCACTGCACCTTGAATCAGGTCGTCGTATGCTGGCCAGTCGGAGTAGGGGCCACCTTCGCTGTAGCCATACGCGCCGCACACGATCAAGCGTGGATTGACGGTATGCAGCGTGTCAAACGACAAACCCAATCGCGCCATGGCTGCGGGGCGAATGTTGTAGACCAACACATCGGCGGTTTTGCACAAGGCCAGCAACTGTTCGCGTTGCTCCGGCTTTTTCAAATCCAGAACGACCGAGCGTTTGTTGCGGTTGGCGTTGATGAAGATGTGGCCCATGCCTGGGTGCTTCATCGGGCCTGCGTGGCGCATGATGTCGCCGCTGGGCGGCTCGATCTTGATGACGTCAGCGCCGTAGTCGCCCAAAATTTGCGTGGCGTAGGGGCCGAGCACCACGCCCGTTAAATCAAGCACGCGCAAGCCTGCGAGTGCGCCTTGCAGGCTTGCGTTGTCAGTCAGGCTCATGGCTTATTCAGGTGTGATGCCAGCGGTCTTGACCCAACCGCCCCATTTCTTAATTTCGGCGTCAATGGTTTTGGCAAGAGTCGCGGAGTCTTCCACGTCAAGGTCAATACCCACGCCTTGAATCTTCTCGCGCACCTCGGGCTTGGCTAGCACCGCCATCAACGTGGCGGTCGCTTTCTTTTGCACATCGGCGGGCACGCCCCCTGGGGCCATGAGGCCAAACCATGCGCTCACGTTGTAGCCGTTCACCGTGTCGCCAATGGGCGGCACGTTAGGGGCTTTGCCAGCGCGTTTCTTGGTAGTCACGCCTAGGCCACGCATGCGCCCGCCGTTCATTTGCGACACAGCGTTGCCGGTGTCGGCAAAAGCGAATTGAATTTGGCCACCCAGCAAATCGGTCAACGCAGGGGGGATGCTTTTGTAGGGCACGTTGACGGTTTGCAAACCGGCCAACTCAGTGAGCATGGCCGCTGATACGAGTGAGCCTGACGAGCCATGACCAAACGCGAGCTTGCCCGGGTTGGCTTTGGCGTAGGCGACAAACTCTTTCATGTCTTTGGCGGGGAAGTCGTTGTTGACCATCAAGATAAAGCCGGTCTCGCCCACTTTGCCGATGGGGGTGAAGTCTTTCACGGGGTCGTAGGGCAGCTTGCGGTACAGGTGCACATTGGCCGCTTGCGTGGTGCTAGTGGTGACCAAGAAGGTGTAGCCGTCGGCGGGGGATGCCTTGACCACCTCTGCGCCCAAGATGCCGTTGGCACCTGCTTTGTTTTCTACCGTGATGGGTTGTCCCATCGCTTCGCTCATGGCTTGCGCCAAGATGCGTCCCAAGTTGTCGGTAGCGCTGCCTGCGCTGAATGGCACCACAAACTTGATCGGTTTGTTGGGGTAGCTTTGCGCGTGGGCGGTTGGACTTGCCAAGCCAAACATGGCAGCCGTGGCAAAACCTGCGCACAAGGCGCGACGAAGGGGGGATTTAAGTAAAAAGTGGCGCATGGTTGTCTCCTGTTTTATTTTTGAAATCTTTCAACGCCGCCGAGCATCAGTCTTTGGTGGCGCGCCGTTGTACGGCATCAATATACGCGTGGCCGTCGGGAGGACGCCCACTGCGTTGGCTTTCCCAAATCATTTGGCCCAGCGCGTCCATGGTTTGGTGGTGGGCGTCGTGCAGTGAGTCGAGTTTGGCGGTGAGCAGCTCTACCGCTTGGCGAATGCCGCGTGGCTGGTCAATCGAGCATTGCTCGCTCACCGACAGGTGCATGGACAAATGCAAGAAGGGGTTGGTCTTGCCGTCTTTCACTTCGTACATGCGTTCTAGCGCTGCATCAACGTCGGAGAAATCGGCGTGGTATTCGGGGTGCTCGGCCACCCATTGGCTGGCGAGTGTTTCAAGAGCATCCATGGGCTGGGCGTTGCGCCACTTGGCATAGACCGAACAGAAGAAGCGCCGTACATCGGCTTGACTGGGTTCAAACATGGGTGTGATTGTGGCTCAGGTGATGACCAAAGAAAAAGGCCTCCGAAGAGGCCTTAGAGCTGAGCGGGGAAGTGCTTATTGCTCCACAAAAGCACGTTCCACCACAAAGTCGCCGGGGGTGGTGGTAGAGCCTTCTTTGAAGCCGCGTTCTTCGAGCAAAGTGCGCATGTCTTTGTTCAGGCCGGGGCTGCCGCAAATCATGATGCGGTCATTGGCGGGGTCGATGTTGGGCAAGCCCAAATCTTGGGTGAGCTTGTTGGACGTGAGCAAGTCGGTCACGCGGCCTTGGTTTTTGTAGGGCTCGCGGGTGACGGTGGGGTAGTACAACATTTGGCTGCTCACCATCTCGCCCAAGAACTCGTGCTTGGGCAGCTCTTCGGTCAAGTAGTCGTGATAGGCCAGTTCTTTCACTTCGCGCACGCCGTGCACCAAGATGACTTTTTCGAAACGCTCATACGTCTCTGGGTCACGCACGATGCTGAGGAACGGGGCCAAGCCCGTGCCTGTGCCAATGAGATACAAGTTTTTGGCAGGCAACAAATAGTCGATCAACAAAGTGCCCGTGGGCTTTTTGCCGATGACGATTTTGTCGCCCACTTTGATGTGTTGCAGCTTGGAGGTGAGGGGGCCATCGGGCACCTTGATGCTCAAAAACTCCAAGTGTTCTTCGTAGTTGGCGCTCACGATGCTGTAAGCGCGCAACAAGGGTTTACCGTTTTCACCGCGCAAGCCAATCATGGTGAAGTGGCCATTGGAGAAACGCAGTGAGGTATCGCGTGTGGTGGTGAAGCTGAACAGGCGGTCGGTCCAGTGGTGGACAGATAAAACTTCTTCGTCGAGGAATGCACTCATGACTGTAATCAATCGCTATAAATCAAGCCCTCTAGTGTAGGCGAGGACTTAAAACCTAGGGCTATATGTTCGTGCGTAGAACGCTATAAGGCTTGACCTGAATCAATGGGTTTGACGCAGCTATCAGGCCTTGCCCACAAACCCGTTTTGTCGCCACGCCTCGTAGGTGATGACGGCCACTGAGTTAGACAAGTTCAGGCTGCGCTGGTCGGCACGCATGGGCAGGCGCAGGCGCTGGCTAAGGGGGAAGCTTTCGCGAATGTCCACGGGCAAGCCGCTAGTCTCAGACCCAAACACAAACCAGTCGCCGGGCTGAAACGCCATGTCGTGCGCGGTGCTGGAGCCTTTGGTGGTCATGGCAAACATGCGTGCGGGGTCGGGCTTGGCGTCGTTCAAAAACGTGGCCCAGTCGGCATGGCGCAGCACGGGCGCGTATTCGTGGTAGTCCAAGCCCGCGCGGCGCATGTGCTTGTCTTCCATCGAAAAGCCCAGGGGCTCGACCAAATGCAAGGAGCAGCCTGTGTTGGCTGCCAAGCGAATGACATTGCCCGTGTTGGGCGGGATTTCGGGGTGGACGAGGACGATGTGGAACATGGGGCTGGATTGTCCTTCATCGTTGCCGTGCTCATTCTTCCGTGCGAGCTTCGGTTCTAGCCAGCACCAGCCCCGTCACTCTTGCCACCCCGGCTGCTTTCAAGGCCCGCGCTGCCGCGTACAGCGTTGCGCCTGTGGTCATCACATCGTCGACCAAAACCACATGCTGCCCGCGCAGCCGTGCTGTGTGTTCAGGGTGAACCCAAAAGGCATGCGCGGCTTGCGCTAAACGGTCTTGGCGTGATGCGCCGACTTGATGTGCGCCCAGCCCTTGGCGTTGAAGCGCGTTGACCAAGGCTTTGCTGGGGGCCAAGTGGCGAGCCAGTTCCAGCGCTTGGTTAAACCCGCGTTCGCGCAAGCGCATTGGGGTGAGCGGGATGGGAATGACGCAGTGAGCAGCTTCTAAGGCAGGCTCGACCCACGGCGCGTGGCGCATGAGTTCGGCCAAGGCTTTGGCCAAGCCGGGGGCGGCCTGAAATTTAAAACGCGCAATGCACTGCGACCACGGAAAGTCATAGCTCACCGCAGCCAAGCACTGGTGCAGGGGTGAGGGCGTGTGTTGGCAGTTGCCGCAGGGCAGGCGCTGCACGTGCAGGGCGCAGGTGGGGCAGCGCGGCACGGGCTGGGCAAAGGCGGTGATGCAGGGCTCGCACAAGCTCATGCTGGGCCAGCGGCGGCAGATGTGGCAAAGGCTGGGGACGTTCAATGACAGGCGAAACATGCCTTGCATTGGAAAGACATTGCGCCCCTGTAGGTTGAAGCGCGGCGCAATCTTTGTGCGGGTGAGGTGCCCGGATAATAGGCGTCATGTCTTCAGAACCGTCTAGCGCTGCACGCCCTCCCTCTATCGACCCTGTGGCCTGTGCGCGTTGGGCCGCGTGGCCGCACGACAGTTCGCCTTGGTTGCACGAAGAAATTGCGCGTCGCATGGAAGACCGCTTGCAGTGGATTCGCTTGCAGCCCAAGTCGTGGGTCGACTGGGCACCTGTGAGTGGCGGCCTCAAGGCCCACATGCTGCTGCGCCAACGCTACCCCGAGGCGCAAGTGGCCGTGGTGGAGCCTACGCCCCAGCGCCAAGCCCAAGCGCGTGCTGCGCTGCGCGGCAACTGGCTGCAACGCTTGCTGAAGCAAGGGCCTAGTTTTGCGGCCCCAGCCGAAAGCAGCGCCGCCATGCTGTGGGCCAATATGGCGTTGCATAACAGCGCCAACCCACAGGCTTTGTTGCAGCAGTGGCATCAGCTGTTGGCGGTGGATGGTTTTTTGATGTTCTCGTGCCTTGGCCCCGACACTTTGCGTGAACTGGCCGAGGTGTACCAAGCCCAAGGGTGGCCGCCTGCCAGCCATGCGTTCACCGACATGCACGATTGGGGCGACATGCTGGTGCAAGCCGGTTTTGCAGAGCCCGTGATGGATATGGAGCGCATCACACTCACCTATGCCGATGCCGACAGCTTGCTGGCCGAGTGTCGATTGCTGGGCCGCAATTTGCACCGCGATCGCTTTGCAGGGTTGCGCGGTAAGCAATGGCTGGCGCAGCTCAAAAACGCATTGCTGGCTTTGGCAAAGCCTCAGCAAGATGGGCGCCTTGCGCTGACGGTGGAGGTGATTTACGGCCACGCCCTCAAACCTTTGCCCCGTCTGAAAGTGCAAAGCGAGAGCACAGTGTCTTTGCAAGATATGCGTACCTTGTTGTCTAAAAAATGAGTGTTTCTATGTTTACTTTCACGCGTCGTTGGGTGTGCTCGTTGTTGGCTGTGTTGGCTTTGACTGCCTGCAGTCCTGATAAGCCCAAATTCAGCAGCATTGACATCACAGGTGCGGACTACGCCCAAGACTTCACGCTCACCGATCACAACGACCAACGTCGCAGCCTGAGTGATTTCAAGGGCAAGGTGGTGGTGCTGTTCTTTGGCTACACGCAATGCCCTGATGTGTGCCCCACATCGATGAGCGAGTTGGCCGAAGTCAAACGTTTGTTAGGGGCCGATGGCGACAAACTGCAAGGCGTGTTTGTCACGGTCGATCCCGCGCGCGACACCACTGAATTGCTCAAGGCCTACATGGTCAACTTTGACCCCACGTTCGTCGCCTTTGTGCCCACGCCAGATGAGCTGGCCGATGTGGCCAAGCGCTTCAAGATTTACTACAAAAAGCAAGACGGCAAAACGCCTACCAGCTACACGATGGACCATTCAGCGGGGAGCTACGTGTACGACACCCAAGGCCGTGTGCGCTTGTACAGCCGTTATGGCTCGGGTGCGAAGGTGCTGGCGCAAGACATTCAAACCTTGCTCAAAACCACACCCTGATTCAACGCGTCTGTGATTCGCGTGTGTTGGCTTTCTCTACCAAGAAGTCAATGCAGGTTTTGATCGCGCGTGTGCGATGGCGCGAGGGCAGGTACAACAAGTACATGTGTGTCCCAAAGATGCTCAAGCGATGGTCATCCAAGGTGGTCACCACATCACCACTGGCAATCACATCGGCCACCATGTAGTCGGGCACCAAGCCAATGCCCAAGCCGCCCAAGATGACTTCTTTCAAAAACGGGTAATGGTCGGAAATGAGGGTTGGCGTCAGCATCACCTCTTGGCGCTCTTCCCCTCGGTACGCACGCAGCGACAGCTGACGCCCCACCACGTTGGCGGTGATGATGGGTTGTGCGCGCAGCTGCGACAGCTCGGTGGGCATGCCATGTTGTTGGGCAAAGGCTTTGGATGCACACGCCAAGTAGCGCACGGTGCCCATGTCTTTGGCCACCATGGTTTCGGGCGGTTGGGGCAACACGCGAATGGCAATGTCCACGTCGTCGCGCAAGTTGTCAATGCGGTTTTCAAACACCACATCCAGCACCACGCCGGGGTAGCGTTGTTTGAACTCAATCAGCCAAGGCGTCATCACGATGTGGCCATAGCCACTGGGCACGCTGATACCCACACGGCCTTGCAAGCCTTGGCCTAAGTTGGTGACGGTTTCGTGGGCGCTGGCCATTTCGTTGCGGATGGCGCGTCCGTGTTCGCATAACCGCCAGCCGAGTTCGGTGGGCTCCATGCGGCGGCTGGTGCGTCGAATCAGTTCGGCGCCCAGCGCCTTTTCTAGCTGGCGCAAGTGGTAGCTCACATTGGCACGGGTCATCTTGAGTTTGCTGGCGGCTTTGCTCAGATTGCCCGCTTCGATGATGTCGACCAAAAGGGTGAGGGAGGCGAAATCAACCGTCATTGGTAAATTTTCTTTGACATAGCGTCAATAAAGTTTGAGATTGTCAAGAAATATTATCTGCCAAACAATCGTATCCAAGACAAAACAAAGAGGAGCAACGGTTTGACCCCCCATTCTGAAACCGCCGTCGTCAAAACATCCAAAGACGGTGACCTGCTGGTCGTCACGATTGACCATCCCCCCGTCAACGCCATCAGCGTGGATGTGCGCCGTGGCTTGGTGGCCGCGATTGACGAGGCTGAGGCCGATGCCAGCGTCAAAGGCGTGCTGCTGTTAGGCGCGGGCCGTGCGTTCATTGCGGGGGCAGACATCCGTGAGTTTGGCCGCCCGCCCATGCATCCCATCTTGCCCGAGGTGTGCAACCGCATCGAAGCTTGCACCAAGCCGGTGGTGGCGGCCATTCATGGGCCCGCATTGGGCGGTGGCTTAGAAGTAGCCATGGCCGCGCATTACCGCTTGGCCATGCCCGATGCCAAGTTGGGGTTGCCGGAAGTGCAACTGGGTTTGTTGCCAGGCTCAGGCGGCACGCAACGCGCGCCGCGTTTGATGGGCGTGGAGGCCGCGGTGAACTTGATGCTCAGCGGCCGACACATGAAAGCCCAAGAGGCCGTTGCGTGCAAATTGGTCGATCAACTGGGTGAAGGCACGGACGTGCTGCAAGCAGGCTTGCGCTTTGCGCGCGCCCTGTTGGCCGACGCTGCGCCGGTTCGACGCACGCGTGATTTGGATGCGTTCAAAGTGGGTTACGACCACCAAATGGAACTGCTCGACAACATCCAAAAAGATGTCGAAAAGAAATCGCGCGGTTTGTTCTCGCCACTCAAGGTGATTGAGGCGGTACGTGCAGGTTTGCACATGCCGTTTGACGAAGCACTGGCCCACGAGCGCCAATTGTTTTTGCAATGCATTGATAGCCCGCAACGTGCAGGTTTGATTCATGCCTTCTTTGCAGAGCGTGAAGTGGCGAAGGTGCCAGAGGTCAAAAGCGTTGCCCCTCGCCCCGTGACCCATGTGGGCGTGATTGGTGGCGGCACCATGGGCGCGGGCATTGCGGTGTCTGTACTCGACGCAGGTTTGCCTGTGACCATGATTGAGCGCGACGACGAAGCCGTGGCCAGAGGCCGACACAACGTAGAGAAGGTCTACAACGGTTTGATCGCCAAAGGCCGCATGACTGAACAAGCCAAAGCTCAAGTGATGGCGCGTTTCAGCACCAGCACGAACTACGACGCATTGGCGAAAACCGATTTGGTGATTGAGGCGGTGTTTGAAGAAATGTCGGTCAAGAAGGCTGTGTTTGCAGAGCTGGACCGCGTGTGCAAACCCAATGCAGTGATTGCCACCAACACCTCGTATTTGGACATCAATGAAATCGCGGGCAGTATTTCGCGCCCGCAAGATGTGATTGGTCTGCACTTTTTCTCGCCAGCCAACATCATGAAGCTGCTTGAAATTGTGGTGCCCGAGAAGGTGAGTGCAGACGTGGTGGCCACCGCATTCAGCTTGGCCACGCAACTCAAGAAAGTACCTGTGCGTGCCGGTGTGTGCGATGGCTTCATTGGCAACCGCATCTTGGCGGTGTACCGCGCTGCGGCTGATCACATGATGGAAGACGGCTGCTCGCCCTATGAGATTGATGCAGCCATGCGTGCGTTTGGCTACCCCATGGGCCCCTTCCAAGTGTCAGACTTGGCAGGTGGTGACATTGGTTGGGCCACGCGCAAACGACGCGCAGCCACGCGCGACCCGAAAGCGCGCTATGTGCAAATTGCCGATCGCATTTGCGAGCGCGGCTGGTTTGGCCAAAAAACAGGGCGCGGTTATTACCTCTACCCCGAAGGCTCACGCACAGGTGTGCCTGACCCCGAGGTCTTGCAAATCATTGATGACGAGCGTGTGCGCGCCAACATCCAGCCGCGTGCGTTGACGCCAGAGATGATTGTTCGCAAATACATGGCGGCCATGGTCAACGAAGGGGCGAATGTGGTGCATCAAGGCATTGCGCTGCGCCCCTTGGATGTGGACGTCACGTTTGTGCATGGCTATGGATTTCCGCGTTATCGCGGTGGCCCCATGAAGTACGCCGACATGGTGGGCTTAGAAAACATCTTGGCCGACATTCAAGAATTTGCCAAACAAGACCCTTTGTTTTGGCAGCCTTCGCCACTGTTGGTGCAGTTGGTGAAAGACGGTAAAAACTTTGACAGCTTGAACCGCTGATCAGACATTCATTGAAGGATTTGTATGCGTGAAGCGGTCATTGTTTCCACGGCTCGTACGCCACTGACGAAGTCGCACCGAGGTGAGTTCAACGCCATCTCGGGGGCAGAGTTGGCTTCGCATGCGGTGAAAGCCGCCGTGCAACGCTCGGGTGTGGATGCCCAGTTGATTGAAGATGTGATTCTGGGCTGCGGTTATCCCGAAGGGCGCACAGGCCGCAACGTGGCACGCGCCAGTGTGTTGCGTGCGGGTTTGCCACTGAGCATTGCGGGAGCCACAGTGAGTCGTTTTTGTGCTTCGGGTTTGCAAGCCATTGCCACAGCAGCGGGACGCATTGTGGTGGACGGTGCGCCTGTGATGGTGGCTGGTGGCTTAGAAAGCATTTCAGGTTTGCGACGCGGCCCCGGCACCACGGTGGACGATGGCATTGACCCATGGATGGCACAGCACAAGCCTGATTTGTATTTGCCCATGATTGAGACGGCAGACATTGTGGCCAAGCGCTACAACATCAGCCGCGAAGAGCAAGACCGTTTTTCTGTGGAGAGCCAACGCAAAACAGCAGAGGCACAAACAGCGGGTCGTTACAAGGACGAAATCATTTCCGTCACCACCACGATGGCCGTGACCGACAAAGACACCAAAGCGGTGACGTACCAAGAAGTGACGGTCGATCACGACACCAGCAACCGCCCTGGCACGAGCTACGAGTCGTTGGCTAAGTTGCAGCCTGTGCGTGGTGAAGCGCACTTCATCACGGCGGGCAATGCATCGCAGCTGTCAGACGGTGCATCCGCCTGCGTGATGATGGATGGCAAGCTGGCTTCGCAATTGGGCCTGCAACCTTTGGGCGCATTTCGTGGCATGGCACTGGCGGGCTGCGAGCCTGACGAGATGGGCATTGGTCCTGTGTTTGCCGTGCCCAAATTGTTGTCGCGTCATGGCCTGACAGTGGACGACATTGATTTGTGGGAACTCAACGAAGCCTTTGCCTCGCAATCGATTTATTGCCAAAAAACGTTGGGCATTCCGGATGAGCGACTGAATGTGAATGGCGGTGCGATTTCTTTAGGCCATCCGTTTGGCATGACGGGCGCACGTTTGGTTGGCCACATTTTGTTAGAGGGCCAACGCCGCAAAGCCAAGTGGGGCGTGGTCACCATGTGTATCGCAGGTGGCATGGGCGCTGCAGGTTTGTTCGAAATATTCTGACCAAGGGACTGACATGGATTTGAACTTTACCCCTCAAGAAGAAGCCTTCCGTGATGAGGTGCGTGCTTTTTTGGCGCAGAACCTGTCGGCTGAGTTGTCAGCCAAAGTGCGTGCCGGAGAGCATTTGTCCAAGGCTGAGATGGAGGGCTGGCACGCCAAGCTAAACGCGCGTGGCTGGCTGGCTAACCATTGGCCCGAAGAGTGGGGTGGCCCTGGATGGAACGCTGTAGAGAAATTTATTTTTGAAAATGAATGCGCCTTGGCGCATGCGCCGCGCATCGTGCCGTTTGGCGTGAGCATGTTGGGGCCTGTGTTGATGAAGTACGGCAGCGAAGCACAGAAAGCGTATTGGCTGCCACGCATCTTGGATGGTTCGGACTGGTGGTGTCAGGGCTACTCAGAGCCAGGCTCGGGTTCTGATTTGGCATCGGTCAAAACCTCAGCGGTGCGTGATGGCGATCACTACATCGTCAATGGCCAAAAAACATGGACCACGCTGGGCCAACACGCCAACATGATTTTTTGCCTAGTGCGCACAGACCGCGAGGCCAAGTCGCAATCGGGCATCAGCTTTTTGTTGGCGGATATGACGTCGCCTGGCATCGAGATACGACCCATCATCACCTTGGATGGTGCGCATGAAGTGAACGAGGTGTTTTTCACCGACGTCAAAGTGCCCGTGGCCAACTTGGTGGGTGAGGAAAATAAAGGCTGGACGTATGCCAAGTATTTGCTCACCTACGAGCGCACCAACATCGCAGGCGTGGGCTTCTCTGTGGCTGGTTTAGAAAAGCTCAAGGTTGTGGCAGACCGCGTGCAATGCAATGGCAAGCCTTTGTCACACGACCCCTTGTTTGCGGCACGCATGGCCAAGGTGGAGATTGACCTAGAGAACATGAAAACCACCAATTTGCGCGTGATCGCTGCGGTGGCAGGGGGCGGTGTGCCTGGTGCTGAGAGTTCGATGCTCAAAATTCGTGGCACTGAAATTCGTCAAGAAATTCTGTCACTCACGCGTCGTGCCATGGGGCCTTATGCCGCACCTTATATGCATGATGTATCTGATGATCAAGCGCCTTTGGGTGATGAGGCGGCTGCAAGGGCTGCATCGTCTTATTTCAACAACCGCAAGTTGTCGATCTTTGGTGGCTCGAACGAGATTCAGAAAAACATCATTTCCAAAATGATCTTGGGCCTGTGATGACTGGCTGCGTGTGAAAGGAATACCCCATGAATTTTGAACATACCGAAGACCGCCGCATGCTGATGGACAGCCTGAACCGTTTTGTGTCAGAGCAATATGGCGCAGACGTTCGCACCCAAATCGCCTATGGCGCAGAAGGACACAGCCCCAAGTTGTATGCGCAGTTGGCCGAGTTAGGAACCATCGGCGCTTTGTTTCCAGAAGAGGTGGGTGGCTTTGCAGGTGCAGGCTTTGACATCAGCGTGGTGTTTGAATGCTTGGGCCGGGGCATCGTGCCTGAACCCTTGTTGGGCGCTTTGCTGGTGGGACGTGCATTGATGCTCGCTGGCAGCGATGCCCAAAAAGAAAAGTTGGCAGCCTTGATTGAGGGCTCCGCCTTGGCAGCTTTGGCGCATGATGAACCTGGTGCGCACCACGAGTTAAACCATGTCAAGACCACGGCCCAACGAGAGGGCACGCATTGGGTGCTCAACGGCGTGAAGGGCTTGGTGAGCTTTGGTGAGAAAGCCGATGTGTTGCTGGTGTCTGCGCGTACCTCAGGAGCGACGGGCAGTGAAGCGGGTATCAGCTTGTTCCTTGTGTCGGGCCAGGCAGCGGGCATCACAGGCCGGTCGTTCAACCGCATAGATGGTGGGCGTGCATCGGAGTTGGTGTTGGACCATGTGCAAGTGCCGGCCGATGCCTTGTTGGGCGCAGAGGGTGAGGGCTATGCGGTGCTTGAGCGGGTGCGTGGCTATGCCTTGTTGGCTCTGTGTGCAGAAGCAGTGGGTGCGATGGATGTGGCCAAAGACCACACCTTGGAATACCTGCGCACGCGCAAACAGTTCGGTGCACCCATTGGCAGTTTTCAGGCTTTGCAACACCGCATGGTGGATGTGTTGCTGGAGGTGGAGCAAGCGCGTTCTGCCGTCATCAATGCAGCCGCTGCCATTGATGGACAAGATCGCGTGGCACGTGAGAAAGCGCTGTCGGCGGCGAAGTACAGCATTGGTCACATTGGCACTTTGGTGGCCGAGGAAAGTATTCAGTTGCACGGTGGCATTGGCATGACTTGGGAGTTACCCCTGTCCCACTATGCCAAGCGATTGGTGATGATCGACCATGAATTTGGTGACGAAGACCATCACTTGGCACGATTCATCGCATTGAGCCAAACACATTGAGTCAAGAGGTAGAGATGACACACGCATTGCTGACCCGCCGCGAAGGTGCTGTATTGGTTTTGTCCAATAACAACACGGCTGCGCGCAATGCGTTGAGCTTTGAGTTCTACACCGCTGTGACCGACGCCTTGCATGAGGCGGCACTTGATCCATCGGTGGGGGCCATCGTGCTCACAGGTGAAGGGGGTCACTTTTGCTCGGGGGGTGACTTGCGCCAGTTGGCCAAGCGACGTGAGCTGTCTGTGGCTGAGCGCCGCGTGCGGCTCGAAGGCTTGCATGATTTGATTCGCGCGGTGCGCGATTGCCCCAAGCCTGTGATCGCAGCCGTGGAAGGCGCGGCAGCCGGTGCCGGTCTCTCGCTGGCGATGGCCTGCGACATGTTGGTGGCCGCCAAAGATGCCAAGTTCACCGTGGCCTATGTGAAAGTCGGCCTCACGCCCGATGGCGGTGCGACGGCTTTCTTGGCCGAGTTCGTGTCTCGACAGGTGTTGACCGAGTTGTGTTTGACTGGTGCGCCTTTGAGTGGCGAGCAGATGTATGCCTTGGGCGCTGTCAATCGGCTCGTGGCGTCGGGCGATGCGCTGTCAACGGCCATCGCGTTGGCAACGGATATTTCACAAGGTCCGCAGCATGCGATGAGTCGCATCAAACACTTGTGCCGTCACGCGATGCGACATTCGCTGGAAGATCAACTCGAACTCGAAGCGCAGTCTATGGTCGAGGCCATGGGCAGTGAAGAGTCACGAGAAGGAATTGATGCTTTTTTGAACAAGCGATCCCCCAACTTCTCTCAACTACATCAGGTCAAAGAATGAGTATGACGTCTGAACAGCCAGAACATGATTTGCCACTGGCAGGCATTCGCGTGTTGGACCTCTCGCGTGTGTTTGCAGGCCCCATGTGCGGCATGGTCCTCGGTGACTTTGGTGCTGAAGTGATCAAGGTAGAACACCCAGGCCGAGGTGACGACACGCGGGATTGGGGCATACGCATTGGCAAGACTGAAACGACGTACTACAACAGCATGAACCGCAACAAGCGGTCCATCACGGTGGATCTTCAGTCGCCTGAGGGTATCAAAATCATCCACGACTTGCTACCGCAATGCGATGTGGTGATTCACAACTTCAAAACTGGTGGCGCTGAAAAACTCGGTATTGGCTACGAACAGCTCAAGGCCATCAAACCGGATTTGATTTATTGCGCCGTGGCTGGCTATGACACCAGTGGCCCCGAGGCGCGCCGACCCGGGTATGACTTGGTCATACAAGCCGAGGCTGGGTTGATGGCGCTCAATGGCGCTGCCGATATGCCGCCATTGAAGTTTGGTGTGGCCGTGGTGGATTTGATGACGGGCATGTATTCAGCCCAAGCCATTTTGGCTGCGCTGTTGCGCCGTGAACGTCGCGGTGTGGGGCAACTCATTGAGATGGCTTTGTACGACTGCGGCTTGTCTGTGTCTGGCTATTACGGCTTAGATGCTTTGCATCTCGGACATGACCCCGAGCGTTATGGCAACGCGCATCCTTCCATCGTGCCCTACGGCATGTACGAAGCCGCTGATGGCCCGCTCATCATTGCGGTAGGCAACAACGCCCAGTTCGATAAGTTTTGCCGCCATGTGATCTTGCGTCCAGACATTGTTGAGAACCCGCTGTTTGCCACGAATGTGGAGCGAGCCAAAAACCGCAAAGAGCTCGGGCCCATGCTCAAGGCTTTGATTCAGACATTCCCACGCGACGTGTTACTCGAGCGTCTGACAGCGGCTGGCATTCCATGCGGCAAAGTGGCGGGCTTGCATGAGGCACTCACGAGCGAGCGAACACGCCGAGGCCGCATGGTGCAAGACATGCCTCATCCGGTGGTGGGCAACACGCCTGTGTTTGCGCCGCCGTATCGCTTAGACGGGCAACGCTTACCGATTCGAAAAGCGCCTCCCACCTTGGGCGAAGGCACACGCGCTGTGTTGCAAGACCTGTTGGTGATGAGTGACAGTCAACTTGAGGCCTTGCAGGCAGCTGGTGTGCTGACATTGCCAAAGACCTGATGAATCAAATTTTGGAGATGCTTATGTTTTCTAAACACACGATGCCTTGGATTTTGCGATGGGTCTTGATCAGCGCTTTCCTAGGTGGCATTGCCAACGGTGTGCAGGCACAGCAGAGTGGTGCCACCGATAAAACCATCAAACTGGTGGTGCCATTCCCAGCGGGTGGGCCGACTGACACGGCCTCTCGTATCGTGGGGCAACGTTTGGCTGAACGTCTGAAACAAACCGTGGTGGTGGAAAACCGAGCAGGTGCTTCAGGCGCCATTGCAGCTGCCCAAGTGGCCAAAAGCGCACCGGACGGCAGCACCTTGATGATGTTGGCGACGCCCACCATGCTCGCGCCTCATTTCAACAAGGCAGCAGGCTATGACACCACCAAGGACTTCATGCCCGTTGCCACGGTCTATGACTTGCCGATCGTCATTGTGGTCAATCCCGTTTTGCTGCCAGACGTGACCGACTTGTCCAAGCTCATTGCATACGCCAAAGCGCAACCCAAGCCCATGAACTACACCAGCTCAGGCGTGGGCAGCTTTGGGCACCTCAGCATGGAGTTGTTGCAACAGTTGGCTGGTTTTGAAATGCAGCATGTGCCCTACAAAGGTGGTGTGCCTGCCATCACTGACACGATCGGTGGTGTGGTGCCTGTGATGTATTCAGACTTGGTCGCAGCGTTGCCGCACATCAAATCTGGCAAGTTGCGAGCCATTGCGATTGGGTCTCCTCAGCGCGTGGGCATGGTGCCCGAGGTGAAGACGATTTCTGAGCAAGGCATCAAAGGCTATGACGCTGTGTCGTGGGGTGGCCTGCTTGTAGTGAAAGGCACGCCCAAAGCAGTCGTGGATAAATTGGCCAGCGAAGTGCAAGCCATTTTGTTGGAGAAGGAAGTGCAAGACCGATTGCGCGATGCAGGTTGCATCGCCAACTTTGAGGGGCCCGTTCAAATGGGGCAACGTATTCAGAATGACTACGCCAAATGGGGGCGAGTGATTCGCGATAGAAGTGTGTCAAACGATTAAAAACAAACAGGAGACAAACATGATGGATAAAAAATCTCGCCGCCAAGTTTTGGCTACCGCAGCAATTGCACTGATGGCCATGTGTGTGGGGACGCAGGCACAAGCACAGGCCTATCCGAATAAACCCATCAAGCTGATCGTGCCCTATGCGCCAGGTGGTGCCACAGACATCATTGCGCGTACCTTGGCCGAAAAGCTGTCCGATCGGTTGGGTCAACCTGTGCTGATCGACAACCGCGCAGGTGCGGGTGGTGTCACAGGCACTGATGCCGCCGCGAAGGCTGCACCCGACGGCTATACCTTTTTGGTGACCTTGGGCACCACGGTGCTGATCAATCAGTTTTTGTATGAAAAACTGCCCTATAACCCTGGTCGTGATTTCTCACTGGTCTCGCAACTCGCTTTGGCACCTGTCACGCTGTTGGTGAATCCGAACTCTGGCATCAACAACGCCAATGATTTGAAGGCACACATTCTCAAGAACCCCAACAAGTTGTCTTATGGTTCTTGGGGCATGGGCTCCTATGCACACCTTGCAGGTGCCTATCTGAGCCAAAGCCTGTCTGCGGACTTGACCCATGCCGCTTACAAAGGCGAGGCGCCCATGTTGCAAGACTTGGTGGGTGGTCAGATCGACTTTGCCTTTGCCAGCGCGCAAACAGCCAAACCCTACATTGATGGCGGCAAGCTGCGTTCGATCGCTGTGACTGGTGAGCAGCGTATGAGTGTGTTGCCCACCGTTCCTACGATGCGTGAGCAAGGGTTCAAAGACGACATCTTCCGTGTGACGGGTTGGATTGCGATGGCCGCCCCCGCTAAGACGCCAAACGATGTGGTGCAACGCGTATCTGCAGAAGTGCGGGCCATCGTGGCGTTGCCAGAAACACAAGAGCGCATCAACAAGATGGGCTTCATGCCTGTGGGCAATACGCCTGAGCAGTTCTCTGCTGTGTACAAAAGCGAATTCCCAGTTTGGGAGCGCGTGGTGAAACTGTCTGGCGCTAAGCTAGACTGATTCTTTCATTTTCAAAATATTTGCATAAAGAAATCATCCAATGGCGAGTTCTAGTTTTTCTTGGGAAGACCCCTTCCAACTTGATGCCCAATTGACGGACGAAGAGCGTCAAGTCAAAGAGGCGGCAGCTTCTTACTGCCAAGAGCGTTTGGCCCCGCGTGTGTTAGAGGCTTTCCGTCACGAAAAAATGGACGCATCGATTTTTCGTGAAATGGGTGAGCTGGGCCTCTTAGGTGCCACGATCCCTGAGGCCTATGGCGGCGCTGGTTTGAACTACGTCTGCTACGGCTTGGTGGCGCGTGAGGTGGAGCGCGTGGACTCGGGCTATCGTTCGATGATGAGTGTGCAATCGTCTTTGGTGATGGTGCCCATCCACGAGTTTGGCTCTGAAGCCCAAAAACAAAAGTACTTGCCCAAGCTGGCCACGGGAGAGTGGATTGGTTGCTTTGGGTTGACCGAACCCAACCACGGCTCAGACCCCGGCAGCATGATCACGCGTGCTAAAAAAGTGGCAGGGGGTTATTCGCTCTCAGGGGCCAAGATGTGGATCACCAACAGCCCGATTGCCGATGTGTTTGTGGTGTGGGCCAAAGACGATGCAGGCGCGATTCGCGGCTTCATTTTGGAAAAAGGCTGGAAGGGTTTGACCGCCCCCGCCGTGCACGGCAAGGTGGGTTTGCGTGCATCCATCACTGGCGAGATCGTGATGGACGAGGTGTTTGTGCCAGAAGAAAACGCCTTCCCCGATGTGCGTGGTTTGAAAGGCCCGTTCACCTGTTTGAACAGTGCGCGCTATGGCATCGCCTGGGGCGCTTTGGGCGCTGCTGAAGACTGCTTCCACCGTGCACGCCAATACGTGATGGACCGTCAACAGTTTGGCCGCCCTTTGGCGGCCAACCAACTGATTCAAAAGAAGTTGGCTGACATGCTGACCGAAATTTCTTTGGGCTTGCAAGGCTGCTTGCGCTTAGGACGCATGAAAGATGAGGGGACAGCCTCAGTGGACTTGACGTCTATCTTGAAGCGCAACAGCTGCGGCAAGGCCTTGGACATTGCACGTTTGGCCCGCGACATGATGGGTGGCAATGGCATCAGCGATGAGTTTGGTGTCGCCCGCCATTTGGTAAACCTAGAAGTGGTCAACACCTACGAGGGCACACATGATGTGCATGCGCTGATCTTGGGACGTGCCATCACGGGCATTCCAGCATTCAGCAATTAAGCCTTAAGCGTATTCAGCCAAAGCCGCTTTCATCTTCTTCATGGCTGCCACTTCGATTTGGCGAATGCGTTCGGCGCTCACGCCGTATTCGGCAGCCAACTCGTGCAGTGTCATGCCGCCCGAGCCGTTGTCTTGCACTTTGAGCCAGCGCTCTTCCACGATGCGGCGGCTGCGTTCGTCCAACACATTGAGTGCAGCGGCGATGCCGTCAGACGCCAGCACATCGCGTTGGTGTGCGGCAATCATGGCAGTGGGCTCGTGGTTCACATCGGTCAAGTAGGCGATGGGGCCAAAGGCTTCATCGCTTTCTTCGTTGGGCGTTGGGTCGAGCAACACATCGCCGCCGGCCATGCGCATTTCCATTTCCAACACTTCTTCGGGCTTGACGTTGAGCTTGCTGGCCACGGCCTCGACTTCTTGGGTGTTGAGGCTGTTGCGATGCGTGGCTTCGGTGGCGTCGGCCTTGAAGCCTTGCTTCATCGAACGCAGGTTGAAGAACAGTTTGCGTTGGGCTTTGGTGGTGGCCACTTTGACCAAACGCCAGTTGCGCAAGATGTATTCGTGAATTTCAGCTTTGATCCAGTGCAGCGCGTAGCTGACCAGACGCACGCCCTGATCTGGGTCAAAGCGTTTGACGGCTTTCATCAAACCAATGTTGCCTTCTTGAATCAGGTCAGCGTGGGGCAGACCGTAGCCCAAGTATTGGCGTGACACCGACACCACCAAACGCAGGTGCGAGAGCACCAGCTTTCCAGCGGCTTCGAGGTCGTTGTTGTTTTTGAGTTGACGCGCAAACTCCTGCTCTTGCTCTGGCGTGAGCATGGGCAAGCGGTTGGCAGCACTGATGTAGGCATCGAGGTTGCCCAGCGACGGAACCAGTGCCCAAGGATTGGAAACGGCGAGTTGCTGTTGTGTGATTGCAGTCATTGAATTAGTCCTTTCGGATAACTAAAACGTATATTAGCACTCATGGGTGGTGAGTGCTAAACCTTGCGTATTTTAGGGGTTTACCCGTGAATCGAGAAGGTGTTGAGGTACTGTGTTTTTTAACATATACTGAATTTAATCACAGTATTTAAGGAGCCCTTTATGCCCCCCATGACCTTGGAGCGAATTGCTGTGCAGTGCTGCAAGAGCTGCGCGCATGTGCTTCATTCCGACTCTTCTGAAACCCATTTGCGCTGTGGCTTGGGCTATTACATCCAGCCGCCGCTCACGCGTAAGCAAGGCCGCATGGACAGCTACCCCGTGGTGGAGGCGCATGAGCGCTGCGGCCGCTGGCGCGAGAGCCTCCAAGGTGTTTTGAGGCGAGACTAAACCTCAGCCCAAGAGGGCATCGGCAAACTCTTGGGCGTTGAAGGTTTCGAGGTCTTCCACGGCTTCGCCCACACCAATGAAATACACAGGCACAGTTGAGCCACCTGCTGCTGCGCGGCCTTGACCCCACAGTGCGATGGCTGCCAGTACGCCACCTTTGGCAGTGCCATCGAGCTTGGTGACGATGAGGCCGGTCAACCCCAACGCTTCGTCAAAGGCCTTGACCTGAGCCAGCGCGTTTTGGCCGGTGTTGCCATCAATCACCAGCAGCACTTCATGCGGGCCAGTTTCATCGGCCTTTTGCACCACGCGTTTGATCTTTTTCAGCTCTTCCATCAGGTGCAGCTGGGTGGGCAGGCGGCCTGCGGTGTCAACCAGCACCACGTCTTTGCCGCGTGCGCGGCCTGCGGTGACGGCGTCAAAGCTCACAGAGGCGGGGTCGCCGCCTTCTTGGCTGACGATTTCTACTGTGTTGCGTGTGGCCCATACGGCCAGTTGCTCGCGGGCGGCGGCGCGGAAGGTGTCGGCCGCGGCCAGTAACACCGAAGCACCGCTGTCGCTCAAATGGCGGGTGAGCTTGCCAATGGACGTGGTTTTACCTGCACCGTTCACGCCAGCCACCATGATGACGGTGGGTTTGTGCGCACCAATGGTGAGTGGCTGTTCGAGCGGCTTGAGCAGTTGGGCGATGGAGGCGGCCAGCAAGGCTTTGACGGCCGATGGCTCAGTCGTGGCGGTGTCTTTGACGCGCTGCTTCAAGTCTTTGAGCAAATACTCGGTGGCTTGCACGCCAGCATCGGCCATGAGCAGGGCGGTTTCTAGTTCTTCATAAAGATCGTCATCAATCTTGGTGCCAGTGAACACCGTGCTGATGCTTTGGCCTGTGCGACGCAGGCCGTGGCCCAAGCGAGCCATCCAGCTCGCGCGGGGGCGCTCCGCTGGCATTTGTTGTGGGGGGGCTTCGGATGAGGCAGCGTTTGCGGATGCCGCTGTGTTGCTGCTCTTGGCGTCTGCCGCAGGCTGATCAGCGTTTTTTTTCTTGAAGAAGCTAAACATGTGTGGGGGTTTCTAGAATCGGTCCATTCTATGAAAACCCGCACACCCAAATCTTTCAACACCCCTCCCGCCAAACCTGTCGCCGAGAAGCGACACAAAGGTGCTGGCGAGGTGCGCATCATTGGTGGCGAATGGCGCCGCACCAAATTGCCCGTGGCCCTTAAGCCTGGCCTGCGCCCCACGCCCGACCGTGTGCGTGAGACCTTGTTCAACTGGCTTGGTCAGTCGCTCGTGGGCTGGCGCTGTGTAGATCCATTTGCGGGCACAGGCGCCTTGGGTTTTGAAGCTGCCTCGCGCGGCGCGGCCCATGTGCAGGTGTGCGAGCTTGACCCTGCTTTGGTGGCGCAGCTCAGCACCCAAGTCAATCGTCTCAAGGCCAACAATGTGCATGTGTTGCGTACCGATGGCGTGGCTTGCTTGAGGCAGCTCAGTGCTGCGAGCGTGGACTTGATCTTCATTGATCCGCCGTTTGATGGCGCGTTGTTTGAACCCGCCTTGCAAGCGGCTGTCAAAGCCGTCAAGGTCGATGGGTATGTGTACCTCGAAGCACCTGTGGCGTGGACGGATGAGCAGTTAGCGCCGATGGGTCTTTCGCTGCACCGTCATCTGAAGGCGGGGGCGGTGCATGCGCACTTGCTGCGCCCAATTGCATAATCAGAATCGATTCTTAGAAAGACACAGGAGCATCGCATGTCCAAGCACGTTGTCGCCATTTACCCCGGCACCTTTGACCCCATCAGCTTGGGCCATGAAGACATCCTGTTGCGCGCCGCAGCGATGTTTGACAAAGTCATCTTGGCAGTGGCCACAGCGCACCACAAGAAGACCTTGTTCACTTTGGATGAGCGCATGGACATGGCGCGCGAAGCCATGGCTGCGCACCCTCAAGTGGAAGTGGTGCCTTTCACGGGTTTGGCTCGCGATTTTGTGCGCAGCCACAACGCCACCGTGATGGTGCGCGGTGTGCGTACTGTGACCGACTTTGACTACGAGTTTCAGCTCGCTGGCATGAACCGCGAACTGATGCCTGAGGTTGAAACCGTATTCCTCACGCCCAGCGCCAAATACCAATTCATCTCCAGCACCTTTGTGCGTGAAATTTCATTGCTGGGTGCAGGCGACGATGGCAAAAACTTGGTGTCTGCGGGCGTCTACAAGCGTCTGTTGGCCAAGCGCGCCGCTCAGTAAGCTTGGTTGCTGAAACTACTTCAGTACCGATAGCTCGTATCGCTTGCACAGATCGCCATGACTGACTTTTTGCTCATTCGCCACGGCGAGACCGCGTGGAACCGCGAGCTGAGGTTTCAAGGTCAGTTGGATGTGCCATTGAATGACATGGGTTTTGAACAAGCACAACGTTTGAAAACTCGCATGGTGCAAGCTTTGGGCGAATGGCAAGCGCAGGGCCGTGTACCCACCCGACTCATCAGCAGCGACTTACTTCGTGCCCAGCAAACGGCCCAACCTGTGGCCGAAGTGTTGGGCCACACCTGCATCTTGAATGCAGGTTTGCGTGAACAGTGCTACGGCATGTTTGAAGGCATGCGCAGCTCCGACATTCAAGCCCAATACCCTGAGGCTTGGCAGCGCTGGTTGGCCTTTGATGCAGACGATGCGGTTCAGGGTGCTGAGAGCACACGAGTCTTTCACGACCGTGTGATTGCCACGCTACAAGACCTTGCCCAGCAATACGCCGGTGAGCATGTGGTGGTGGTCACGCATGGCGGCGTGCTCGACATGGTCTGGCGTCATGCGCAGGCCTTGTCGCTCAGCGGCCCGCGTGTGTGTGACATTCCTAATGCTGGGCTCAACCAAGTGGCTTGGCGAGATGGTGGGCTGCACATAAAGCTCTGGGCCGATGCAGCGCACTTGGCCGATTTGCCTGATCAGCCTGTGTACAGCCAAAAGCGTTTGCTTGAGGCACGTGAGCAACTAACCCCACAAACACATACCAACGGTGTGGCCTAAATCGCTGCGGGATAATTGGCTTTTACTTAGCCCACTGACGGATTTTTTATGGCCTTGATGATCACCGACGAATGCATCAACTGCGATGTGTGTGAGCCCGAGTGCCCGAACGAAGCTATCTTTCTGGGGCCCGAGATTTACGAAATCAACCCCGACAAATGCACCGAGTGCGTGGGCCATTTCGATGAGCCTCAATGTGTGCAGGTGTGTCCCGTGGCGTGTATTCCCGTCAACCCTGAACGGGTCGAGGGGCGCGATGCGTTGCTGGCGAAGTTTCGGTTGTTGCAGCAGGCCGCACAATGATTCAACCTCGGGATTGATGCTAGGGGCTAGCGTTAGCAGGCACCGCTTTGGCGGTGCTTTTCTTTTTGGGTGCAGTTGGGTCCACGGCGGTGAAGTAAGGGCTGTTGGGTTGACGGCTGTGCTTGCCGTGGCGTTTGGGGATGTTTGTGAGCGACTCGTGACTCACGGGGTTTGCAGGCGCTAGAGGGAGCGTGTTCAGCCTGATCGGGGCGGATTGCGCCGCTTGACGCTCGGATTGCACGCGTTGTTTTTCGAGAGATTGCGCTTCGCGCAACTCATGGGTAGCGATGTTGTTTTTGTCTTGTCCAGTGGTGTGCAGCACCGAGCTGGGTTTAACTTCTGTCGCTGCTGTGTTCGCGCATTGGCTGGATGTGCTGTAGGCCTCACCGCAGCGGTAGACCGTATCGGCTAAGGCTGTTGAGTTCATGAGCGTTGCCATGAAAAACATGGCAGCCCAAAGCTCAGGTGCGCTCATCCCCTTTGGCTTGTGTTTTTTCAGCATCAGCAGCTCCCGCTTTCTCAGTGCCAGGCAGCGTCGCTGGCCGAGGTGGTTTGGGCCGGGGCGGCTTGGCGGTGTGAATCATTTGCGTGGCTTTCACCATGTCGCCCGCAAGCAAATGCGGCAAGGCCAAGCTGGTGCGTGTGATGCAGTCCTCAATGGCGGTGCGTTGGTCAGGTGCTGGTTTTTTCAGCACCCAATTTGCAACCTCTGATTTCACACCGGGGTGGCCAATGCCAATGCGCAGTCGCCAGTATTGGTCTGTGCCGAGCTGTGCATGAATATCGCGCAGGCCATTGTGGCCCGCATGGCTGCCGCCGAGTTTGAGTTTGGCTTCGCCGGGCGTGATGTCCAACTCGTCGTGCACCACCAAAATTTCTTGCGGCTGAATTTTGAAGAAACGTGCCAAAGCTCCCACCGACTTGCCTGAGAGGTTCATGAAGGTTTGAGGCTCGAGCAGCCACACGTTTTCGCCTTTGACAGATGTACGCGCCACCAAGCCATGGTACGAACGATCGGGCTGGAGTGAGACTTTGAGGTCACGCGCGGCGGTATCCACCCACCAAAAACCTGCGTTGTGCCGCGTGGCTTCGTATTCAGTGCCAGGGTTGCCCAGGCCAACAATGAGCTTGATCATGTGTGAATTATCAATGAGTGTGCACCAATGAAAACGGCCCACCGAGGTGGGCCGTTGCAACAATCTACAAAGAGATTATTTTTTCTTTTTATCGTCAGCAGCTTCGGCAGCGGCAGGTGCTGCTTCTTCTTTCGTTGCAACAACAGCCACCAACACGGGGTTGGATTTGCCGTGTGTCACAACAGTCACGCCTGCGGGCAAGGTGATGTCGTTGACGTGCAAAGAGTGACCTTTGGTCAAGCCGCTCAAGTCCACAGCGATGAATTCGGGCAAGTCTTTGGGCATGCAAGAGACTTCCAATTCAGTGGCGATGTGGTTGATCAAGCAGTGGTCTGCTTTCACAGCGGGAGAGTTCTCTTCGCCAGAGTAGTGCACAGGCACTTTTTTCTTCATCTTGGTGTTGCCATCGATGCGTTGGAAGTCGATGTGCAAAACGAGTTGCTTGTAGGGGTGGTATTGCACGTCGCGCAACAACACTTCGGTTGTTTTGCCGTTCAATTCCATTTGCAAGACAGAAGCGTGGAAAGCTTCTTTCTTCAAAGCGTGCCACAAAGCGTTGTGATCGATTTCGATCAATGAAGGTTCAGTAGCGCCACCGTAGACGATGCCAGGTGTACGACCAGTGATACGCAGACGGCGGCTCGCACCCGTTCCCTGCTTAGCGCGCTCAAAAGCGACAAATTTCATAATTAACTCCAGTAAGAACCCACCGCGACCAGTGTGGCTCCAGTTTTAAAAATAGGCTGCATGAATGCAGCCCGGGGTCGATGTTCGACGACTTGAACGCTGCTGTTAGAACAGCTGGTCTTGGTCGGAGAACAAACTCATGACCGACTCACCGCTGGCAATGCGTTGGATCGTTTCGGCGATCAACGGAGCCACAGTGAGTTGGCGAATTTTCTTGCAGGCGCGGCCAGCTTCGCTCAAAGGAATGGTGTTGGTCACCACGACTTCGTCGAGGGCATCGCCTTTGGCAATGCGTTCAATCGCAGGGCCAGAGAAGATGGGGTGTGTGCAGTAGGCGTACACCTTCTTAGCGCCACGTGTTTTCAAGACTTCAGCGGCTTTGACCAAAGTGCCGGCGGTGTCGATCATGTCGTCCATGATCACGCAGTTGCGGCCTTCGATGTCGCCAATGACGTTCATCACTTCAGACACGTTGGCTTTGGGGCGACGCTTGTCGATGATGGCCAAGTCGCAACCGAGTTGCTTGGCCAATGCACGAGCACGCACCACGCCACCCACATCGGGTGACACAACGATCAAGTCGTCGTAGTTCTTGGTGCGCAAATCGCCCAACAAAACAGGGGAGGCGTAGATGTTGTCAACAGGGACGTTGAAGAAGCCTTGGATTTGGTCAGCGTGCAAGTCCATGGTCAACACGCGGGCCACGCCTGCTGTTTGCAGCAAGTCCGCCACAAGTTTGGCAGAAATTGGCACACGGCTTGAACGTGGGCGGCGGTCTTGACGGGCATAGCCGTAGTAGGGGATGACCGCGCTGATGCGCTCTGCTGAGGCGCGCTTCAAAGCGTCGACCATGATCAGCAATTCCATCAAGCTTTCGTTGGTGGGAGCGCATGTGCTTTGCACCACGAACACATCGCGGGCGCGCACGTTTTGGTTGATTTCAACGGTGACTTCACCGTCAGAGAAGCGACCCACATGAGCTGCGCCAACTTCGATGCCGAGGTGGTTTGCAATTTCGGCAGCCAAAGTGGGATTGGCGTTGCCAGTAAATACCATGAAGTCGGGGGTGTGGGTCGACATAAGTGCTCTTGAAAGAGTTTGGCAGGGGATCGAGGACTCGAACCTCGGAATGCCGGAATCAAAATCCGGTGCCTTAACCAACTTGGCGAATCCCCTACACAGGTCAAGCGCTTTGCAGCGACCAACCGTTAACTTTCGCTAGCTGCCCATCCCGCTTGCGGATGAACTGCCAGATTGCTGCATATCCGCATTTGCCAGTTGTGTGGGGCTGAATCAATCAACGCGCCACTAGTTAGCTGAGCAAATACTGCGCTGCCAGAACCGGTCATGCGTGGGCTTAATCCGTGAGAGCCGAGCCATTGAAGGGCTTCGGTGATCTCTGGGCACAGCGCCTGAGCCACTGGCTGCAAGTCATTACGGCCGAAGCCATAAGGATCAACAGCGAAGACCGACATTGTAGCAGTTTCTGTGGCCCGTTCCAACTCTGGATGGCGAAAAATTTTTGCAGTCTCCAAACCAGAGTTGGGTTTGACCACGGCAAAGCGCGTTTTAGGTAGCTCAATGGGGGTGATTTTTTCGCCAATACCCTCCACCCAAGCGTTGTGGCCGCCCAAGAAAAACGGTACATCTGCGCCTAAAGCCAACCCCAAAGGCATGAGCTTAGATAAAGGCCAGTTCAATCCCCACAGCCGATTGAGGGTCAGCAGCGTGGTGGCAGCATCGGATGAGCCGCCGCCCATGCCGGCTTGGGCGGGGATGTGTTTTTCAATCGCTATGTGTGCGCCCAAAGACGTCCCGCTGGCGCGTTGCAACGATTGCGCGGCGCGCATAACCAAGTCGTCTGGGGGCAGTGTCACATTGAGGTCTTCACGCTCAATCACGCCGTCGTCACGCACATCAAAGTGCAGCGTGTCGCACCAGTCAATCAGCATGAAGACCGATTGCAGCAAGTGATAGCCGTCGTCACGCCGCCCTGTGATGTGCAAAAAC
Source organism: Limnohabitans sp. MORI2 (assembly GCF_027925025.1). NCBI lineage: Bacteria > Pseudomonadati > Pseudomonadota > Betaproteobacteria > Burkholderiales > Comamonadaceae > Limnohabitans > Limnohabitans sp. MORI2. Next base: position 656,162 of record NZ_AP027058.1, read on the forward strand.
AGGTTGAGCTTGGCAGGTGCTAAGACGTTGTGGAGCGAGCGCATGGTTTACGGGTCGATTTTGATACGCAGCGTCACTTCGGGCGCTGGTTCTGTACGGCGTGCAGACAGTGAGCCTTGTGACATGTTCGATAAATCGGCCTGCCAGCCCGTGGCATTGATCTGTTGGCCTTGAAGCCATCCAAAGATGGCTTCAACGGGCAATGCTGCGCCTGTGGTTTTTTCTGTGAGTTCTGCCAGTGAGTTGAAGTACTGGTGCTTGCCGCCATCGCTGAGTTGCACTAACTGCGGTGTCCATTGCAGTGCGCCAAGTGTGGTGCCTAAGGGGGAATACAAATCTAGCTCGCCATTTTTCGCATCGCCGCGCAGTAAAAAACTAGCGCTCATGGAGGAGGGGGCATCGCCCAATACTTGCACGCTGATGCGGCCTTGCCATTCAGGTGCGTTGACTTGCTCTGCGCTGAAAGGCTTGGTTGTGCGGTTAGGCGTGGTGCAGCCAGTCAGCAAGGTACCCATCAGCAAAGCAATCCACCAAACGCGCATGGTTTACAGCGCGGGTTTGAGGCGCTGCAAGGTTTCTTGCAAAGTCTCGTTGTTGGGGGCTGTGTTCAAGCCTTCGCGCCAAACTTTGAGGGCTTCGTCTTGGCGCTTCATCTTCCATAGCACTTCGCCCAAGTGAGCGGCAATCTCAGCGTCTGCACGGTCTTTGTAGGCTTTTTGCAAATGGCTCAGTGCAGCACCTAAGTTGCCCAAGCGAAACTCCACCCAACCCAAGCTGTCGGTGATGAAGGGATCGTCAGGTGCAAACGTCAGGGCTTTGACAATGAGCTGCTTGGCTTCTGGCAAGCGAATGTTGCGGTCCGCCAGTGAGAAACCCAAGGCGTTGTATGCGTTGTAATAGCTGGGGTTTTGCGCAATGACATGACGCAAAAGTTTCTCCATTTCGTCCAGCTTGTTGAGCTTTTCGGCCAGCATGGCTTGCTCGTAGATCAAGTCGATGTCATCACCGTGATTGGCTGCTAGCAAATCAAAGGCAGCTTGCCATTGACGGTGGTCGCGCAACAGTTGAACTTCGGCAAGTACACGGTTGCGTTGTTCGTCGGCGCTATTGGCTGGAATTTGATGAATCAGTTCACGCGCTTCACCCATCTTGCCTTGCCGTGCCAACAACGCAGCACGGCGTGTTTGGGCTTGGTTTAAGCCTCGGGTGCTGGTGTCGGTTGGGGTAGTGGTGGCAAGGTTGACGTATCGAGCCAGCGAAGCTTCGGCTTCTTGGTCTTGGCCCTGTTCAAACTGCAACGATCCCAGCACCAGCCAAGCATCTGCCAGCTTGGGATTCTTGCGCGTGATGGCTTGCAGTTTTTCAGTCGCTTCTGGGTAGCGTTCGAGTTCGATCAAGACGCGTACATAGCTCATGGCCATTTCGGTACTGTCTTGTTGACGCAAACCTTGTTGTACCAAGGCCTCAGCATCTGTGACTTTCTTGCTCATCAGCTCCATGGCGAGCAACAGCGGACCTTGAGCCTTCTTGTCGGCCGCAAGGCCTTTTTTGACAGCGTCAAGGGCTGCAGGTATCTCATTGCTCGCCAAGCGCATGCGACCGATGCTTGTCCATGCGATAGCGCCTGTGGAGGTGCTCTTTGTCAGATACGGATCAAGTGCTTGCTGTGCGACTTGGGTGGCACTTTTCTTGTCTGTTACACGCGCATAGTGCCGAGGAATAAGGTTGATGCTGGTGTCTCGTTCGGCATCAGGTGCGAGGCTGATTTCTTTTTTGAGTGGCTCTAAGCTCTCAGACACTTGGTTCAGAGCAATCAAAATTTGCAGCAATTGGTTGTTGGCCTTACGGTCTTGGGGCCATGCGTTCGACCACGCGCGAGCAGCCATTAAGGCGCCATCACCTGAACGGGCCTGTAGCGCGATTTCTACGGCACGGTCATACAGTTGCACATCGTTGGATTTGCGTGCTGCATCCAGCAGCAGCGAGAACCCAGCCACAGCTTCGCCGTGACGTAAATTCATTTCGCCGAGCAGAATTTCATAAAGCAACTCGCCGGTCATGGCGGAGTTCTCGACCTTCTCGGTTGCATCGGTTTTGGCGTAACTGAGGACAGGCGTAGCGCAAGACGCAGCCGTTAAAAGCGCCAGGCGTAAGGCCCAAAGACGTGCAGCAGACAAGGGGAATTTCATGCCCGCATCATAATCGCTGACTAATTTTTTCTGCCCACCCATGCCTGAATTGCCCGAAGTCGAAGTGACCCGTCTGAGCTTTGCCGACCGCATTGCGGGTGCGCGCGTGATTGGGGTGCGTGTGGGCAAGCCACTGCGCTGGCCTTTGGGGTGCGAGCCCAAGTCGCTGATTGGTCGTCGTGTACTGGGTGTGCGCCGCCGTGGCAAATACTTGCTGGTTGATCTCGACGATGGCCTGTTGCTGTGGCATTTAGGCATGTCAGGTAGTTTGTTGTTTGGCAATGACCGTAGCGCACCACAAGCCCATGACCACTTTGATTTAGACACCACGCAAGGTCTCTTGCGTCTGAACGACCCACGCCGATTCGGTGCGGTGGTGTTTGCGCCGAGCGAGCAAAGTGCCGAGGCCGTCAAGCTGCTGGGCCACTTGGGCGTGGAGCCTTTGAACGGTGGTTTTGCGCTGGATGCGTTTCATGCAGGTTTGCGCAAACGCAAAGCGCCCATCAAACAAGTGCTGTTGGCTGGTGAGCTGGTGGTCGGTGTGGGCAATATTTATGCGTCTGAAGCGTTGTTCTTGGCAAGTATTCGCCCCACCACACGCGCTGAGTGCATCAGCCGTCCGCGTGCAGAAAAGCTGCGCTTAGCTGTGATGGACGTGTTGGCACGTGCGGTGAAAAAAGGCGGCAGCACCTTGCGCGACTTCTCAGCCGCCGATGGCAAAAACGGCTACTTTCAACTCGAAGCCCATGTGTACGACCGTGCGGGCGAGCCCTGCCGCGTGTGCGGCACAACGATCCGCCGCATTCAGCAAGGGCAGCGCTCAACTTATTACTGCCCCGTGTGCCAAAAACCATGACGAAGAAAAACAGTTTTGGCGACACCGTGGTGGCGTGGCAGAAAAAGCATGGTCGCCACGACCTACCGTGGCAAAACACGCAAGACCCCTATGCCGTGTGGCTCTCGGAAATCATGCTGCAACAAACGCAAGTGGTCACGGTGCGCGAATACTTTGCACGTTTCATGGCGCGTTTTCCTACCGTGGCTGATTTGGCTGCGGCACATCAAGACGAAGTGTTGGGGCTATGGAGTGGTTTGGGTTACTACAGCCGCGCCCGCAATATGCATCGTGCAGCGCAAGATGTGGTGGCGTTGCATGGTGGTGTGTTTCCACGCAGTGCTGAAGCCTTGCAAACCTTGCCTGGCATTGGCCGATCTACCGCAGCGGCCGTGGCCTCGCTGTGCTTTGGTGAGCCCATTGCCATTTTGGATGGCAACGTCAAACGCGTGCTCACACGTTATTTGGGTTTCAAAGACGACTTGGCATCATCGAAGGTCGAGAAAGAGCTCTGGGCCATCGCTCAAACCATGTTGCCTCAGCGCGATGTGACAAACGCCATGCCTCGCTACACCCAAGGCGTGATGGATTTGGGGGCGACCGTGTGTACGCCTAAAAAACCGCAATGCGCACAATGCCCTGTGTCCGATGCGTGCGTGGCCAAGGCCGAAAGCCAGCCCGAGGCCTATCCTGTCAAAACACGCAAACTTAAACGAACGTCTGAGCAGTTGTGGTTGTTACACGCTGTCACAGCCGATGGCGATGTGTGGCTCATGCAACGTCCGCAAACTGGGGTTTGGGCGGGCTTGTATTGCTTGCCAGTGTTTGAGAGTTTTGAAGCTTTGCTGGCAGCTTTGCCTGCCAAGTACCGCACACAGCTGCACGAAGGCACGGTGTTCAAGCATGTGCTGACGCACAAAGATTTGCACTTACATCCGGTTCAGCTGAATGTGCCAAGTGCTGTGAAGTTGGACGCGGCGATGGGTGAGGGGCAGTGGGTAGCTCATGCCGATTGGCCCGCGCTGGGCCTGCCAGCACCTGTGCGCAAATTGCTGACGAATTAAGGCGCGATGTCGAGTTCGCGGTGACGCTTGAGCGTGACCCACTCTTTGGCAAAACGCTTAGACAGCAACTCCACCAAATACACCGAGCGGTGTTGCCCACCGGTGCAGCCAATGGCCACGGTCACATAGCTGCGGTGGTCAAGGTTGAGGTCAGGCAGCCACGTGTTCATGAAGTCTGAAATTTGGCTGGCCATTTTTTCTACTGCGCCGTGTTCGGCTAGCCAATCAGCCACGGGCGCATCACGCCCAGTGAGTGGCCGCAGAGCGGGTTCGTAATGCGGGTTGGGCAGCATGCGCACGTCAAACACGTAGTCAGCATGCACGGGAATGCCGCGCTTGAACGCGAAGGATTCAAACATCAACGTCAGTTGCGTGGCCGGAGCCGAAATGAGTGACTTGATATAGCCCTGCAACTTGCTGCTGCGCAACAAGCTGGTGTCGATGATGTGTGACTCTTCGCGCAGCTCAGACAAGAGCTCACGCTCGTGTTCAATGGCCTCGACCAAGTCACGTTGTTGATCGCGAACCACATCTTGGCCATCTTGGCGCGATAGTGGATGGCGGCGGCGTGTTTCTGAAAAACGGTGCACCAAAATTTCAGTGGTGGCATCCAAAAACAACAAACGCACATCCACGTCCATTAAGCGCAAATGTGCCAGCTGTGCAGGGACCAATGGCAAGGAGTTAGCGCTGCGCACGTCCATCGCAATGGCCACTTTGCTGATGCTTTGTTGCTCTTCCAGCTGTACAAACGGCAGCAACAACTCAGGTGGCAGGTTGTCCACACAGTAGTAGCCTGCATCTTCTAGGGCGTTCAAGGCCACGGACTTGCCTGAGCCCGACATGCCTGTGATGAGCACCAGTTCTTGTTTCATTTTTTACCCGTTTTTGCAGAGGTTTGTAGCATCTCACGCGCATGGGCGAGGGTGGTGTCTGACACTTTTTCGCCGCCCAACATGCGTGCAATTTCGTTCACTCTGGCATCGGCTCCAAGCGCGGTGACTTGACTGGATGTGCCCTGCGCATCGCTGTGTTTGGATACCACCAAGTGATGGTCCGCGCACGCAGCGACTTGCGGCAAGTGGGTCACAGCCAGCACTTGACGGTCTTTGCCGAGTTGTTTCATCAAGCGGCCCACCGTCTCGGCCACAGCACCGCCCACGCCCGAATCGACCTCGTCAAAGATGAGGGTTTGCGCCGTGCCCAGCTCGCTGGTGGTCACGGCGATGGCCAAGGCAATGCGTGACAGTTCGCCGCCCGAGGCCACCTTGCCCACAGGTCGCGGCGTGCTGCCGGGGTGGCCTGCCACCAAGAAGGTGATGCTCTCCAGCCCGCTGGCTGTGGGTTGTTCGGTCTTGTCGAGTTGCACCTCAAAGCGGCCGCCTTGCATGCCCAAGCCCTGCATGGCTTGGGTGATGGCGGTGGCCAGCTTGGGCGCAGCTTGTGTGCGGGCTTGCGAAATTTTGCGGGCTTCTGTTTGGTACGTGGCAGCAGCTTTGGCTTCTGTGGCCTCAAGCGCTTCAAGGTCTGTGGCGGCATCGAGCTGCGTCAAACGAGTTTTCCACTCTTGGTACAAAGCGGGCAACTCTTGGGGTGTGCGCTTGAAGCGACGCGCCAACGACATCCACAGAGACATGCGGTCGTCGAGTGTTTGTAAGCGTGCGGGGTCGAGTTCGGTGCGGCCCAAATAAGCGTTGAGCGAATGCGCCACATCACCTGCTTGCGCGAGGCTAGAGGCCAGCACGTCGACCAACGATGTGAACTCAGGCTCCACATCGGTTTGGTCTTGCAACGTGTCTTGGGCTTTGGCCAGCATGCGCAGCGCACCGCTGTCGTCGTCTTCCAGCGCTTGAATGGCGGCATGTGCGGCATCCATCAGGGCTTGCGCGTTTGACAGGCGCGTGTGTTGGCTGTTGAGCTCATCCCACTCGTCTTCGGCGGGATTGAGTTTGTCAACCTCCGTGATCTGCCATAACAAACGCTCACGCTCTTCTTGTAATGTGGCTTGGG